>CAMTVV010000108.1:0-23486 GCA_947085305.1 uncultured Nitrospiraceae bacterium
AAAGACCAGAGGAATACTTGGAGAAATTCAACTAGGCAATATTTTAGAGCAGATATTAACCACCGAACAATATGCAAAGAATGTAGCGACAAAAAAGGGGAGTCGGGAACATGTCGAGTTTGCGATTAAACTCCCGGGCAAAGACGACTACGGAGAAGTTGTTTATTTACCTCTGGATGCCAAATTTCCTCGAGAGCATTATGATGCGCTCATAGCCGCTTATGAGCATGGAGATCCTGCGGCAGCCGAAGAAGCGGCAAAACTTCTTGAAGGTAATATAAAGAAATTTGCAAAGGATATAACGGATAAGTATATCGACCCCCCTCATACTACGGATTTTGGAATCATGTTCTTACCCGTAGAAGGACTTTATGCGGAAGTTGTAAGAAGGCCTGGTTTGATTGAAACCCTGCAAAGAGATTTTAAGATTATCATCACCGGTCCGACAACGTTAGCCGCATTGCTCAACAGTCTTCAGATGGGATTCCGGACATTAGCCGTAGAGAAACGTTCGAGTGAAGTATGGATGTTGCTTGGCGCAGTAAAAACCGAATTCGGCAAATTTGGCGACATCCTTGAAAGGACGCGAAAGAAGTTGGACGAGGCAAGGAATACGGTTGCAGATGCGGCAAGCAAGTCGCGCACCATTGAAAGGAAATTGAAGAACGTTCAGGAACTGCCTTCACCTGAACCGATTTCATTATTAGAAGATATCGAAGAGCCGGAAAGTGACGTTACTTAATCTAAACCAAGTAAAGGAGGACGACGACATGTCAGAGAAAATGAGTCATGAGGAGTTTGTTAAAAAGGCCATTGTGAGCCTGAGGAAGGAAGGGTACAAGGGGATCCACTCTGTGTATTCCGGATTTAACGAGGCATTTAAGAAATACTTTACCGGCGAAAACCCGGTTGAAGTGACCAACCGTCTGGCCCAGGAAGGGAAGATCGTCATACGGCCGGTAAAAGGAGGAGTGATGTTCTACCTGCCGGAGGATGCGCCGTCACCGAAAAGTTCGGCCGATGAGGCGCTGAAGAAGATGGGGATTGAATAATGCCCGGGATGCTTGATGAAGCAAAGGAACTGAGGAGATTATGGAGCGGTTTCTGGTCATCACGCGTAATATTGACCGCAAATAACTACAGGGTCTTTGAATATCTGAAAACCCCAAAAACTGCGAAGGATCTGGCCGGTATTCTCAGGACCGACAGGAGGGCAACGGAGATACTCCTGGATGCATTGACCGGGCTCGGCCTCTTAAGAAAAGCCGCATCGCGCTATAAGAACACAGGGATATCCAATCGTTTTCTGACCGGCGAGAGCCCTTATTACCAGGGCGATATCCTGCGGCACGCCGATGTCCTATGGAAGAACTGGTCCGGCCTTGACGAGGTGGTAAGAACAGGGAAACCCCATCATGCAGAGCATGACCACGCCTCTTTCATTAAGGGGATGCACAACCTTGCGGTGCTCAAGGCCGGGAAGGTTATCAAAACTGTGGGATTGCGCGGAGTGAAAAAAGCGCTGGATTTGGGCGGAGGTCCAGGCACCTACGCAATGGAAATGGCCGGAAAGGGAGTTTCGGTGACCCTCTTTGACAGGCCGGAGACCGTTGAGCTATCCAGGTCGGTCATCAAAAAGGCCGGGGTTAAAAGCATAGGCTTTCTTCAGGGAGATTTTCTTTACGATGACATAGGCAAGGGCTATGACCTCGTCTTCATCAGTCAGGTGCTCCATTCCTGTTCCGAGAGGGAGAGTCTGCAGGTCATCGAAAAATCCAGGGATGCCCTGAATCCACACGGCAGGATCGTGGTTCAGGAATTTTATCTCCGGGAAAACAGGGCGTCCCCTGTCCAGAGCGCGCTGTTTTCTATAAATATGCTTGTGAATACGCCGGCCGGAAGGTGCTATTCACCGTCAGAAATCAAGAGGTGGCTTTCGAAAGCCGGACTCCGGGATATCAGGGAAGCGATGATGGATGATGCAGTACTGGTTTTCGGGAAGAAAGAAGCTTAGCTGCTATGGGCGACGGTAAGATCGGCATACTGGGCGGGACATTTAATCCAGTGCACTACGGGCACCTCAGGGTCTCCGAGGAAGTGAGGGAACGTATGGGCCTGGAAAAGATACTCTTTATCCCCTCGGGAAATCCTCCGCTGAAGGACCTGGAACTGGCTGCAGCAGAATACCGCTACGAGATGACCAGACTGGCTATTGAGTCGAATCCGTTCTTCGAAATCTCGGATATCGAGTGCAAAAAGACCGGGAAGTCCTACACGGTGGATACACTGATTGAGCTGAGGGAGATGCATCCGGGAAAGAAGCCCTATTTTATTCTGGGGATCGATGCATTTCTCGAGATTCCCCTATGGTATCACCAGGAAAAGCTCCTTGAACTCACAAATTTTGTGGTGGTCTCACGGCCTGGCTTTGGCTTCACGCGGCTTTCTTCCCGGGTAGCCCTGGATGCAGAGGCATTTTCGGCCCTGGAAAGCGGTAATCTCGAGGTATACAGGACCGTCCTTGAGAATGGAGGAGAGGTCTTTCTTATGAACGTCACCCCCCTGGATATCTCGGCGACTGCCATAAGAAAGCTCGTGAAACAGGGGATGAGCATAAAATACCTGTTGCCAGAGAGTGTGGAATCCTTTATAATTTCTCATAAGCTGTATTAAGGAAGGGAGTGATTACCTTTAGAAGCTAAGAAGAAGGCCCTGGAAGCAGCACAGTCAGCATTAGCAAAGAAAGCGAAAAACACCCTTGTCCTTGAACTGAAGGGAGTGGCCGCCTTTACGGATTATTTTGTTATCTGCTCCGGTGAAAGCACAACCCAGGTGAAAGCAATCACAGAACATATCGAGTCGGAATTCATGAAACATGCGCTGAAACCGTTATCCATTGAGGGACTGCGCTATGCCCACTGGGTGCTCATGGATTATGGCGACGTCATCGTCCATATATTCGAAGACGAGACAAGGGCCTACTATGAGCTGGAGAAACTATGGCTGGATGCCCCGAGAATTGATGTTGACGAGGCTGGACGCACGCATCACCCGGAGGATCTACAGGCTTCCAGGGACGAAAGGTATTCATCCTGATGGGTAAGTTCGCGCTTTTATTGTTTGTATTATTGCTTCTGGCCCTCGGTTATTTCGCCGTCCTGAACAAAGAGACCATCACGTTCACTGTCGCCCCGAAGACAGCGTACGAGATGCCGAAAATAGCCCTTATCCTGTTGTCTTTTGCTGTTGGGATGGCGGTAATGCTCGTCTATTTTTTCATCAGGGACACCAAACGGTTCATTGACAACAGGCAGTATCAGCGCAGGCAGAAACGGGATATGCATATCCAGGAGCTCTATTCAAGGGCCCTGAACGCCATGCTTGCCGACAATGAAGACGAAGCCGGGTCCGCCCTCGAGAGCATACTGCAGGAAGAACCGTCACACATGGATGCTCTCTTGAGACTGGGCGACATCGCCGCAGGGGACGAAGACTATCAAAAAGCCTTGAGTTACTATAAGAGGGCAAAGGATCTACAGCCTCAGAATATTGAGGTGCTCTTTTCCCTTGAGAGGATACTGGAAAAGACCGGACGTGGAGCTGAGTCAATCATGTATCTCGACGAGATTCTCAGGCTGGACCCGGACAACCTCACTGCCCTTTACCGGAAACGGTCACTCCTTGAGAAAAGCGAAAAATGGGACGATATCGTCTCTATCCAGAGGACCGTTATAAAATGCGAGCACAATGAGAAGGACCGACAGAGGGAGCAGAAGAATCTCATAGGATACAAGTACGAACAGGGCAGATACAGCCTCGAGACCGCCTCGCTGGAAAAGGCAAAAAAAGCCTTTACGACGATACTCCGGTTAGAAAAAAACTTTGTGCCGGCATATCTTGGTCTTGCCGAGGCAATGCTCAGGGAAGGGGAATCCGAGAATGCCGTCGCCCTCCTCCAAAAGGGGTTTGAACAGACCTCCTCCACCATAATCCTTGCCAGGATGGAGGATCTTCTCATTAATCTCGGCGAACCCGGGAGACTCATAACCCTTTACCGGAACAGTACGCTGAAAGAACCCCGGAACCAGACTCTTCGCTTCTTTATGGGGAAACTCTTTTACCGGCTCGAGATGCTGGATGATGCATACGACACCCTCATTACAGTGGACGCCGGCAGCGCCCCATATCCTGAGCTGCATCAGCTTCTGGGGAACATCTATCTGAGGCGTCATCAGTGCGAGAAGGCTGTTGAAGAGTTTAAGAAGGTGATCGACGTCAAGAAACCTTTCAGGCTTCCTTATTGCTGTCAGAGCTGCGGTTATTCCTCGGAAGACTGGTCGGGAAGATGCCCCAATTGCCGGGAGTGGGACACCTATCAGTTTAATCTCTATGGGGTCTGCGAGGCCTGAAGGGCCTGCGGGTGAGCGCGATGAGCGAAGAGTGCAAAGAGCGCCGAAGACAGGATAAGGTTGTTCTGGATACCAGTCTTTTTGTCAACCCCGATGTCCGCACAAGCCTTGGGAACACACCCACAGAAGCCCTGGAGACCTTCCTGTTTCTGGCGGCGCAGATACATATCCTCGAATTTTATATGCCTCCGTCCATTTTTGAGGAACTTCTCCATTTTGTGGAAAAGGACAGGATCCCCGGGGACCTCCTCGTGATCCTGCATCAGAAGCCGCCCAAAAGGCATGAACTCAAAGTGCCTGCCTTCCTCCTCTATGAGCTGATAGAAGACATGAGGGAGAGGGTAAACAAGGGGTTGCGGATTGCAGAGAAGACATTAAGAAGCGCAGAGAAGAAAAGGCCTGATGAGCTCATCCAGGAGCTGAGAAGGAAATACAGGGAGGCGTTGAGGGAGGGGATCATTGACAGTAAAGAGGATGTGGACCTTCTCCTCCTCGCCATGGAACTGGACGCCCTTCTGATATCCGCTGACCAGGGGTTGATTCACTGGGCTGAAAAGCTCGGGATTAAATGGCTCTTTCCCGATAAATTCAAGGACTACTTGATGGGAGCAATAAAAAGAACAAAACTGCTCTCGGAAAAGGAGCCGGTTCAGTCTTTCCCTTTATAACTCTGCGCCTCTCCCCGATTAATTCCATTAAGCGTTTAAATTGTCATTCCTGCAAGCGGAGCGCGCCAGGAATCCTTCTGAAAACAAAGAAAGATTCCGGACAAGCCGGAATGACAAAGTGTCATCTTGACTGCAAAGTGGAATAAGAATTGCATAGTCTACTTCGACTAAACATGCTTGACAAACATAGACTCAACATATATTATATGAATGTGAGGGCTTAAAGAGATGCCGGCAACAGTGAACGATTATTACGAAATGCTGGGCGTGCCGAAGGATGCCTCCCAGGATGACCTTAAGAAGGCCTACAGGAAACTTGCGCGAAAATACCACCCTGACCTGAATCCCGGCGACAAGACATCCGAGCAGAAATTCAAGGAGATAAACGAGGCGTACACAATACTCAGCGACCCGAAGAAACGGGAGGAGTATGACCGCTTCGGCAGGGCGCCCTTTGAAGCCGGCGGACCGTGGTATGAAGACGTCAAGACACCGAGGTACGAGGACATATTCGAATTCGGGATGGGTGATATCTTCGGCAACATTTTCAACAGGGCAGCCGGCGCCGGGGCACATCATGCAAAGGGCGCAGATACTCTCGCCGGCGTTACTGTCTCCCTTGAGGAAGCCTTCACGGGAACTCATAGGACACTCACGGTCAAGCGGGAAGCTGATTGTCAGACGTGCCGCGGAAGCGGCGCCGAATCATCAGAGACCTGCCACAGGTGCAAAGGAAGCGGCATGTTCCAGTCCTCACGGGGATTTTTCAGGATGCAGCAGACCTGCCCTGAGTGCAGCGGAACCGGCAGGAAGATTACGAAGGCATGCAAAGCCTGCGGAGGCAGGGGCAATGTTATTTCTGCTGATCCGGTCAAGGTGAAGATACCTGCCGGAGTGGGCAACGGTTCAAGAGTGAAGGTGAAGGGCATGGGAAATGCCGGAGAAAGGGGCGGCCCTCCCGGCGACCTTTACATAGAAATAACCGTAAGGCCTCACCCCGTTTTCAGGAGGGAAGGGGATGACCTCTCTATAGAAGTGCCACTTACCTTTGGCGAGGCTGCCCTTGGCGCAAAGATAGAGGTGCCGACCATGGACGGAGTTACGATGATGACTATCCCTCCGGGAACCCAGGGAGGGCAGAAGTTTAAGCTCACCGGCAAGGGGTTTCCGTCGCTGAAGACAGGGGTGAGAGGGAATCTGTATGTGAATATCAAGATAGCGGTTCCAAAGGATTTGAGCAGCAGGGCAAAAGAGGCGTTAAAGGAGATAGAGGCTTCATACAGGGAAAATCCGCGAAAGGGGTTGTTTAATAAATGACGGGCCCGAAGGATAAAAAGCAGCCGTTATTCATGATCAGCGTAGTGTCGCGGATGCTCGGGGTACATCCCCAGACCCTCAGATTGTATGAAAGGGAGGGGCTGGTCACGCCCCAGCGGACTAAAAGGGCGAGGTTATATTCCGAGGAAGACGTCGAGAAACTCGCTATGATCCTCAGGCTCACGAGGGAGATGGGGGTGAACAGGGCAGGGGTCGAGGTAATACTCAGGCTGAGACACAGGCTGGAGGTTCTTCAGAAGGAGATGGACGAAATGATGCAGTTTCTGGAGGAGGATCTCAGGAGTGATTTTATGAAGCGGATGAGAAAATTGTTTTTTGAGGAATAAAAAGTGGTGGTGAAACCCACATGTTTTCGGAGCAAAAGGCATCCTAAAACGAGGAGGAAATTATGAGAATGGACAAATTGACGATAAAGAGCCAGGAGGCGCTGCAGGAGGCCCAGAGGCTTGCTGAGAGGAAAGGCAACCAGGAGCTCCAGCCCGAGCATCTCTTATGGGCCTTTATGGAGGATGAAGAAGGCATTGCAGCCCAGATACTGCGGAGACTGGGTGTTGATACAAAACAATTGCAGTCGGATCTCGAAAAGGAAATCGACCGCTTGCCCAAGGTCACAGGCGCAACCCCACTTGGACAGATATACATATCTTCAAGGCTCAAGGAAGTGATGGAAAAGGCGTTCAAGGAAGCAGAGCATCTCACTGATGAGTATGTAAGCGTTGAACATCTCCTTGTGGCGCTCATATCAATTGGGGGACCGTGCACTGAACTCCTTGAAAGATTCGGGGTCACTTCGGACAAGGCCATGACCGCAATGCGGGAGATACGGGGCGCGCAACGGGTGAGCGATCCCAATCCGGAAGACAAGTATCAGGCCCTTACCCGTTACAGCAAAGACCTGACAGCCCTTGCAAAGAAAGGGAAACTGGACCCTGTGATCGGCAGGGACGACGAGATACGGAGAATCATCCAGGTCCTTTCGAGAAGGACTAAAAACAACCCTGTGCTCATCGGCGAGCCGGGCGTTGGAAAGACAGCCGTAGCAGAGGGCCTTGCCCAGAGGATCGTGGCCGGCGATGTCCCTGAGACATTGAAGGACAAGCGGGTCGTGGCCCTGGACATGGGCGCCCTGGTTGCAGGCTCAAAATACAGAGGCGAATTCGAAGAAAGGCTCAAGGCCGTGATCAAGGAGATCGAGCAGGCAGAGGGCAAGATAATACTCTTCATTGATGAGCTTCATACGTTAGTGGGCGCAGGAGCAGCAGAGGGCGCCATAGACGCTTCCAACATGCTGAAACCCGCGCTGGCACGGGGAGATCTGCGGTGTATAGGCGCCACCACTCTTGATGAATACAGGAAGCACATAGAAAAGGACCCGGCTTTGGAGCGAAGGTTCCAGCCTGTTTATATAAAGGAACCCACAGTGGAGGATACCATCTCGATCCTCAGGGGGCTGAAGGAGAGGTATGAGGTCCACCACGGAGTGAAAATCAAGGATTCCGCCCTTATTTCAGCCGCGGTCCTGTCCAACCGGTACATTACAGATAGGTTCTTGCCTGACAAGGCCATAGACCTTATGGACGAATCAGGCTCGAAGCTCAGAATGGAGATAGACTCTATGCCGATTGATCTGGATGAGCTCGAAAGGAAACTGAGGCAGCACGAAATAGAAAAACAGGCCCTCATGAAGGACGACTCAAAGGACGCAAAGGAGAAACTGGGCAAGATCGTGAGAGAGATTGCTGAACTTCAGGAACGGAGGGACGAGCTGAGGGCCCAGTGGCTGAGTGAAAAGGAGATCATTGCCAAAATCAGAGAGATAAAGGAACAGATAGAAAAGACGAAGATAGAATCAGAAAAAGCAGAGCGCGAGGGAGACTTGTCAAAAGCATCTGAATTGAGATACGGGAAACTCCTTGATCTCCAGAAGGCCCTGGATGCTGAAAATAAAAGGCTCATTGCCGCACAGGCAAGGAGGAAGATGCTCAAGGAAGAGGTGGACGAAGAGGACATTGCAGAGGTCGTCTCGAAATGGACAGGCATCCCTGTTTCGAGAATGCTTGAAGGCGAGGTGCAGAAACTCCTCCACATGGAAGACAGGCTGAGGCTGAGGGTCGTGGGCCAGGATGACGCAATCATCGCAGTGGCAAATGCGGTGAGGCGCGCCCGGGCGGGCATACAGGACATGAATAGACCTATCGGATCCTTTATGTTCCTCGGCCCCACCGGCGTCGGAAAAACCGAACTTGCAAAGGCCCTTGCTGAGTTTCTCTTTGATGATGAAAATGCGATGCAGAGGGTAGATATGTCCGAATATCAGGAAAGGCACACCATATCGAGGCTCATCGGAGCGCCCCCGGGTTATGTGGGCTATGAGGAGGGAGGCCAGCTAACCGAGGCGGTGAGGAGAAGACCTTACTCTGTGCTCCTCTTTGACGAGGTTGAAAAGGCTCACCCTGAGGTGTTCAGTCTGCTTCTGCAGCTCCTGGATGACGGAAGGCTTACCGACGGTCACGGCAGGACCGTGGACTTCCGGAATACGGTGGTCATCATGACCTCCAATATCGGGAGCACGCATATCCAGGATATTCTCCAGGAAAGGGAGAAGCGTCCGGCAGCATACTGGGGAAAGACCAACGAAGAGGACCTCAAGGAAAGCGTGATGAACGACCTTAAGGCATTCTTCAAGCCGGAGTTCCTGAACAGGGTGGATGAGATAATCATCTTTAACCCCCTTTCCAGGACTTTGCTGAAGCAGATCGTGGACATCCAGGTGAAGAGGATGAAGAAATACCTGCAGGAAAAAGGGATTGATCTCGCTCTCACGGAGGCTGCAAAGGAAAGGCTCGGCGACATCGGGTATGACCCTGTCTTTGGCGCCCGGCCGTTGAAGCGCGCCATACAGAGGGAAATACTGAATCCCCTTGCGGTAAAGCTGCTTGACGGAACATTCCGGGAAGGGGACGTGGTGGAAGTGGACGCTGAAGGCGACGCCCTTACTTTTAAAAAACTTGCAGAGGCAGAGGCGACTGTATAGGGAGCCTTTTGCAAAACTACTTAAACCACAGAGAACACGGAGATTAAAAAAAGAGTGCACAGAGTAACACGGTGAATTTAAATTTGCACAATAAATTGCAATATATTTGTATATAGGTCATGCACAATAAGGAGGGCTAATGCGTGCGACTGTGATGTCGGGAAGCTTCAGCAGGAGACGTTCTTAAACAAGGAACAGTAAATGCCGGAAGAATCCGACATTAAGGCGATGATCGCCGATTACATGGAAAAGGGGTTCCTCGATAACATCATCGACATGTTCAAGCACGACAGGAGCCTTTATCCGTTCATCGGCGACCTGATGAAAGACGAGAGGATGAGGGTCCGGCTTGGGATTTCTGCCCTTGTGGAAACACTGGCGAAGGAAGACCCTGAGAATATCTTGAACTCCATTCCGGGAATCGCCATCCTTCTGAAAAATGAAAACCCCATCATCAGGGGCGACTCTGCCTATCTCTTGGGGGTCATAGGGCATCCTGATGTCATACAGTTCTTGACGGATGCAGCAGATGATGATAATCCCGGCGTGAGAGAGATTGCACGGGAAGCGATAGAGGAGATTGAGACGAAATAGCCGCAGGCTTCAGCCTGCGATTTGAAAGTATTGAATGTGGAATATTAACGCAAACAATCAGACTTGTCTGATTCGAAGAGGCGAAAAGTTTGCGGCTATTTCTGTCATTCCCGCTTGTCGGGAATCCTTCTTGAAACAGAAGAAAAAAGGTGGCAGCGGAAAGATTCCGAACAAGTCGGAATAACAAATGTTCAAAGGGCTATATTTCGAAGAAATATGAGCAACGATACAATCATCAGTCTGTTCCTTCGATCTGCAGAAAAATATCCTGAAAATGTCGCCTTCAATTACCTTGACCAGTCCTGGCAGAAAATAACCTATGGTGAGCTCCTCAGAAAGACTCAAGGTATTGCAGTACACTTAATAAAATCCGGCATAAAGAAGGGCGACAGAGTCGCCATTGTTTCGGAAAACAGATATGAGTGGTGTGCGTCGTATCTTGCGATCCTGATGGCAGGGGGAGTGGCTGTCCCCATTGATGCCCAGCTTGGCCCCGCTGAAATCGAAAATCTTCTCAATGACTCAGGGACGGTCCTTGTATTCCACAGTGAAAAGACAGGGCCGAATATAAAGGGCGCTGCCAGGAGAATCAATCTTGACTTCCCAGAATTTAAAGATATCTGCAATACCCCCGAGGCATTTAATTCACCAACCTCCCTTTCAATTCCCCCCTTGGTAAGGGGGAATACAGAGGGGTTAAAGGGGGGAGGCGGGGGATTATCTGAAGAGGACCTGGCATCCATCGTCTACACATCCGGCACAACCGGATCGCCGAAAGGGGTGATGTTGACCCATAAGAACTTCTGCTCCGACGCTGAGGCAGTGATCAGCGCAGGCATTGTCACGCATGATGATAATGTCCTGTCCGTTCTCCCCCTTCACCATACCTATCCCTTTATGTGCACATTCCTTGTGCCCCTTTTCCTCGGGGCAACCATAACGTATCCCATGGGGATGAAGGGCCCTGATCTTATGTCGACAATGAAGGAAAGAGGTGTCACAATACTTGTCGCTGTGCCTCAGCTCTTTGAACTCATACGAAACGGCATTCTGAGAAAGTTCAAAGAAATGCCTGCGGTTGTTTCTTCAGTTCTTTTCCTCCTGTTAAAAGTATGTGGCGGCGTAAGAAAAAGGACGGGTATAAATGCCGGAAAGGTAATATTCGGTTCAGCACACAAGGCCTTTGGAGAACAGTTCAGATTTTTTGCCAGCGGCGGAGCGCGGCTTGCCCCCCAGTTGATGAAGGACCTTGAGGCCCTGGGATTTACGGTTCTTGAAGGGTACGGCCTGACAGAGACGTCCCCTGTGGTCGCCTTCAATCCCATGAATAAAAGGAAGCCGGGTTCTGCCGGGAAACCCCTCCCGTCAGTGGAGATAATGATTGCGAATCCGTCGGAGACCGGAGAAGGCGAGATCGCTATTAGGGGGCCGATGGTGATGAAAGGGTACTACAAAAAACCAGAAGCCACCGAACAGGTCATGCGGGACGGATGGTTTATGAGCGGGGACCTCGGTTATCTGGATGATGAACAGTATCTCTTCATCACAGGAAGGGCCAAGGAGGTGATTGTCCTCAGCTCCGGGAAGAACATTTATCCCGAGGATGTGGAGAAGGAATACCTGAAGACTCATTTAATCAAAGAGATATGCGTTACCGGGATCGAAAAGGAGGGAGTAGTGGAAGCCCTTCACGGCATTATTGTTCCGAATCTCGACTATGCAAGGAAGGAGCGCATAGGCAATATCTCCGAGTCCCTGAAATGGGCAATGAACCATGTTGCCTTGAAACTGCCTCCCTACATGAGACTCAAGGGGTTTAATCTCTCTTCAGAGCCCCTGCCCAGAACGCCTCTCGGCAAGCTGAAGAGGCACATGATCAAGGAGCTCATAAGACAGACGGCAGGGGAAGGCCGAAAGGCAAAGGGAGAAGACAATACGCTGTCTGCTGATGAAACAGGGAAAGCGGTTATAGGCTGCATAACACCTCTTTTGCGTGAAGAGATGCCGGTTCATTCATCGGACAACCTTGAGCTTGACCTCGGACTCGATTCCCTCCAGAGGATAGAGCTTGTCGTTGCACTGGAAAAGGCGTTCTCTCTTAAGCTCCCTGAGACCTTTGCATCTGAGATTCAGACAGTGGGAGAGCTTGTTGTGAGGATAAAGGAGTTCCAGACAAAGGGGATTGCCGGCCTCGAGAAGCCTCTATGGGAAGATATCTTCTCAGCAGAGATTCCCGAAGAAGAAAGAAAAAAGATAGGGCTGCATCAGGGCATGGCGGAACGGGCGTTCAGCGCTGTCTGTCATAAACTTCTCAAACTGCTTCTGAAACTGTTCTTCAGAATGGATGCCAGGGGCATTCAGAATCTTCCTCCTTCGCCGTTCATCATCGCGCCGAACCACTGCAGTAACATGGACGGATTTGTGGTCGGCGCTTCGGTACCCTTTTTTGTCTTCAGGAACCTCTACTTTCAGGGTTTTCAGAAGTATTTCCGTGGCCGGCTGCCGTCGCGCTTTGCCAGGCTTGCCCATGTCATTCCCATTGATCCCGAAACATTCCTGAGCAGGGCGCTTCAGCTTTCTTCCTATGTTCTGAAGAATAACCGCTCCCTTTGCATATTCCCTGAGGGGGGGAGGTCAATTGACGGGGGTCTCATGGAGTTTAAGAAAGGTATCGGGATCCTTGCTGTGGAACATAATATTCCAGTTGTGCCGGCATTGATCGAGGGGACCTTTGAAGCCCTGCCCCGGGGCGCACTTTGGCCGAAGTTTTCAAAGATAAGACTCTTCATCGGAAAACCTCTTTACCCGAAGGAGGTTGATTTTTCCCAAAAGCCTGAGGGTATGGATGAATATCAGTTCTTTGCTGATGAAGTGAGGGAGAGGATACGGGACTTGTCAAAGGTGGGTGAGGAAGGGTGAATCCACAAACCCATGACAGGTTTCCCGCACTTTATGTAAGGGATTTCCGCATCTTCTGGCTAGGTCAGTTGATCTCCTTTTCAGGAACGTGGATGCAGTCAACTGCCCAGGGATGGCTTGTCTATTCCCTCACGAAGTCACCTTTTTACCTTGGCCTCGTCGCCACTGCCGCGTCCGTTCCGGTGCTCTTTTTCACCCTTATCGGCGGAGTGGCGGCTGACAGGCTCATGAAGCGAAAACTCCTTGTGATCACCCATGCCCTGTCTATTATTCCGGCTCTTTCCCTTGCTGTTTTGATAGATTTGAAGATCGTCACTGTCTGGCAGATCATTGTGTTTGCCGCTCTCCTCGGGACAGTCAATGCCTTTGATGTGCCGGCGCGTCAGTCCTTTCTTATTGAGATGGTGCAGAAGGGACGCCTGCTGAACGCCATTGCATTGAATTCAGCGGCCTTTAACGGGGCGCGCATCATAGGGCCTTTCATTGCCGGAATCACCATAGCGTCCATCGGGGTTGCCGCCTGTTTTTATGTAAACACCGTGAGCTTTCTCGCAGCTATAATAGCGCTCCTTATGATAAGAACCGGGAGCGGGGAAGGGAAAGGGTTATCAGCCAGGCCTGCTCCGGAGAACCGCACTGCAGGCGGTCTGGTCATTTTTTTTCAGGACCTGAAAGAAGGACTCAGTTTTGTGAAAGGGGAACGGGATGTTTTCCGGATACTCCTTCTCGTTGCCACATTCAGTTTCCTGGGGATTCCCTTTGTCACCCTTCTTCCTGTTTTTGCGGAGGACATCCTGAAGGTGGGACCCAGGGGCCTCGGGGTCCTGGCAGGATCATCAGGGCTCGGGGCCCTTGCTGCCGCACTTTTTATCGCGTTCAAGGGAGAGATTGAAAGGAAGGGACGGCTGATGACCTGGGCGGGAATAACCTTCGGCGCCGCACTGCTGTTCTTCTCCCTTTCCCGTGACTATCTTGCCTCAGCCATAATCCTTGTTTTTGCGGGCTGGGGCGTCGTGAGTTTTCTTGCAGTGGCCAACAGCTTTGTCCAGCTCAGGACGCCGGATGTCCTCAGGGGAAGGGTGATGAGTGTCTACGCCCTCGTGTTTCTCGGAATAGCCCCCCTTGGCAATGCAGTGATGGGTTCTGTGGCGCACATGGCAGGGACGGGCAGGGCCGTATCCATTGGCGCAGCGCTCTGTCTGCTTGCGATCCTGCTGTCTTCAAAACATCTGCGGTCCATGGATGAAAGAGCTTCACGCATCTCTTGAGTCTTGCAAAACATCTTCCAATATATTAGGCTTTTCAGCATGAAGATACTTGCCATCGAAACCTCTACAATGCTGGGAGGCGTCGCCATCATGGACGAAGCAGAAGGCCTTATTCTCGAGACAAGGCTCAATGTGAAGACCGCCCACTCGGAAAGGCTGATGACCGAGGTTGGTCATGCGCTGAAACAGGCCGGAATGGGCATCTCCGACATTGATGTCTTCGGGGTTGCCATAGGGCCGGGTTCATTTACGGGGCTGAGAATAGGGTTGAGCGCGGTGAAGGGGTTTTCCTATGCTACGGGCAAGCCCATTGTTTCTGTCCCAAGCCTTGAGGCCTTTGCATGGAATTTCCCTTACAGTGCACACCCCGTTTGCACAATGTTTGATGCGAGGAAGAAAGAGGTTTATGCAGCGGTTTTCCAATGGAGGGGCAGGGGGTTTGAAAGGGTGATGGATGAGATATCCATAAAGCCGGCCGACCTTGTTAATTCCCTTGATGGAAAGGTGATATTTGCCGGGGAGGGAGCGCTTATTTACAGGGAAACCATAGCGGAGCTCGCAGGGGAAAACGCCGTCTTTCCGGCTCCACATTACATGGTTCCTTCGCCCTCGAATATTGCCTCTCTCGGCCTGAGAAAGGCTTTAAGTGGAGATTTCTCCGAGCCGGTGACACTGGCGCCATTCTATATCAGGAAATCAGAGGCAGAGATAAAGGTGGGGAGATGGTAGCGGTCGCCACCCTTGTTCTCCTTAGCTGATTCACTCCATTAGAAACAGCCTATTTTGCAGATGCTGAAAAGGATGAACGAGATTTTCATCAGGCGCATGAAGGAAGAAGACGTCCCTTCAGTGGTCGCCATAGAAAAAACCTCATTTTCCCTGCCCTGGTCCGAAACGTCTTTTTTAAACGAGATACATAAACAGCGAGCTATCCCCAAGGTCGCGGTGCTTGATGATACGGTGGTGGGATACGTCTGCGCTGAAATCGTGATGGATGAAGGGCATATCCTGAACCTCGGTATCCATCACCAGTACAGAAAAAGGGGGATCGCCACGGCGCTTGTGGAGAATATCCTGGAGGACCTGAAGCGCAAGGCGTGCAGCTTTCTCTACCTGGAGGTAAGGGCCTCAAACTTCGCGGCAAGAAGGCTTTACAAAGGCTTCGGTTTCACTGTTGTGGGCACACGAAAGAACTATTATGTTGCTCCCGATGAAGACGCAGTGATCATGATGCTTGAGATCTGAATTTTGTTGTTGGTGTAATACTTGACAAAATTAGTAAGGTATTTTATATTTTTATCATGCTTAAGTTATCCACAAAGGGACAGTATGGGGTGAGGGCGATGTTTGAGATAGCCAGAGGTTATCCTGAAAATCCTGTCACGATAAAAGAAATCTCAGAGAGGCAGGAGGTATCGGTTGCCTATCTGGAGCAGATACTGAACAAGCTCAGAAGGGCGGGCCTCATACGGAGCGTGAAGGGTCCCGGGGGGGGCTATCTCCTCGCCCGGAAACCAGGTGATGTAAACATTGCATCGATTCTGAAGGAGCTTGAAGGGCCTGTGGCGATCACCTCGTGTCTTGATCCTGAAGAGGGCTGCGCCAGGGTGGAAGGGTGCGTCACCCATCTTCTCTGGAGGTCTCTGGGTGCGAAGATTGAGGCGTTTCTCGAGACCATTACCCTGAAGGACCTGCTCGAAAAAGAGCCTCTTCTCAAGAATTTCGACACAGACCATAAGCGATACAAGTTCGGCGCGGCATGAGGCTGAAATTTGTTGAAAAGATAAAAGCCGACGTCACCACCGACATTGTGTATATGATGTGTCCTATGCATCTGTTGAAACTGGAAGAGAAGATTAAGGAGCTGGACAAGGGACAGATTCTTGAGATCCTTACCGACTATGACGGGGCGCTGGAGGATATACCAGGCTGGTGTGAAAAGACGGGCAATGAATTTCTGGGGGTTGAGGAGTCTGAGGATTTCTATAAGCTTTATATAAAGAAAGCGAGGTAAACCATGAGAAAGTGTTATTTCGATTATGTGGCTACGAATCCCCTGCATCCCCGGGTCTTCGAGGCCATGTTGCCTTATTTCAACGAAGAGTTCGGCAATCCTCTCAGCCTCTATGAAGCGGGGATGAAGGCAAGAAGCGCCATAGAAAATGCGAGAGCCCTGACAGCGTCCCTCATAAATGCGAAGCCGTCGGAAATCATCTTCACCTGCAGCGGCGCGGAGTCCAATAATTTTGCGTTGAGGGGAATCGCTCTGGCAAGACAGAATGAGGGGAAACACGTTATCGTATCGAGGATGGAACACCACTCCATTCTCAATTCCGCGCGGTTCCTCGAAAAGTCCGGATTTGCCGTCACTTATCTCCCCGCTGACAAGCACGGCATGGTCGAACCCGATGCGGTGAAGAAGGCGATCACAAAGGATACGGTGCTTATCTCAGTGATTCATGCCAGCAGCGAGGTGGGAACCATAGAGCCCATGGAGGAGATAGCGAAGATTGCCCGAGAACATAACGTGACAGTCCATACCGATGCAGTTGCATCCACAGGCAATATTCCCATAGACGTGAAGGAATTGGGGGTTGACCTCCTGAGCATGGCAGCTCACCAGTTCTATGGACCCAAGGGCGCCGCAGCCCTGTATGTGAGGGAGGGATTAAGGATCGTCCCGCTGATCTATGGAGGAATTCAGGAGGGCGGACGCCGGGCAGGCACCGAGAACGTTCCTGCCATAGTGGGCATGGGAAAGGCTGCAGAGCTTGCAAAACTGGAGATGAGCGAGAGGATGGAACAGGTGAGTAAACTGAGGGACAGGCTGATCAGCGGCGTTCTTTCGGTGGAAAATGCATATCTCACCGGACACCCCGCGAACAGGCTTCCAGGACACGCAAGCTTCACAGTGGAATACATCGAAGGGGAATCCATGCTGCTTCTCCTGGCGTCGAAGGGGATCTATGCGGCAAGCGGCTCTGCATGCTCTTCCAAGGCTCTGAAGGCTTCGCCTGTCCTCCTTTCCATGGGAGTGCCCGCAAGCCTTGCCCAGGGGTCCATTGTCTTTACCCTTGGAAAGGAGAATACCGGGGAGGATATTGACTATCTCCTTGCAGAATTCCCACCCATCATAAAGAGGTTAAGGGAGATATCTCCCTTTGCAAAGGGCTGGGATGAGAAAGACCAGGGGAACAAATGTTATACGCCATCTTCAGAATAGCAGACAGGCTAAGATAAGACAGATACAGGAGGAAACTATGTACAGCGAAAAGGTGATGGATCATTTTACGAACCCGAGAAATGTGGGAGAGATTTCCGAAGCCGACGGGGTCGGCACAGAGGGGAATCCCACGTGCGGAGACGTCATGAAGATCTCCATCAGGGTCGAAAACGGGAAGATCGTCGACGCAAAGTTCAAGACCTTTGGGTGCGGTGCAGCCATTGCGGTAAGCAGCATGGTGACCGAGATGGTGAAGGGCAAGACCCTGGATGAAGCGCTGGCAATTACTAAGGAGTCCGTGGCAAGGGAACTGGACGGGTTGCCGCCCCAGAAGCTGCATTGCTCAAACCTCGGCGCCGATGCGCTCAAAAAGGCGATAGAAGATTACAAGAGCAAACACCCTGCGTAATGACCTTGCAACCTTGCTTCTCATTTACAAAAACGAATGCAAGCTGTTAAAATTATTTGTTTGTGGAGAGGTGGCCGAGCTGGTCGAAGGCAGCCGCCTGCTAAGCGGTTGTGGGGGTAACACCCCACCCAGGGTTCGAATCCCTGCCTCTCCGCCATGCAGAGAGTCTGAGGAATAATGATTCAGTTTTTGAATCAAACTAAAACAAGGAGGTCTCACAATGAGGAAAGTTTTAGCGGTTGGTTTGGGAGTCGTGTTGACGTTCTCCCTCGGTCTCGGAGCATGTAAGAAGAAGGAGGAGCAGCCTGTCCCGAAGGCTCCTCAGATGGCGCCTGGCGCACAGATGCCGCCCGGACATGGCGCGGGCGTGAATGCGCCTAAAGCAGAGCTCCAGATTGCGGTACCGGACAGCGTGAAGGGCAAATGGTCGGCGGTTAAGCTGGTGGTGGAGGACAAGGCGACAAAGAAGAAACAGGAATTCACAGTGAATCTCAATAGCGAACTCAAGATACCAAACTCTAACCTGAAGATCACGGTGGGTGATTTCCTCCCTGAATTCAGGATGGATGCCCAGACCATTACCTCTGCCTCCAACGAGCCGAATAATCCGGCGGTGAGGGTAAAGGTGTTTGAAGGAGACAAGGAGATATTCAAGGGTTGGCTCTACTCGAAGTTCCCTACAATCCATCCTTTTGAGCATCCGAAATACGGTCTTGCCCTGAAGGAAGGGGTAAAGAAGGGTTAAACCTGGAGCGCCCTTAGCTCAGATGGATAGAGCGTCGGACTACGAATCCGCAGGTCGGGGGTTCGAATCCCTCAGGGCGCGCCAGTACATAAAACAGTGATTGGTGGATAGCGAAGGACAGGATATTCATTTCATGAGGCTGGCCATGGAAGAGGCCGGCCTCGCTTTTTCTGAGGGGGAAGTGCCGGTGGGCGCTGTGCTTGCTGTGAAAGGTAAAATCATCACAAAGGCCCATAACCAGCGGGAAAGGTTAAACGACCCTTCTGCCCATGCGGAAGTCATTGCGCTTCGGGAGGGCGCGGGAATCATCGGCACCTGGCGGTTATCTGATGCAACCCTGTATGTGACCAAGGAGCCGTGCATTATGTGCGCGGGAACCATGGTGAATGCAAGGCTGGGCAGGCTTGTATATGGCTGTGATGATGCAAAAGCCGGGGCTGTAAAAAGCCTCTATCAGATACTTTCCGATAAAAGGCTTAACCATCAGGTGGAAGTGACATCCGGTGTCCTCGATGAGGAGTGCGCTGAGATCCTGAAAATGTTCTTTAAGGACAGGAGATAGGGTTTGCCCGTGGTAAGGCTCACCCGCTTCAAGGCAAGATACGCTAACAACTATTCACTGATTACTGATAACTGTTTGTATTGGAGGGGTGCCAGAGTGGTTGAATGGGACGGTCTCGAAAATCGTTGTGGGGGCGACTCCACCGAGGGTTCGAATCCCTCCCCCTCCGCCATGCTATCGCTTTTTCAAAATCCTTAAACTTGCTATTCCCTGTAGTTTTGACAGGGTTACCTTATTTACCCTCCCCTTCATCCCCTCCCATCAAGGAAGGGAATATTAAATGATAGATACCCTGCGGTCTTGCCGCAGGGTTCTTTATTGGAGACAAGGGTATTCGAGCCATCGAACATGCCGGGAGAAGAAGGATGCGAAGAAAGCATTCCCGTTGCATAAGAATACATCTCATCGCCGACTGGCGACGTCCGACACTTGAATGAAAGAGGACGGCTATTATATCTTATCGTTATGACGCTTGAATCCGGCCGGCACAAACATATAAGGATTTTGCTTGCCGGAAGTTCCCACACAAGGCTTTTCTTTCCCTATGTGCGTACTTATTTGGAGAGCGCTGTTTTGGTCACCAAGCTTCCTAATGATGTGGGCCGCACCGACGAAATTCTGAATTCCCTGTCCGAATGGCCGTTAGAAGAACAGGATATCGTCCACGTCTATTCAGGCCATCGCGACCTTGCCACGGGTCTTGACGGCAGGCCTTACATCGGCCCCGAGCAGTTCAGAATGAATCTCGGAAAGATCATCGTGCAGATCCTCCGGCGGACCTCCGCGGAGATCGTTTTTTCGAACATCCCGCCTGTTTCAGAGAGCTTTCTCGCAGAAGACCCGGGCCGCAACGATCGTATTTTGCTTTACAATAGAATCATAGAAGAAGTGACGGGGGATGCTCATATTCCCGTGCATGATTTCTGGGGATTTATCTCTTTCCGTGAAGGGGGAGAGGGAAAATACATCGACGGGTTGCACTTTACAAAGGCGGTCTACCGGGATTTTGCGAAGGCTCTTGCGATGTACTTTATCGAAAGAGTAAAGTAACACTATGCCGAAAATAACAACGAAGGCCTGGGACGAAAGATTCAGGAAAGAAGGGAAAATATTCGAGACGCCTCACGAAGACCTGCCTCATGTTGTTGCGTCCCTGAGGAAAAAAGGCGCCAGAACTGTTCTCGACCTGGGAAGCGGTTCGGGAAGGCATCTTGTATTTCTTGCAAAGAACGGCTTTTCCGTTTTCGGTCTGGATAATTCCCGCGCAGGGATCGATATTGCGGAAAAGTGGTTGAAAAGTGAGGGGCTGTCGGCTGATTTGTGTATGCAGGAGATGACAGAGGAGCTGCCCTACGAAGATAACTTTTTTGATGCAGTAATATCGGTGCAGGTGATGCATCACGCCAGGGCGGATGTGATAAGAAAAATAATTAAAGAGATGGAGAGAGTTTTAAAAAAGGGAGGGATTATTTTTATAACGGTACCGAAAGAAAAGAACCAGGGGAAGAAATTCATGCAGATCGAACCGCGCACGTTCATCCCTCTGGAGGGTCCCGAAAAAGGACTCCCTCACCACTACTTCACGCCGAGGGAACTAAGAAAATTCTTCAGCAGCTTTTCGATAACGGATATTCACCTGGACTCAATCGACCACTATTGCCTCTCAGGTTTCAAGACATAGGAAGCCGCTGAAAAAAAAGGTTTGTGCTACGGTAAACTCGTCTCGGACCCGCCCATACCATTTCTCTTTTTGTGAATTCTTCGCGGCCCGTCAGGAGCAATCTATTCGGTCTTCGCAGGCCTTGTTATCCGGAACTTCCTTGCCTTTTCGTATAATGCCGCTCTCGATATTCCCAGCATTTTTGCGGTCTTTGCCATATTCCAGTTGTTTTTCTTAAGCGCAGTCATTATGAGTTTCTGCTCGTTGCCGGAAAGCGTCGGCAATGGAAGGGTAAGGGATTCGTCGTCGCAGACGAGATTAATGGAGGATCCACTCACCACTTCCGGGGAAAGGTCCGTGGTATCTATTGCAGTGCTCTTGCAGAGACTTACGGCCCGTTCGATCACATTTTTCAGTTCGCGGACATTTCCCGGCCAGTGATACCTCATCAGCATTTCCATCGCACCGTCAGAACAAGAGATAGTATGGCGGTCGAGCCTGTCGAGAAAATGGCGGATCAGAACAGGGATGTCCTCCTTTCTTTCGCGGAGCGGCGGAATGTTCACGGTCATGGTGTTCAGCCTGTAATAGAGCTCTTCTCTGAATTTGCCTTCCCGGATCATCGCCTTAATATCCCTGTTCGTCGCAGCCATCAGGCGAAAGTCTACCTTTTTCGGAGTATTGCATCCCAGTCTGTATACGATTTTTTCCTCCAGGACCCTCAGGAGCTTCACCTGGGCATGCAGGGGCATGTCTCCGATTTCATCAAGGAAGAGCGTCCCTTTATCAGCC
The DNA here is from genome assembly GCA_947085305.1 of uncultured Nitrospiraceae bacterium. Classification (GTDB taxonomy): domain Bacteria; phylum Nitrospirota; class Thermodesulfovibrionia; order Thermodesulfovibrionales; family UBA9159; genus JAMCQB01. The sequence continues at coordinate 21,622 of CAMTVV010000108.1, forward strand.
AATTCCATCTGCCCCATCTTGCCGTCTCTTTGCGCTCCAGTAAAAGCCCCGGGGGCATATCCAAAGAGCTCCGATTCGAAAAGTTCCTGCGGAATTGCTGCGCAATTGATACTCACAAAAGGACCCTTGCAACGCCGGCTTTCGAGGTGCAGTGCATGAGCGAACAGCTCTTTCCCTGTTCCCGTCGCGCCAAGCAACAAAACAGGTGATTCGGTCTTTGCGTAATTCTCAATCAACTCTTTTGCGCGCACAATGGCCGGACTGTTGCCCCTGATGTCGCAGAGGGAATACTTTGGAGACAAAACGCTCTTTATTTTTTCCCTGTAAGAGATTACTTTTCTTTCGAGGAGGTCCAGCCTTTCTGACAGATCCTTGAGCTCCCCGATGTCGCCAAAAAGGGATTGTGAGATGACCCCAACAACAAGTCCGTCCCTTCCCCTCACCGGGATTCTGTTCACGATCAGGATCTTCTTTTCTTTTCCCTCTCCGACAGAACATCTGAAGCCGAGTTCAGGCTCCCCGGTCTCCAGGACATGATGAATCCTTGATCCCGGAATGTACTCTGTGATCGGTTTTCCGATCACCTCATTCTGAATTACTCCGAGATAATCTGCGTAGGTGCGGTTAATAAAACGTATCCTGCCGTCTCTGTCGCAGAAGATTATGCCGCTTGGAAGGCTGTCCAGAATGGTTTCCGGAATATCGTCCAGCAACATCATTTTTGTGTGATGTATTACCACGCCTCGTACCCTGCTCCCTTATAGAAAACATACCATAATAGCATGTGTTAATTCCAGACATGTCTGAAAACAAGACATGTCTGGTCTATCTTTTCTTTGTTTCATCGAAATAAAATAGGAAGAGTGAACCGTCATGATAGGTCTTGAAATCTGTAATAATAACATGGCGATACGTCCCGCATCAACCTACGGAGCAAATCTCAATCCTGACGTCAAGATATCATGGCATGCCAATTGCTTTCATACCTGACGATGTTGCATTGCAGATGTAAATCGATCTAACGGAGGATTCGTTCCATGCAAGAAGTGACTTGTCTACGGGTAAGAACCGGCAGAAAGCAGGCCGCATGTCAGAAGGCCTGCCCGGCCGGTATCGATGTGCCCCGGTATATCAGGGCAATAGCGGCAGGGAAGTTCGATGAATCGCTCGCAATTATCCGGGAGAAGATTCCTTTCCCTACGGTTTGTGCTGATGCTTGCTTTAATCCTTGTGAGGATTCTTGTGCCTATAAACAATTTGGGGATCCTATTGCCATAAGGGCGCTTAAGCGTGCCGCAGCCGATAAAGGGAATGGACATTGGAAAAAGAATAAAAAGGTGGCGACTAGAACGGATAAAAAAATTGCCATAATCGGTGCAGGCCCCTCAGGGCTTACCGCCGCCTATTACTTAGTAAGCCTGGGACATTCGGTAACGGTTTATGATACTTTTCCTAAGCCTGGCGGGACAATGCGCTATGGAATACCCCAGTACCGATTGCCTGAGGAAAGGCTGGATAAAGATGTTAATGATATTTTGGAATGGGGGATAACGTTTAAAGGGAACACTACCATTGGGAAGGATATCACTCTGGATCAGCTTAAACTGGAGTACAACGCCATATTTATCGCCAGTGGGGCGAATAAAAGTTTAAAGATCCCTCTGGAAGGAATGAAAAAGAAAAACGTCCTCTGGGGCTTGGATTTTTTGCGAGATTTCAAGCTAGGAAAGTTTTTTGATTTGAAGGGTGACGTAATCGTGGTTGGGGGAGGTAACGTAGCCATCGATGTAGCTCTCACCGCTAAGAGGCTAGGTGCGGCTAATGTAAACCTCTTTTGTTTGGAAAAAAGAGAGGAAATGCCTGCC
>CAMTVV010000109.1:0-13899 GCA_947085305.1 uncultured Nitrospiraceae bacterium
ACAGGCACTGCAAGTGCAGTTACATACGCCATTTCAGGGACGATTACGACTCCAGGGACATTGCGTTTACCCGGCAGTCCCATAGCAGGGGTGACAGTCACATTGAGCGGAGCGGCCTCGGGGACCACGACTACCGATGCAAGCGGCAATTACAGTTTCACAGGGCTGGCAAACGGCAGTTATACGGTCACACCCTCCATGGCAGGCTATGCCTTCACACCTACAAGCCTGAATGTGACGGTAAGCGGTGCTAATGTAACAGGGCAGAATTTCACAAGGAATTAGAAGTAATACGTATTGTCATTGCGAACAACGCGAGGCAAAGCCATTTCGAGATTGCTTCGTTGCTTGTTTCGACCTCCCCGCAATGACAGAGCGTAGGGAAGACAGGAACGAATATCGGTCGGTTCTCATAGTTGAAGAGTACTATAGTTCCTTGAGAAGTGGCGGGGATTTTTACCGCCCTTTTTTATTGCGGCCTGAAAAGCCGCTGCTTCATTCTTTCCTGCGTCCTGACGGAATGGTCTGCTGGCGCAGGCGGGGATGTTTGAGCGGCGGGAGCACCTGCCGCTGCCTGCGGTGAAGGGGTCCTGCCAAGGGGTGTCTGCGAAGGAGGCGACTGACCGCCCGCAGCAGTCTGTGTGTCTCTCGACTTTTTATGGGAATCCATCACCCTCACCTCCATCCTCTCTTCTCCTCTCACCAGGACGACCCTATCCTGGTAGATCTGACTGAGGGTGAAGCCGCTTATATTTCCCCCTAATCTGAGCGTTCTTTGTCTTTTCCCCCTGCTCACAGTGGTGTACGGGGCCTTGAGATCTTCCATGAAGGCCATGCTTGTATCACCGGCAATGAGAGTGCCGTACAGCACAAACTCCGGTTTCGGCAGAGGCTGTTCATCTTTTTTCTCCGTGGGGATCTTCCTCTCAGGATTGAAGACATTCTGTTCCGCGATGACTGTGTATTCCATGACCGACGGAGGCTGAACCGCAGCAGGTTTTTCTTCCTTTTCCTCCGAGACCTTTTTTGGAGCAGGAAGGGTATAGGCAACGTTTACCTCAAGGAGCGGAGGCAGTATATAAGCGGCAAAAGCTATGATCACTGCGAGGAGCAGCAGATTCAGCGTATTGATGCTCTTCATGATTGACCTGAGGCGTGTCTGATTCATCATTCTTTAATATTACCTCAGAGAAGGCCTCTCTGTCCATTTCCATTTTTCGGGCAGACCTTAAGCCTTGACTATAGGATACTAAAATGCTAACGTTTTATTAAGGATAGGGGCAAATAATGAAACATATGATCAGAACAGGGATATGCCTCATCTGTCTTTTAGGAGTATCTGCCTGTGAAACTATCGTGGGACCTCCGGGCTCTGAACCTCAATTGCCGGCAACCCCCCATGTGGTCTCTCCTCCGTACGATTTGTTTGCTGAGGGTGAGCCGAATCCCGGCATTATCGCTCTCAAAGGGGGCTCTTACCTCTGGAAAATCGGCAACTCGTGGCACCTGAGGGTCGCGAGACCTGAGCCCAAGACCATGCTCTTCAGGGATGTTTTTACCGGCAGCGTCCGTGTCCAGAACGGGTTTGTCCTGAATCTCGTGCCGCAGAACGCAAGGTCCCTGGATGTGGTACAGACCGGAGCGGATGGGATTGAGTTCGGATTAGAGGTGGACCGGGGGGTCAGGGGATTTGATTTCAGGGTTCAGCCCATAGGCAATGAATACTGCATTAACGTGGATGTCCAGGTGAACGGTATGACGAACCCCCGGTATGTCTATCTCGGCAGGTCCATGTTTTCTCCCAACATGCTGCCTGTGAGAATGTGTTTCCGGCAGTAGACAACAGGCAGTATCCGCTTACTATCTCTTCCCCTCACACCATATCCTGGCATTCTGGAACATCCTGAGCCATGGGGATGCCTTTAGGTCTCTCTTCCACTCCTCCGGCATCCACGGCCATTGCCATTTCAGAAATGTCCTTTCCGGATGGGGCATGACGGCGAGGTGTCTTCCGTCGGGTGAGCAGAGGGAGGCAATGCCGTCAGGGGAGCCATTGGGGTTGAAGGGGTAGGATTCGGTAATCCTTCCGGCGTCATCCACATATCTTACCGGCGCAAGGCTGAGTTCCATCACTTTTTTCTTTATGGCCTTATCCTGGAAATAGGCCATTCCCTCTCCGTGGGCAACCCAGATGCCCAGTGTCGAGCCCTCCATTCCTCTGAGCATAATGGAGGGACCGGGGAGGATCTTCACCGCTGAGAACCGTGACTCGAAACGGCCTGACCGGTTACGGATGAACCTTGGCTGGAAACTGTCTTCTATCCCATGCCAGGGAACCCAGCCAAGGAGGGCCATGAGCTGGCAGCCGTTGCAGACCCCGAGGCTGAAGGTGTCTTCTCTCTCATAGAACCTCTGAAACTGCTCAAAGAGCTTTTTGTGAAACCGTATCACCCCTGCCCAGCCCTTTGCCGAATCCAGCACGTCTGCATAACTGAACCCGCCCACAAAGGCGATGCCGCTGAACCGGTCCAATGTTATGTCTCCGCGGATGAGGTCTGTCATTGAAACGTCCCATGCCTCGAAGCCTGCAAGATGAAAGGCCGAGGTCATCTCCCTGTCGCCGTTGCTCCCTTCCTCCCTGATGATGGCGACCCGGGGCTTTCCTTTCCTGCTGAGAATTTCAGAGGCGGTTTGCTCCGGGGTGAAGGTGAGCTGGAAAGAAGGTCCTGTTCTTTCGGATATGTTTTTCCGCTCCTCATCAACGCATGCGGGATCTGCCTGAAGCCTGTCCAGGTGATAACTCGTCTCCTCCCACAGCGACCGCAACACCTGCATTTCCTCATCTAAGACCGTGATGCGTGATGCGTGATGCGTGACGAAATTTATTTTAACCCTTTTTTCTGTTAGTGTCCTGCCGATGATATGATGGTCAACGAAAGCTTCGGCGAGGATTTCAAGTATCTCCTTCTCTTTGTCAGGAGAGTATTCGATAACGAGCCCGGCTTCTTCAGAGAATAGCATTGCGAGTGTTTCGTTCTGCAACTTCTGACTTCTGACTTCTGACTTCTGACTTAATTCTGTATCCAACCCGCAGTTTCCTGAAAAGGCCATCTCAAGGAGCGTCACTATGAGTCCTCCGTCACTGACATCATGCCCTGAAAGGACAAGCCCCTCATCAATCAGTTTTTGTACGGCGATGAAGGCCCGTTTCAACAGTCCGGGGTCGTCAATATCAGGAGATTCATCTCCGATCTGTCCGTACACATGGGCGAGGGAAGAGCCGCCGAGCCTGTGTTTCCCCGCTCCCAGGTCTATGTGAAGGAGTTTGCTCAGGCCAGGTTTTTTTATGTCCGGGGTTATGACCTTTGTGATATCGGGGCAGGTAACGTATGCTGATATTACCAGTGCCCCGGGCGCCTTGACAATCTCTGTAGTCGGGGACAGTCCCGATTCTACGACTCCGCTTTGCTCCGTCCGTAAATCTGGGACAGTCCCCTTCTCTATTTGACTGCTGACTGCTGACTGCTGACTGCTTTTTACAACTGCTGCCATGGAAAGGCTGTCCTTGCCCCCGTCTACCGCGATCCCAAGGGCGAGCATAATGTCCCTCATTGCCACAGCAGCGTCATAAAGGGCCGCTCCTTCGCCCGGGAGCTTTGCAGGCCACATCCAGTTTCCCGAGCACCGTATATCCTCAAGCCTGCTTATCTTTGCCCAGACAATATTGGTGAGGGCTTCAGCCACCGACATCCTGGCCATGCACGCCGGATTTATCAATCCCTTGAGGGGCTGTTCACCAATGGAAATGGCTGCTCCTGTGGTCCCGAAATGGCTCTGCGCAACTACCGCGACATCCGATACCGTAAGGTGAAGAGGGCCTGCGCACTGCTGCCTCGCGATAAGACCTGTAACAGACCGGTCAACCTTATTGGCGAGGAATCTCTTTGAGCCGACAGAGACGAGCCGGAGGACCCTTTCCAGGGCCTCTCTTACTGTGATGTTGTCCAGCCTGAGAGGTTCCAGGGCAGGCTTGATCCTGTCAAAGGTGAAGGTTTTCCGGGGCATCTCTCCCAGGACCTTCCTGAGGTCCAGGTTCACCGGGGCGCTTCCATCATTGTCGTCATGGAGAACAATGTATCCATCCCCTGTTATCCGCCCCACAATGGCATACGGGACTTTCTCCCTGCCGCATAATTCCCCGAAGATTTCCGCACTCTCCGGTCGTATCAAAAGCGCATTGGCTTCCTGGTATTCAGCGCCCCATATCTCAAGCGCTGAGAGGGTATTGTCACCCAGGGGAATCTTTCTGAGCTCTATCTTTGCTCCGGCAGGATAGATCAGCTCCTTTATGACGTTGCAGTTTCCGCCTGCGCCCTGGTCGTGGATGCTTATAACCGGGTTTTTCTCTCCCAGCTCCACACAGGCGCGGATAACCCTGTTCATCTTCTGTTCCATCTCTGCATCGCCGCGCTGAACGGCATTGAAGTCCAACTCCTCGATATTCTCTCCCTGTATCATGCTGGATGCAGCGCCGCCGCCGATGCCGATGCGATAGGCGGGGCCTCCGACCTTGACCACGAGCATACCAGGTTCGGGCTCCCCCTTTTCCACATGCCGTTCATCCATCTGACCTATTCCGCCCGTGAACATGATGGGCTTAATCCACTCCCTCCTCTCTCCGCCGGGGAGCTTCATCCCGAAAGACCTTGTGTATCCCTGTATCACGGGTTCTCCGAATTTGTTCCCATAATCCGATGCCCCGTTGCTTGCTTCGAGCTCTATCTGCAAAGGGGAGGCAAGATTTTTAGGATATTCAAAGGAGGCGTCTTCCCAGGGAAGAGGGTACCCGGGGATGCAGAGATTGCCGACGCAATATGCCGCAGTGCCTGCCGCCACAAGCCCGCCCTGTCCAACGGCCTGGATATCCCTTATCCTGCCGCCGGTGCCTGTCTCAGCGCCCGGGAACGGGGCCACCCCGCTGGGGAAATTATGGGTCTCGGCCGTAAATATGACGTGATACGTCATATCCTTTTCAATAAAGGGTGAAGGCCTGCCCGGTTTTTCGGGAATGACGGTTCTGATCCTGTAACCCCGTATGGCGCTGGAGTTGTCTTTGAAGGCAATGACACTGTTGTTCGGGTTTTTATTGTAGGGCTCCTTTATGAGCTCCATGAGGGTATGGGGCGCCTCTTTCCCGTCTATCACGAGCCTGCCTCTGAAGAACCAATGCCGTGAGTGTTCGCTGTTTGACTGGCCGAGGTCAAAGCATTCAACATTTGTGGGGTTTCTCTTAAGGTCCCGGGCAAAAAGGTTGTAATAGTAGTTTATGTCCCACTCATCAAGCCCAAGGCCCAGTTCCCTATTGATCTTCTCGAGGGCTGCCCTGCCGTGTTCAAGGATTTTTACCTCGAATACAGGTTCAGGTCTCATTCCTGAATCAAAGGTGCGGAGCCTTTCCGGATAGGGGCACTCCGTCATCCGGTCGTGGACCAAATCCAGAAAGGTCTTCGGAGAGAAGGATTCGAGGGGTCCAGGGGTCAAGGATTCCAGTGACTGATTTCTTGCCACTTGAACCCTCGAATCCTCGAATCCCGGAACCCTTTCTTCAAAGATTATTTTGTATCTTCTTGAGCGTTCGATGCGGGTCACCTTTGACAACCCGCAGGCATGGCAGATCGAAACCGCGTTGGTTGACCATGCGGTGGTGAAGTTCATCCGGGGACCGACCTCAAACAGACAGTGATGAGTGATAAGTGATGAGTGAGGAGTCAAGAAACTTTCGGAAGAGAAATTTTCTGGTTCAAAGGTTTCGCTGAGAAGCCATTGGAGCAGTCCCATCTCCTCGGGCGTAAGGGCTTCACGGGTCTCGATATAGAAACAGTACTCTGTCAGGATATCCTCTATCCCGGCTGATACCTTTTCCCTCACCATGGATAAGAGGTCCCTCTTCTTTCCTTCGGAAAGGACCGGTTTCTTGTATGCGTACAACAAGGGCAATGTATAATCCTCCGGTTAAAAAATTCTTTTTCCGCCGACCGGCATCCTTATCTTCTTCAGGCTATGACCCTGCCTTCTGAAAGGATGCATTTTTCGGTGACCACTCCTTTGTCCGTCTCTCTCTCGAAGCTGTAGTCTTCAATGGAACCGCTTGCCTTGAGTCCCTCGCAGATCATCATAAGGAGTCGCTGCGCGTCTTCAACAGAACCTGTTTTCAGGGTGATATTCACGCCGGCCTTCATGCCTTTGCCTTTCCGAAGATCCTGGTGAAGATATAATCCACATTCCTGAAATAGAGCCTCAGGTCGAAGAGGTCGTCCATTATTTTCGGGGTGAGATATTTTTTTGCGTCCCTGTCTTTCAGCAACAGGCCTTTGAATTCTTTTCTCTCTTTCCAGCTCTTCATGGCGGTTCTCTGGACAATGGCGTAGGCATCTTCCCTGGTGAGCCCTTTTTCGGTGAGGGCAAGCATAACCCTCTGGGAGTTGTATAGGCCGTAACTCCTGTTGATATTCTCTTTCATCCTTTCGGGATACACCAGAAGACCATCCAGTATGTCCTTGAGGCGATTGAGCATGTAGTCGACAAGGATGGAGCTGTCAGGGATAATGATCCGCTCCACTGATGAATGGGATATATCCCTCTCATGCCACAGCGCGATATCTTCCAGCGCTGCCAGAGCGTTCGTCCTTACCACCCTGGCGAGGCCTGAGAGGTTTTCAGCTCCCACGGGATTCCTCTTGTGCGGCATGGCGGATGAACCCTTCTGGCCGGCTTCAAAGGGCTCCTCAGCCTCCAGGACTTCTGTCCTCTGGAGGTGACGTATCTCCACCGCAATCCTCTCGACAGAGGCGGCGATTAAAGCGAGGGTCGTGAGGTACTCCCCATGTCTATCCCTCTGGATCACCTGTGTCGCAACAGGTTCAGGTTTGAGCCTGAGCCTCCTGCATACCTTTTCTTCGATGACAGGGGGGATATTTGAGAATGTACCCACCGCCCCCGAGAGTTTTCCGACACTGACGATTTCCTTCGCCCTTTTCATTCGCGCCAGATTCCGCTTGAAGTTCTCGTACCAGAGGGCGAACTTCAGCCCGAAGGTCATGGGTTCAGCATGGACGCCGTGGCTCCGGCCCACGCAGGGGGTGTTCCTATACCTGAAGGCCTGCCTTTTCAGGACATCCATCAGACCTCTTATATCCCTGAGAAGCATGTCAGAGGCTTCCCGCATAAGAAGGGAAAGGGCGGTATCAACGATGTCCGAGGAAGTCAGCCCTTTGTGGATGAACCTCGACTCGGATCCCACATTCTCCGCCACCGAGGTGAGGAAGGCGATGACGTCGTGTTTCACCGTCTTCTCGAGTTCATCGATCCTGTCGACGTCAAAGCGCGCCCTTTTCCTGATCATCTTCAGGGCTGCCTTCGGAATCTCTCCTATTTCCGACCATGCCTCGCATGCAGCCAGCTCCACTTCAAGCCACTTCATATACTTGTTCTCCAGAGTCCATATCCTTCCCATCTCGGGTCGTGTGTACCTTGTTATCATAAAAGCTCCTTATGCTTCATAAATTTGTCTTTCGTGATGCGTAATCCGTGACGCGTGATGAGTTTTTGTCTTCACTTGTTACGCATAACGTGTAACGCATTACGTCCCTACTATGTTCCCCTCGAAAGCCTTTCGATCAGGGGCAGGGGAAGCCCTGCTTCATGCATCTTGCGCTGGGTCTCCTCCCACTTGTATTCAACCCGGACAAATTCCGCCTGGTCCCTGTCCATGAGAAGATAGCATGCCCTGGGGTCCCTGTCCCTCGGCTGACCCACGCTGCCAGCATTTATTATATATCGCCCGTTCTCTCCCAGAGCAGCTTTAGTCTTGTGGGTGACCATCTCGCCGGACGGCAACCGCTCTATAACAAAGGGCAGGTGGCTATGGCCGAGGACGCAGCTCCGCTCGTTAAAGTAATGGAAGTTGATCTCTGCGTCCCAGAGGGTGATGAGGTAATGCCATTCTTCAGGCTCCTTTGGCGTTGAATGGACGAAGAGCATATTTTCCTTCCTCAGCTTCTTGCTGACCGGCAGCGTTTCGAGATACTTCCTGTTTTTGTCAGTGAGCATCTCCCGGGTCCAGAGTATGGCTGCCTTTGCATATTCATTAAAAAATTCTGCATCCGTGAGGCCGATGGCTGCGCGGTCATGGTTTCCTGCCAGGATAATTTTGCAGCTCTCCCTCAGCAACTTCACGCACTCATTGGGGTTTGGTCCATAGCCTACGGCATCTCCAAGAAAGATGATTCCGTCTGTCTTCCTCCTTCGTATATCATCCAGCACAGCCTCCAGGGCCTCAAGGTTTCCGTGGACATCTGAAATGACCGCGTAGAGCATTTAGCGTTTCCTTTTGCCTTCTATCCCCTTTGCAATGGCGTCAAGTATCCCGTTTATGAAAGCGGCAGATTCGATGGAAGAGTATCTTTTGGCTATCTCTATCGCCTCATTTATGGTGACTGCCGAAGGGATGTCCTTGCGGTAGAGGAGTTCATACGCGGCTGATCTGAGGATGTTCCGGTCCACGACGGCCATCCTCTGCAAGACCCAGTGCTCTGCCGCCTTCTGTATTGCGGCGTCTATCTCGGAAAGGTGACGAATAGTGCCGTTAACAATGTCCTCGGTGAACTCCCTGCCCTCCGCATCTCCGTCCTTGTCCGCCCAGAACTCATCAAAGTCCTTTTTGTCCGGCTTTTTGCCGGTGAAGTCGCATTGAAAGAGAAATTGAAACGCATATTCCCTTCCCTTCCTGCGCTTCATATCGTAGTGAACAGTGAACAGTGAACAGTGAACAGGCAAGGCAAAACATAAGACATTACTGCCCTGAATTCAGTTTTTTTGCTCTTAACTCTTGACTCTTTACTCATAACTTTTTTAAAACCTGCGCCATCTCTATGGCCGTGATGGCGGCGTCCCAGCCCTTATTCCCGCTTTTTGTTCCGGCCCTCTCCACGGCCTGCTCGATGGTGTCGGAGGTGATGATCCCGAAGGCGATGGGGACGCCCGTTTCCATGGATGCAGAAGCGATCCCTTTGGAGACCTCCGCGGAAACATATTCGAAGTGCGGGGTTGCGCCGCGAATGACGGTGCCGAGGCATATGACCGCGCTGTATATCCCCTTGGCCGCCATTTTTTTTGCAACCAGCGGTATCTCAAAAGAGCCCGGGACCTTCACGACCTCTATATCTTTTTCTTCAGCGCCATGCCTGCGGAGCGCGTCAAGCGCGCCATCCAGCAGCTTGCTGGTAATGAAATCATTAAACCTGCTGACGATAATTCCGAATGTTAACCCTTTTGCCTGCAAATCACCTTCGATGACCTTCATACCGCCCTCCATTTGCAAAGAATATGAATATTTTAGCACAAGAAGAACAAAAAGCCTTCCGGAAAATACATAACCCAAAAATAGACATAGAACTTTCCAAAAGTTTCCCTTCCCTTGACGGGAGGGGATTAAGGGGAGGGGGTTTGAGAGGATTAACAACTTTCCATGTCTATTTTTCGGTACATACATTGTAGCGGTAACGATTGTGATCTGCCCTGTCCCTTACTAAGCCTGTGGCGGTGAAGTCCGGTTTTTTGATAAACTATGGCCATGACCGAGGAAAGGGAAAAGCTCCCCCTGGATGCACGGTTGCTCGGTGAGACCATCATTGACCTGAATATCTCCCGGAGAAATGTGTCTATCTATCCGAGGGGGCACCCGGCAGTGGAACGCTCACTGAGCAGGGCCTTTGACTCCTTCGGAAAGCTCCTTGGACTTAAGCCTGAGGTTATCCTCGCCGTTGCCAAAGACAGCCTTATCTTCGACGATTTCACCCTTGACAAGAAGAACCCGGTCTACAGAGAGTTTGCCCTCGCCCTGAGCAGGATGAATGTGGTGACGGTGACATTTCTCAGCGGGTTAACAAAGGATGAGATGTACGAATTCCATATGCTCCTGTCAGAAAGCTCCAGGGAACCTTCTTCTTATGCGCTCCTTCAGGAAGCAGCGCAGGGGGCGAAGTTCACCCATATTAAAATCGGCCTCATGGACTTCGGGGCTTTCTCCTTCAGCGAGGGAAAGACAGAGGATGCGTGCTCAGACTCTCATCTCTGGGAGCGGTACATATATGGGCTCCTTGAGGGAACTTTACAGACGGGGGAGGCGTCGGATGTTGTCCGGGAAGTTTCTTCTGAGAGCCTGGCGAGGTTTTTTAATGACATCCTCATGGAAAACCTTTTTGAAGGAGCTTATGACAGGGTGGTGAACACCATGATGAGAAAAACGCCTGAGAAAGCCTTTTCGGTGAAGGGGATCAGAAAGCTCATGGAACTCATCAATGGACTCAAGCCTGAATTAAAGAGGGAGTTTCTCGCTTCAGCAGTGAAAACCCTTTCGGGCGATATCCCTGCCGCTGAGAAGGCCCTGGAGGAAATGCCCCTTGACGAGGCGCTGGAACTCCTGAAGGGCATGAATGAGCAAAAGCTTGTTCTCCCGGAACAACTCGAGAATCTCTTTGATAAGCTCTCCCGTTTTCATCAGGGAGGAATTGACGACCGCTTTTTTGGCGGAAACGTTATCATGGATGACATTGTCCTCTCTGCCGATGTTGCGGGCTCGCCGGGAGGGGATATGTTGGAGCCGGCGGGGGATGAAGAGTATGCGCAGGAGATCCGGCGCCTCTTGCGCGCAGATTCCCCTGCAGCGGTGTCTGTTGAGCTGGAGGAACTGAAGAAGGAGTGCAGGGATGAGTATATCGAGAAGGACTTCAACGAAACGATTCTGGAATTCCTTTTGCCGGGAAGCGCTTCGGAGGAAGACTACGAGTATTTCCTTTCCCTTCTGAAGGAACAGGCAGATCATTTCCTCTGGACCGGCCAGTACAGCGAGGTGCTGAGGATCATGAGGGTGCTGGATACAAACATCGCTGAGAACAGGTTTATCGATAAAACCTCCGATGCCCTCAGGTATTACAAATCCCCGGAATTCATCTCCCGGCTTATCGATTCCCTCAGAATTATGGGCAGACAGATGAGGGAGGAAGCGGCGCTCCTCTGCGAGTATTACGGCAAGGGCATGATATCTCCTCTCATTGAGGCCCTCATAGAAGAAGAGTCGCAGACAGTGAGGAGGTTCTTCCTGAGTCTCATCGCACACTTTGGGGAAAGGGTAGCGCCTGAAGCGGTAGGGCGCCTTGGCGACAGCAGGTGGTTTGTGAAGCGGAATATGATCTTCATCATGGGTGAATGCGGTGGAAAGGAGGCCCTCAGCCACATACGGCCTTACTGTCACCACGAAAACCCCAAGGTCAGCTTTGAGGCGATAAGATGTCTTCTCAAGGCCGGGGACAGTTACGGGATCAGCGCGCTTAAGGATCACCTGAAATCAGAGACGAAGGAGCGCGCCGAACAGGCCGTAACTCTCTCCGGATCCTTCAGGGTACGGGAGGTTATTCCTGACCTGATCCGCCTCCTGAAGAAAAGGGAGGTGAGCAGTATGGACTTCCATGAAAAGATCCCCATAGTCCGGGCCCTGGGTCAGATAGGGGATCCGGCAGCCCTCGCTGCCCTGAAGGATATCCTTCAGGCGAAGAGCCTTCTGTTCAAAGGGGCGGTTGAGAAGTTGAAGGAGGAGATCTATGCAGTCCTCAAAAACTTTCCTCCTGAAGATGTCCGTGATCTTGTGGAGGAAGGGGTGAAGTCGAAGAACGAGCATATCAGAAGGGCGGCGCTCCAGATGAAGTCGAGGCGGTGACATGACGGATAACGCAAAAAGGTTGGTGACCGTGATGGCTTCAGCGCTCTCCAATTGCGCCCTCTATTCCGCGGAACACGAGGCCGTGGAAGAACTGGCCGCAAAGGCGCAAGCGATTATGGAGGAACTTATTGCGGAGACCGGCAGTCTTGAGATAATGGTGGTGGAGAACGACCTGGTGGTGAATAAGACTCCCCTCAGGGACCCCGGCATACACGGCGCCGGCCTGATAAGACGACTCAGGAGGAAGGGGCTTTCCCGCGTCGATTTCCTGAAGGGGATAACTTTTCCGGAGGTTAAGCAGTTTATTGCCGATGCGGCGGACGTTGAGCGGCAGATCAGGCCGCTCCCCCATGTAAAAACCGGGGTCATCGATGTGCGCCTCTCGGGAATCACCGGTGATGTGGACATTGACGCCGGGGGGCTTTCCCGCATTGCAGCGCTGCAGTATGAAAGGGCGAAAAAGGTCTATCACGGGATTTCGTCTCATGGGAGGCTTCATGTAGCCGGCATTGAAGAGATAGTGACCACCTTCATTGATGCCTTCAGGAGGAAGGCGAACATTCTCAAACTGATAAGCCCGGGCGCCTCCTTCAGGGAGCGCGCATACACCCATGCAGTGAACGTGGCCGCGCTTTCAATGTTCCAGGCGGAAACTCTCGGCGCAAGAGACGAATTATTGTATGACATCGGCATCGCTGCGCTGCTCCATGACGCGGGCAAGTTATTCATTCCGAAAGAGATACGGGAGAAGGAAGGAATCCTGGAAGACCGGGAATGGGAGGAGATACAGCGGCATACCATCTACGGCGCGCGTTACCTCGCCAGGGCCGAGGGCCTCACCCGCATCGCCCCTCTGGTAGCTCTGGAGCATCACCTGGGATATGACGGCCGGGGGTATCCACGCTTTGTTGCAAAGCAGAGGAAGCAGCACCTCTTCACCCAGGTTGTTGTTGTGGCGGATTTTTTTGATTCCATGAGGAGCAGGAAGAAGTATGGGGACGGGAGCGGGACAGCGGAGATTCTCGCCCTGATGAGCCAGGGTGCGGGAAAGGAATTCAACCCCTTCCTCGTGAATCACTTCTCGAATGTCATCTCCCGGACGATGCCTTCTTCCTGAGGTAAAACCAGAGGGTGAATCCGCAGAGAAGGATGGTGAGGATGGCGATCACTGTGCGGGAAAGTTCAATATAGACGATTTTTTCCACATAGTGGATGATGAAGGATCCCCTGTAGGTCAGGGAAGGGTTCTGTTTTGCCCTCAGCCAAACCTCAAGATGCGTGAGGGGACAATACCAGTCAACTATCTGAATGAAAAAGGCGAAGGCAAGGCCCGAGACATGGAAAATCTTCGCCACCCTGTTTCTCACTCCCCAGAATGATCCGAAAATCAGAAAGAGTATCCAGAGGAAATGGATGAGGACAACGAGATCTGCGAGAACCCCGAATAGCATGTCTTTTTACTTATGGACTCATTAATATAATATGTTTCTTCTACTTGACCGGTCCTCCTGAAAAGATGATCCTGTCAAATTTGCGCTTGAGACCCTTGCTCTCGAAATTCGTCATCTCCATCCCCGGCTGGAAAGAGATATTCTGTCCCCTGGTTATCTTCATCCGGGGCGCAGCGACCCAGGTCTTCTTCCCGTTTTTTTCGAGAAGGGCATAGGTGTATCCTCCGCTATCCATAGTTTCCACAACCTTGCCGGATAACGGCGAGGCTTCCTGGGCTCCGGCAGAGAGGCCCTGTGACACCAGGAAGACGAGCATCAAAACCATGGCCGACATCAAAACTCTTTTCATTCAGCGACTCCTTAGGGTATTTGGTTATTCTCACAAGCAGCGGAAAGCTGTATGCCGCTATCATAACATGAAACGGACAGCGAACGCATTCCCCGCTGCCTGCAGCGGGGTTAGTGAGCGAATATGATAAAACAATCTCCTTGCGTTAAGATACCCTGCAGCTTGCTGCAGGGTATCTTCATTTGCGGAAGCATCCCTAATTCCGTGATGGAAAATAAATAAGGCTCACCGTATACTTTTTAGCAGAAAAAAATATAGGAGGTGAGCCTTATGAAGGAGATAAAAGTATCCTTCACAACAAGTATATCATTAAAACAGACAGA
>CAMTVV010000110.1:0-12076 GCA_947085305.1 uncultured Nitrospiraceae bacterium
ACAAGATTGGAGCGGTGGATCCGCTCGAAGCTCTTTGCGATTACGGCCTTCACGCCGAGGAGCTGTGTGCCTTTGGCTGCCCAATCGCGGGACGAACCGACGCCGTATTCTTCGCCGCCGAAGACGACTGCAGGCGTGCCCTGGGCCATGTACTTCATTGCCGCATCATAAATGAACATCTGTTCGCCGGAGGGCTGAAAGAGGGTGAGGCCGCCCTCTATGCGTGTGCCGTCATCCTTTGGCGGGAGCATGAGGTTCCTGATGCGCACATTGGCAAAGGTTCCGCGAATCATGACTTCGTGATTGCCTCTGCGTGTGCCGTAACTCTGGAAGTCGGTCTTTCCCACGCCGTTTTCCATCAGATACTTTCCCGCGGGAGAGGTCTCCTTGATAGAGCCCGCAGGACTGATATGGTCAGTGGTGACAGAGTCGCCGAAAATGCCCAGGGCCCTGGCGCCGGTGATGTCCCTCACCTTGCCGGGCTGCATGCTGAAGTTCTCGAAAAACGGAGGCTCTGCAATATAGGTGGACCCCGGCCAGTTGTAAACTTCCCCCGATTCAGACGACACGCTGTTCCATAACACATTGTCCCTGGTGAAGTCCGAGTAAAGGCGCCGGAAGGTTTCAGGGTCGTTGGCATATTTCATCACAGCCGCCACTTCAGCGCTGCCGGGCCATATGTCCCTCAGAAAAACCGGCTGTCCGTCCTTGTCAGGGCCCAAAGGCTCCCTTTCCATATCCATGAGCACCGTACCGGCAATGGCAAAGGCCACCACAAGGGGCGGGCTCATGAGGAAGTTGGCGCGCAGGTTAGGATGTATCCGCGCCTCGAAGTTACGGTTCCCGGAAAGAACAGCAGCGCAGACAAGATCGTTCCGGACAATTGTTTCCTCCAGCCCCTCATCCAGCGGGCCGGCATTACCGATGCAGGTGGCGCAGCCGTAGGCAGCAACATAAAAACCGAGCTTTTCGAGATAGGGAAGGACACCCGCTTTCCTCAGATATTCGGTCACGACCCGAGATCCAGGCGCGAGGGATGTCTTGACGTGTTTTTTTACTGTAAGACCTTTCTCCACAGCCTTCTTTGCCAGAAGGCCCGCGGCAAGGAGCACAGCCGGATTGGAGGTATTGGTGCAGGAAGTGATGGCAGCGATGAGCACATCTCCGGAGCCTACATCCATACCATTCATGGTCTTGAATCGCGTCGGAAGATCTTCGGGCTTTTTGTCAAAACCGTTCTCCGCCGCCGGTCTGGTGAACAGCTCAGCAAACCTGTCCTTGAGATCAGAAAGGTCGATGCGGTCCTGGGGGCGCTTTGGCCCTGCCACTGAGCGTTGAATGCCCGCGAGGTCCAGCTCCAGCGCCTTTGAATAGTCCACCTCGCCGGCTTTTGGAATGCCATACATTCCCTGTGCCTTGAAGTACGCCTCGAACGCCGAGAGCTCATCATCATTACGGCAGCTGTAACGGAAGAAATCAAGGGTAACTTCATCCACAGGGAAGAAGCCCATAGTAGCGCCGTATTCGGGCGCCATATTTGCTACAGTGGCCCTGTCGGGCAATGCAAGGAAAGAAGCGCCTTCGCCGAAGAATTCCACAAACTTGCCCACCACTTTTTCCTTGCGAAGGATTTCTGTGATGGTCAGGGCCAGGTCAGTGGCGGTCACTCCCTCCTTCAGTCTGCCCCTGAGGTTAACGCCCACTACGTCAGGGGTGAGGAAATAAACCGGCTGGCCCAGCATTCCTGCCTCTGCCTCGATGCCGCCCACTCCCCATCCCACAACACCGATACCGTTTATCATGGTGGTGTGGCTGTCAGTGCCCATAAGGGTGTCAGGATAATAGAGGCCTTCTTTGTTATGCACACCCCTCGCCAGGTATTCAAGGTTCACCTGGTGCACAATGCCGATACCTGGGGGCACTACCTTGAAGGTCTCGAAGGCATTCATGCCCCATTTCAGGAACTGGTACCGTTCCCTGTTGCGCCTGAACTCCAGTTCCATGTTCTTCTGTAGTGCGCCGGGCTCGCCATAGTAGTCGACCTGCACAGAGTGATCCACAACCAGATCCACAGGAACCAGGGGCTCAATGATCTTCGGGTTTTTCCCCATTTTGAATGCAACGCCGCGCATGGCTGCCAGATCGCAGAGCAGGGGGACGCCGGTAAAATCCTGCAATACGATGCGCGCAACAACAAACGGGATCTCTTCGGTGCGGGGCGCGTTGGGGCTCCAGCAGGCAAGCTGTTTCACATGTTCTTCGGTGATCTTCTTGCCGTCAAAATTCCGCAGTATTGATTCCAGCACAATGCGGATGGATATGGGCAGGCGTGAAATTCTGCCGAGCCCTGCACGTTCCAGGGCAGGAAGAGAATACAGTTTCCCTTTCCTGCCGTTGCCAAGGTCGAATTCCCGGAGCGTGTTAAAGAGGTTATGGCTCATGGTCATTTCCTATATTAACAGGTCGATTAAATTACGAAAATATCAACGAATTCGTTTACAGGCATCCCTTCCAGCTTCGCCTGATCCAGACAAACTGCGAGAATCGCCTTTTGCTGCTTTGCCGGGAAGCGGCGGGCAAGATTAGTCTTGAACTTCTCCACAAGCACGGGGATACCCTCCTTGCGGCGCCGGCGGTGGCCTATGGGATACTCCACGACAACTTCCGGCAGCCTGGCGCCGTCCTTCATTTCCATAGTGAGGCTGTTGGCGATGGAACGCTTCTCCGGGTCGTGGTAGTCTCTGGTGAACTGCGGATCCTCCACGCACTCGATCCTCTCTCTCAGCGCATCAATGCGCGGGTCAGCGGCCACGTTGTCCTCATAGTCGGCAGCAGTAAGGCGGCCGAAAATGAGGGGCACGGCAACCATGTACTGCATACAGTGGTCGCGATCCGCAGGATTGTGTAAAGGCCCTTTTTTGTCTATGATGCGGATTGCCGCCTCGTGGGTGCGGATCGTGATTTTCTTGATGTCGTCCGTACTTTTGCCCAGCTCCTTGAGCTTGCCGTGCAGCGTCATGGCGCACTCCACCGCAGTCTGAGAGTGGAACTCAGCCGGGAAGGATATCTTAAAAAGCACATGCTCCATAACGTATGAGCCGTAGGGTCTCTGGAACTTGAATTCATTGCCCTTGAAGAGGACATCGTAGAAACCCCAGGTCTTGGCGGTCAAGGCAGAAGGATAGCCCATCTCACCTTTCAATGCCATGAGGGCCAGTCTCACGCCTCGTGCCGTGGCATCCCCTGCTGCCCAGGATTTTCTGGAGCCGGTATTTGGAGAGTGGCGGTAGGTTCTGAGGGCCTGACCGTCGATCCATGCATTGGAGACGGCATTGATAATTTCTTCCCTGGCGCCGCCCAGCATTTTAGTTACTACCGCAGTAGTGGCGACCTTGACCAGAACAACGTGATCGAGACCGACACGGTTAAAGGAGTTCTCAAGGGCGATCACCCCCTGGATCTCATGCGCCTTGATCATGGCGGTCAATACGTCCTTCATCACCAGAGGCCTTTTGCCTTCTGCAACTGCCTTGCGGGAGAGGTAATCCGCCACAGCGAGGATTCCCCCTAAATTGTCGGAGGGATGGCCCCATTCTGCAGCGAGCCAGGTGTCGTTAAAGTCCAGCCAGCGGATCATGGCGCCGATGTTGAAGGCTGCCTGCACAGGGTCAAGCTGGAATTGTGTGCCCGGAACCCTTGCGCCGTTAGGGACGATGGCGCCGGGAACAAGGGGGCCCAGGAGCTTTGTGCAGGCCGGATATCCTAAGGCCTCAAGCCCGCAGCCCAGAGTGTCCATGAGACAGATGCGGGCTGTGTCAAAGGCTTCATCGGATTTTATTTCATAGTCGCATACATAGTCTGCGATGTCCACCAGAACCCTGTCAGGATCAGGGCGGACATTGGAGTTGTGTGAACCCATAGCTTTTTACCTCTCCCTACTTTCTCTCCTTGATCGGCGCGTATTTCCGGTCTTCCTCGCCGATGTAGTTGGCAGAAGGCCGGATGATCTTATTGTCAAGGCGCTGCTCGACCACATGAGCTCCCCATCCGGTGGTCCGTGAGATCACAAAGATGGGAGTGAACATTGGGGTAGGCACGCCCAGCATGTGATATGAAACAGCGGAATACCAGTCCAGGTTGGCAAACATATTCTTCTCCCTCTTCATAACGGCTTCAATGCGGTCGGCAATGGCAAAGAGGTTCATGTTGTCGCCGTCAATGCAGAGATTCTTTGCGATCTCCTTGATAATGGGGTTCCTGGGGTCTGATACTGTGTACACCGGGTGTCCGAAGCCGATGATGATTTGTTTGTTGGCGACCCTGGCCATGATGTCAGCTTCAGCTTCATCGGCATTGCGGTAACGCCTCTGTATCTCGTGGGCCGCCTCGTTTGCGCCCCCGTGTTTCGGACCCCGGAGGGCACCGATAGCCCCGGTAATTGCGGAATACACATCAGAAAGAGTCCCGGTGATTACACGGGCGGCAAAGGTGGACGCGGTGAATTCATGCTCGGCATAGAGGATCAGGGACTGGTCCAGAGATCTTTCATGGAGCGGCGACGGCTTCTTGCCGTGGAGAAGGTTCAGGAAGTGTCCGGCAACTGTGTCGTCATCTGTTTCGACCTCGATCCTGCGGCCGTTCTGACTGTAATGCCACCAGTAAAGGAGCATGGAACCGAAGGATGCTATCAGTCTGTCTAATATATCCTTCGCACCCTGGGGGTTTTGGTCATCCTTTTCAGGGAGCACGGTGCCGAGGGCAGAGCATGCAGTACGCATTACATCCATGGGATGGGCTGCAGAAGGAATATGTTCCAGCACTGTCTTCACCTCGGCCGGTATTCCGCGCAGTGACTTCAGTTTCTTCTTGTAGTCTTTCAATGCAGATTCAGTGGGCAGTTCTTCGTGTATAAGGAGATAGGACACTTCTTCAAAGGTGGAATGCCTGGCAAGCTCCTGGATGTCGTAGCCCCGGTAGTGAAGGTCGTTTCCTGTGCGCCCGACGGTGCAGACAGCGGTGTTGCCGGCCACTACACCGGAGAGGGCAACTGATTTCTTTACTTTTGGCGTAACGCCTTCTGTCTTGTCGCTCATCACTTTTCCTCCTCGGAGAAGATTTTATCGAGTTTTTGTTCAAAAGCGTGGTACTCAAGATAATCATACAGCTCAGCCCTGGTCTGCATGAGGGAGACCACATTCTTCTGAGTCCCCTCCCGGCGGAGTGCGTTATACACGGAAAGCGCTGCCTTGCTCATGGCGCGGAACGCAGAGAGGGGATAGAGCGCCATCGAGACATCAGCATTGCGCAGTTCTTCTAACGTGTACAGGGGGGTGTCGCCGAACTCGGTGATGTTTGCGAGGATCGGAACCTTCACCGCCCGGGCGAATTCACCGTACATTGCAAGTTCGGTCACTGCCTCGGGGAAGATCATGTCAGCCCCGGCCTCAACACAGGCGCAGGCCCGGTCAATGGCGGAATGGAGGCCTTCCACAGCAAGGGCATCGGTCCTGGCCATGAGCACAAAGTCAGGGTCGGTCTTTGCGTCCACCGCAGCCTTGATACGGTCCACCATCTCCTCCTTGCTCACAATTGCCTTTCCCTGACGGTGGCCGCAGCGCTTTGCCTGGACCTGGTCTTCAATGTGCACCGCTGCCGCGCCGAACTTTATCATGGACTTGATAGTGCGCGCAATGTTAAAGGCGCTGCCCCAGCCGGTGTCGATGTCCACCAGCACAGGCAAGTCAGTGATATCGGTGATGCGCCGGACATCAGTAAGCACGTCATCCATGGCGCTGATGCCAAGGTCCGGGACACCAAGGGAACTTGCTGCGACCCCGCCGCCGGAGACATAAAGCGCCCTGAATCCCACCCGCTCTGCCAGGCGGGCTGAATAGGCGTTGATTGCCCCTACCACCTGTAAAGGTTTTTCTTCCCGCACCGCAGCCCGGAAACGGGCCCCTTGCGACAAAGGTCTAATCATATGCCGAGTCCTCCTGATAACATGCGAATCACTCCTTCAGCCAGCGCAGCAAGCGAATGAAATCTTATCAATAATAAATGATATAAATTCAACAAAGCAAGACTACTGATGGAAAGCCGCGATCTGTTTTCCTGAAAGGAGCATGGATGGATGAACCTTCTTCTTCCCGGTAACCCGGGGACGGCATTCTAACGCCGCTTGTGCCATTTCAACTATATCCTTTGCTATTTAGAGCGCTCCTTTTGTAAAGGGATTTTCATCCTTCTGATACTGTGGTCAAGCTTGGGGGCAATATCAAAGCAGGCGGCAAGTCTCCTTTTCTTGTCATTGCGGGCCCGTGCGCCATCGAAAACAGGGACCATATCTTCAAGACAGCCAGGTTTCTGAAAAAAGACGCTCAGGCATTAGGGTATGATTTGCAGATTAAACTTGTCCCGCTCGTTTGTCTTGCCAGGGCCTTGCCTCTCCGATTTCTGTGCTAAAATAGTGCGCGATGAACGATAAAGACCAGAATACACAAGCGATATACGAAACATTAAGAACAGTCTTTGGTTTTCAGGCGTTCCGCCCGAATCAGGAAAGTATTATAAGAAGCGTCCTGCAAAAGCGAAACGTTTTCGCAGTTATGCCGACCGGCGGAGGGAAATCGCTCTGCTATCAGCTTCCGGCGAAGATGATGGAGGGAACGGCAGTCGTTATCAGCCCGCTCATTTCCCTTATGAAAGACCAGGTCGATGCGGCAGTAGAAAACGGAATACATGCTGCGTTCATGAACAGCTCCATGACAGCGCAGGAGATATCAGGTGTTTACAGCGCGTTGAGACAGAATGGAATAAAGCTTCTCTATATCGCACCTGAACGTTTTGCAATGCCGCACTTTCTCGAAACACTGAAAACTTTCCCCATTTCTCTTTTTGCGATAGACGAGGCCCATTGCATATCTGAATGGGGTCATGATTTTCGTCCTGATTATCTCAGTCTTTCTCTTATTCCGAAGCTATTCCCCAATGTGCCGGTTGCAGCCTTCACCGCAACGGCGACCCAAAAAGTTCAGGAAGATATCATCAATAAAAGCGGCCTGCGAAATCCCTTCATCGTGCGCGCCTCCTTCAACCGTCAAAACCTTTTCTATGAGGTGAAGACGAAATCAAAGATTCATTCGCAGATACTGGAGTTTCTGAGAGAACATAAGGGCGAAGCAGGTATCATATACCGGACGACTCGTGATTCGGTGATGGAAACTGCCGCTTTTCTGGCGTTATCGGGCATCAAAGCGCTCCCATACCATGCGGGATTATCCTCCGATGAGCGGACTAAAAACCAGGAGGCGTTCAACAGAGATGAGGCGCAGGTTATCGTGGCGACAATTGCCTTCGGCATGGGCATAGACAAATCGAACGTTCGGTTTGTCGTCCATGCGGACCTTCCAAAGAATATCGAAAGCTACTACCAGGAAACCGGGCGCGCGGGCCGTGATGGAGAACCCGCCCATTGCCTCCTTTGTTTCAGCAGGGGGGACATCCCGAAGATACGTTTTTTCATTGACCAGATAACGGATAACGGTGAACGCTCCATCGCACTTGAGAAGCTGAATCAGGTCGTGGGATTTGCGTCGCATAACGTATGCAGGAGGAGACAACTCCTCGAGTTTTTCGGCGAGGCTTATCCTGACGACAATTGCGGGACCTGCGATATCTGCGCCGGCTCTGTCGAGCAGATCGACGTTACCATAGACTCGCAGATAATAATGTCTGCGATATCAAGGATAGGGCAGCGGTTCGGCATAGGCCATATTATGGACATCGTGACCGGAGCCGATACAAAGCGGGTCCGCGAGATGAAACATAATGAGATCAAGACTTACGGCGCGGGAAAGCACAGAGATAAGAAACATTGGCGGTTTCTTGTAAATGAACTCCTCGCTCAGGACATGATCCGCCAAGACGGCGATCCTTACCCTGTGCTGAAGCTGACTCAGAAAGGGCTGGATGTGCTGTATGGAAGAGAGGACGCCAAAGCGTTAAAGAGAGAAGAAGCCGCAACAAAGTCAAAAAGGCAAAGAGGAAGCGAACCGGGGCAATATGATGAGACCCTTTTCGAGAAGCTTCGCAGCCTCAGAAAAAAATTGGCGGAAGAGCATCAAGTCCCTCCTTACATTATATTCTCCGACAGGACCCTCCATGAAATGTGTAAATACTTTCCTGCGACATTACCAGATATGAGAGGGATCAGCGGTGTCGGTGACGCCAAGCTTGAACGGTATGGGGAAGATTTTATCCGGGAGATAAAAAAGTATCGAAGTGACAATCCCGGCATCCCGGTCCCGGAAGGACGAACCGCGGATTTTGTATATCCTTACGCCGACCGGCCAAAGACGAAGAAAAAAGGGGAAACAGTTGAAGAGACTTATGAGTTTTTCAAAAAGGGATTGTCTCCTGAGGATATCGCCAAACTGCGCAACCTCGCACCCTCCACCATCGCCTCACACCTTGAGCAGCTTATCCGGGATGGTCAGGACATTGATATAGACCGCCTTGTCGATCCGGCAAAAAGGAGAGAAATCGAGGAATTCTTTTTATCACTCGGCCAGTGGGCCTTGGGCCCGGTGATAGAGCATTTCAACGGCGCGGTGAGCTATGAAGAGGCGCGGTTGGTAAGGGCGGTGCTATTGCGCGGAATCCAGAGATGAAGCCCTTCTGAAATGCTCACGATCTTATCCGAATTTGAAAGGTAGTCGGCTAATACTTCTCCGCTTGGCGGATTCCTTCGGGCGAACCTTGACTTCCCTAAGTTTAAGAAGTAGTTTATTATAACTGGTGAAAGAACCGCTCTGAAGGAGTATGCAATGCTTGATGTAAGGTTTGTGAGAGAAAATGTTGAGAAGGTCCAAGAAGCTCTTAAGAAGAGGAACTATGACTTATCCCTCGATGATTTCCTGAAGGACGAAGAAGAAAGAAGGGATATCCTTAAGGAAGCGGAAAAACTTCGTAATATAAGAAATCTGATATCACAAGAGATAGGCAAACTTAAGAGAGAACCTCAAAAACAATTTGATGAATTACTGTCCAAAGCAATTCAGGAAGGTAAGGTTTCTCTCGTTGATCTTCTTAGAGGTACGCTTCCAGAAGATCGGTTATCTAAACTATATTCTGAATTACGTAAAGAAACAGCTGACAAAGAAACATTTGTCAACCTTCTTTCTGATAACATGAAATCTGTGGCTGAAAAAATCAAGGACCTTGATACTAATCTTCTTGCCCTTGATGAAAAGGCAAAGGTTTTTCTCTTAAATATCCCAAATATCCCCCATAACACTGTCCCTATGGGAAATGATGAGGCGGAGAATGTAGTAGTAAGGACATGGGGAGAACCGAATGAATTCGATTTCCCCCCACTCAATCATTGGGATATTGCCGAGATGCACGACATAATCGACTTTGACAGGGCATCAAAGATAGCGGGCGCGCGCTTTGCCTTAATGAAGGGAGCTGGTGCAAAACTCGAAAGGGCATTGATGAACTTCATGCTGGATTTACATTCCTCAAAGGGATACGCTGAGGTGTTTCCGCCCATATTGGTGAACAGGGAGAGCATGATCGGCACAGGTCAGCTCCCGAAATTCGAGATGGAGCTTTTCAGGATTGTCGACCCTGAATTTTATCTCATCCCCACAGCAGAGGTGCCTGTGACCAATATTCATCGGGACGAGATATTGCGGGAAATAGACCTGCCTCTGTATTACACCGCCTATACCCCCTGTTTCAGGCGTGAAGCCGGTTCGTACGGTAAGGATACGAGGGGTCTTATACGGCAGCACCAGTTTAACAAGGTGGAACTGGTGAAGTTTGTGAAACCTGAAGATTCTTATAACGAACTGGAGAAGCTCACGGGAGATGCTGAAGATATACTTCGGAAGCTCGGCCTGCCGTACAGGGTTGTTGCGCTCTGCACCGGCGACCTGGGGTTCTCGGCCTCAAAGACGTACGACCTTGAGGTCTGGCTACCCGGACAGCAGAAATACAGGGAGATATCCTCCTGCTCCAATTTCGAGGACTTCCAGGCACGGAGGGCAAATATACGGTTTAAGCGTGAAGGGAAAAAGGGCACAGAGTTCGTGCATACCCTGAACGGTTCCGGCCTCGCCATAGGCCGGACGGTGGTGGCGATCCTTGAAAACTACCAGCAGAAAGACGGAAGCGTTGTCATACCTGAGGCATTAAGGCCCTATATGGGGATGGATATAATAAAATAACTCCAGTATGCCTGCCATACCAGACCATTTTAAACCTTTCCCCCTTTCACCTGTCTAAATAAACAGATGGACGAAGACATAAGTCTGATACAACAATATCTGGCTGGTAGCGAAGGTGCCATCGAAGAACTTGTTTTGAAATATCAGAAACAGATTTATGCCTTTGTTTACAGGATGATAAATGATATGGAGGAGGCAAAGGACTTGACACAGAAGACATTTATAAAGGCCATAAATGGCTTGAAAGGCTTCAGACAGGAGGCCTCTTTCAAGACATGGCTGTTCCAGATAGCCAAGAACCTGAGCCTCAATTTCATAAAACAGAACAGACATGAAGAAATAGAGGTTGATGAGTCAATTACAGGGAGTCAGGCTTGAAGTAAAAAATCATCTGGAGGGTTGTCCGGACTGTAAGGCTGAACTATTATTTATTTCTGAGATGGTTGAAATTGATAATGTCCCGGACCCCGGAGACCTTTTCTGGAATACCCTTCCTCAGAAGGTAAGGGCATCTGTTAAGGAAGAAAAGGCTGACCGTTTTTCACTAAAGGCCTTGTTTTTCAGACCCTTGCCGGTTGCAGCCACAGTTGCAGCTTTGTTAATTGTGATATTTATATATACAAAGAAGGTAAGCACACCGGAGATTGACCCGTTCTTCAAAGACCCTCTTATGGTTTCAGCTCTGGACTATAATGGTATAGCTGAAAAAGATATTCCATTTAGTACAGAACGGCTGGAAGTTGATGAGTTATCTCTCAGCTTCAAAAATTATGCGGGATATGGGTATCACATAGATTTTGCTTCTTTGAGCTCAAAGGAGTTGGATGGCCTCTATGAGGCCCTGAAAAAAGAACAAAAAACCGGAGGTTAAAATGAAAAAGGATATATTGTTTATGCTTCTTTCTGTATTTCTGTTGTTCGGCCTTGCAACATACAGTATGGCTGAACCGCCTGAGTTTGACAGGCCGCCTACAAAGGAGCAGATGGAAAAAGTAAGGGAAAGGATAGAAACGCTGAGGATGTGGAAGCTCACAAAGGCCCTTGACCTGGATGAAAAGGCTTCTGCTCAGGTTTTCCCCTTACTTAACAAGTACGATAAGAAGAGGGCTGAGATAGAACATGCTTTGAGGAATGACATGAAAGAGATGCGGGATGCCTTGAAAGAGAAAAGAGAAGGTAATTTAAGGGGCATACTTGACAGGATCGAGCAGAATCACAGGACTTTGCAGAAGATTAACGATGAAGAGAGGACAGATCTGAAAAAAGTTTTGACAATCGAACAGCAGGCAAGATTCATAATCTTCCAGCAGGAATTCGACCGTGAGATAAGGAAGATTATTGCTGAAACACGGGAAAGACGGGCTGAAAGACCTGTGAAGGACAGACCTGAAAGGCCACTGCCACCACTGAGGTGACTCGGCAAAGCGGAGAGCCGATGAAACAGGGGGATTACTATCTCCGTGTCTCCCTTTCACCGCTTCTCCGTATCAATCTCTAATAAATGGAGGTTGAGATGGGTAAAAGCATAATTTGGGGGATTGTTTTGTTATTGATACTTTCTGTAATTGCAGGGTGTATTGCGGAGATCAGGACACCGCCTCCGCCTGCAAGAGTTGAAGTAAGACCTGTTGCGCCATTCCATGATGCAGTGTGGATAGACGGTTACTGGGACCACAGGCACGGAGACTGGGTCTGGATATCAGGCTATTGGGAAAGAAGGCCGAGGGCCGGAGCAACCTGGGTTCCGGGACACTGGAAGGATACACCGCGTGGATGGAGATGGATCCCCGGACACTGGAGATAAATACCTCTGTTTTAGTTCTGCTCAGAATATTTTATGGAGA
>CAMTVV010000111.1:0-3492 GCA_947085305.1 uncultured Nitrospiraceae bacterium
GATGAAATATATGACATTAACCGCTATTGACAACAGTGCAGCCAAAACTCCGTAGAAGAACATCCTCTTGAGGTTAGCGCCATAACCAGCAACGACTCCCTGTGCTCCTGTTGATGATGCTACCGCATAGGACCAGCTTAAGGCTGCTCCGGCAGTCCATACAAACGCAACAGCGCCGAATGGAAGTCCATGCCAGTTCTTGAATGCCTCTATTGTAAGGGGAATCATTACACCTGCAGTCGCTGTATCAGAAGTAACCTGTGACAAAAGATTCGGTGCAATAGTAAAAGCAATGATGGCAGGTATATCACCAGCCAACACAAATGGTTTTAGCCATTCAGCAACCATAGTGGCGGCTCCGGTTTCTTTCAAAACCCTTCCCAGTGCGACGGCACCCGGCCAGATGAATAATATTGCCACAGGGAAGTGCTTTGTCAGAGTCGGTATAGATAATATTGTCTCGCCTTTATTGTTTTTTGTTGGTATGAAGAAAAGAAGCGCTGCAAATATAAAAAACAAAGGCGATGGATGCAGCCATTTAAAATATGGGCCCTTTATAAAATCCACGTAGAGGGGTCTGGTAAGCGCAAGGAGAACGATCAAAAGAAAGCCAAAGAAAACCACTTTCTCCTCGTATTTCATAGGTCCCATCTCGGCCAGCTCTTTTCCGTAAAACTCCTTGCTGCCCTTAAAGGTCTTTGTTTCGGGCTTCATAAAGAAATACATAAATATTGACATGGCAGCCATAATACAGAGAGTAATCGGCACCATTCTGAGCGCCCAGTCTATAAAGAAGACCTCGTGCCCAATATATTTCTCAAGAAACCCCAATGTCACCACTGCCTGGCCTCCTCCAATGGGCGTAGCCATTCCGCCTGCTGAGGCGCCCCATGCTATCGCAATAAGGACATTAGAAGCTGCTTTACTGTCCCACCTTTGCTGAAAGGTTTCATATCCGGCATAAAGCAGGGATGCAACTGCAATTGGTGCAAAGATAGCTGCGACAACCGTGTTCCCGACAAAGAAGCTCACAAAACTACTCAAAAGAAACCATCCCACTGTCTGTTTCTGCACATCGCTGCCGACTAACATTAGGAACCGCAGCGCCACCCTCTTTGCAAATCCCCATCTGGCCCATGCTGCGGTTACTGCTGCAGCGCCAATGATCAGAAAGGCGTGTTCGTGGACATACATCTGCATGACCTTTGCAACGGGTAGAAAAGGATAAAATGCAACTACAAAAAGCGGTACAAGGCAGGTTAATTTTATGTCTACAGGCACTGTAACCCACCAGTAGACCATCCAGAACATTATACCGAAGCCGATCCTCGCATTTTCCGGTCCAAAGAATGGAACCATCAGTGTGACTATGAAGAGGAGGGGCCCCATTATTATATGCAGAAATCTTGAGATATTTTTATTGTTACCTGTATTCTCTTCCATATACCTTTCTCCTTTATTGAGCGTGCCCATATGGCCTACGGGCACGCTGCTAAAAAGTTTATTTAACTTTTACAATGCCGCTTTACCCGCATACCGCCTCTTGACACAGAGGTATTCCTTCCATCTCCTCCATGCACGCTGACCCATGATAAGTTCTTCATCAGGATCGCCGATGGGGAAGGCTTTGGGGACATCGGAGTCTTTCCATATGCCTTTTCTCTTCCTCTCTTCCCGCTGGTCAACGAGCCAATCGTTGTAACTTTCATATACGATATGCCCTTCCGGAGCATCCAAAGTGGCAGCCCGTATCCTGCCGTCAAGCTCCCTGAAGAGTTCCTCTTCCTCCTTGCTGATTTCTATCGGTTCGACATCCACTTCATACCCTGCCTCCACCAATTCCTTTCCGGCTACGGTAGTAAATATCCTCTGCTCCTTCAGGCTGAGAAGGTTTTTATATATGCCGATGTACTTATCGCTCGTAGCATGGCCGAGAGGCTTGTGGTCCTTGGTAGCTCCACGGGCCTTGGCTAAGTCGGTTTTATAGAATTCAAGCATGGCAGGGTCATATTTTTCGCCGAGAAAATCGCATATCTGTTTCAATACCTTCTCAGGCTCTTTGACCAGTGTCTCGTATTTCACATCCATCCACTGTGAAGAATCGAGTTTTCCCCTCCATGGTTTCACTGCATTCTGACACATCTTCCAGACCTGAGCGGCACAGAAGATATTGGTAGGGCCGAAGGCAGACTCAAGATAATCGGCGCTGGCATCACGCCCATCCCTGGTGATAAAGATAAACTGAGCATTGGGAAAGTCTTCTAAAATCTCTTTTACAAAGAACAGATTGTAAGGCGTCTTTTCGCCCCAGCGGGGTTTGTTCCCGGCCTCACGCGCAAATCTCTCATGCATCGCGCAATATATGCCGGCAAAACTCCGTTCCTTAACTTCCGAGATTATCTCATCCACAATTGTTCTTGGATTCACCTTCATCCCCCAGAAGGGCGTCTTGAGGCCAAAGACCATCTCCTCTGCCAGTGTTCTAAAATTTTCATCATTGTTGAGATCGCCATAAGTGTAGAGGTAGGGCCGGAACCGTGAATAATACCATACGACTTCTGGAACAGCAATTCTTGGATGGCATCCTAACATTGCCATCACAAGTGTAGTTCCAGATCTTTCTGCGCCAATCATTATGATCGGCTTTTCCTTCAATACAATCGCCATAACAACTCCTCCTATATATTTTTATGAAGCCTTCAGCTTCTGTATTTGTTAATAAGCAAGCTGCGTGCCTGATTTTTGAGCATCATTAACTATTTGATATTATTGTTTTTTACGAGAAATGAAATCCAAAGCATCTCATTTGTAAGAATTTAAATTCCATTTGTGAGATAGGTAGATGTCAATATTGCGATAGAAATAATCTGAATGTGGTCTGAAATAAAAAAGGAGTCTAAAAAACTAATGGGATGTGTCTGACGGAGGCAGCTTTCTCCAAAGGGTATTCGCACTAATACCCAATCTCTTCGCTGTTTCTCTCTTGTTAAACTGTGTTTCTTTTAACGTTTCCTCAATGACGATCTTTTCGTATTCTTCTAACCGCTCTTTCAGGGTTTTTGGTGGAGTATCGATCTGTAGTTCTCCATTGATGATACTCTCTTTATTTGTCGCAATGCCACGTCTGTCATTTAATTCCTGTAGCAGTTCGTAGAGCAAATGGTCATCAGACTCTAAATTGCCAAGCAAGACTACATACCTCTTTATCAGGGAGTCCAGTTCACGGATATTTCCAGGCCAATTATATCCCTTCATCCGGTCAACCATTTTGTCCGAAATTGTTTTTGTTCCCCTGCCGTATTTATACAGAATTTCCTGAACGATGAAAGGAATATCTTCCGGTCTTTTCCTCAGAGGCGGGATATCGAGTTTAAGGACTGCCAAACGGAAATAAAGATCCGCCCGGAATTTTCCTAAGTTCACCTCCTCCCGGAGGTCTTTATAAGTCGAGCTGATAATCCGCACATCCACTGGAACGATCCTATCGCCGCC
>CAMTVV010000112.1:0-8001 GCA_947085305.1 uncultured Nitrospiraceae bacterium
AAATCTCAATTTGTCACCCTGAATTTATTTCAGGGTCTCAGATCCTGACCTTGATTCAGGACAGTGGTGTTATTAGATGCTGAAACAAGTTCAGCATGACAATTATAGTGTTTTCAGGACTTTTACAAGAGCCTCTGGGGTAAATTATTTGAAAGGGCCGGGGAAGCTCCCCGGTAGGGAGAGGGTATGGAGAAACAGAGAATTTTGATTGTTGACGATGACCCTATAATAGGGCTCAGTTGCAAGAAGGTGCTGGCGGGGGAGGGTTTTAGCGTATTTACCGTGGAGGACGGGGAGAGCGCCATTAAGAAGGTCTCTGAGGAGAACTTTGATTTGGTGATTACCGATGTCAGGCTCCCTGGCGTAAACGGACTTGTAGTCTTAAAGGAATCGAGAATAGTGCAGCCCTCAGCAGAAGTGGTGGTGATATCAGGGTATCCTGCCCTTGAAGACGCGCGGGAGTCCACAAGGCTCGGGGCATTTGAGTATATCGAAAAACCCTTTACCCCGGACTTTATGCTGAACGTTGTGAGGAAGGTATTTGACAAGCAGGGATGGATACTGCACAAGGCGTTCATTAACCAGTTCAAGAAGTATATTGTCCATGCGTCGGAGATGGACGACCTCACTATTTATTACAAGGACGGGATATGGGCGCGGCCCATCATAAAGGAAGAGATCTGGGAAATAGGTATGGATGTGAGGCATTTCCTTGTGAGCGGTCAGCTCATATATGTTGAGGTGTTGAGGAATGTGAAGGCTGTGGCGGCAGGGGAACCCTTTGCAAGACTGACTTCCAGCGGCGGGAAGATATACGATATAAACTCCCCCATGACAGGGGTGGTGAAGGTTCTTAACGAACACGTCAATGAAGCAATATCCTCGCTAACAAGAGACTATGCATCCGAGGGCTGGTTCCTCTGGCTTGCAAGGATTGCGAGCGTTTCATAGAAGGGTCGTAGCAGCCCGCCTTTTATATTTTCCTTCATGCCTGCCTGCACAGACTCATACAAAACCCCGAGGCCACCTTTCTCCTCAACCCGAATAATGCAATTAACCACAGAGGACACAGAGGAAATATATTGATGAAAGAAGAAGAATTGACTGTTGAGGCTCTTGCAAAAGCCTGTTTTTTGTCACCCTGAACGTGTTTCAGGGTCTCAGATCCTGAAACAAGTTCAGGACATTGAATTCATTAGATGCTGTTCTCCTCAGCGAATCCGCAGAGGCGGAAAATAAATTCAGCATGACAAATCAGGCTTATTCGGGACTTTTGCAAAAGGCTCTGTTTTTAACTTGTAATTCCCTGTAGTCTTGCTACAGGGTTTCCGGTTATTCCCTCTCCCCTTGTGGGAGAGGGTTATTCACCCTCCCCTTAGTCCCCTCCCGTCAATGGAGGGGAAATTTTAGGATACCTTACTTTGCAGATCATCTGAGAGGCTGCGAATCCTTCGTCTGCATATAAAAGCTGCCGTATGATATACGTCATAGCAAGGCGCAGTGCAGAGAAGGTATGCTTGTATCATGATAATGAAAAACAATCAGGAGGAGGTTGACATGAGCAAGCATATGAATGATGAATGTCCGTCGTGTTCCAGCATAGGAGCCATAGCGGTGAGCGAAACCGGGGCGAACCCGAGGCTCTCGCACTGGCCGATACAGATCAAACTTATCGGGACAGTGGCCCCTTTTCTCAATGACGCTGATCTCCTTGTGGCTGCCGACTGCACCGCCTTTGCGGTACATGATTTCCACAAGAGATTTCTGAAGGACAAGAAGGTGTTGATCGGCTGTCCTAAACTGGATGATGCGATGCACTATGTGGATAAGTTCACCGAGATATTCAGCAACATTCCGATCAAGAGCGTGTCGTGCCTCAGGATGGAGGTCCCGTGCTGCGGCGGTATGACGGCGGTCTTAAAGGAAGCGATCAACAGGTCAGGAAAGAACATCCCATTCACTGAGACCGTTATCGGCGTGAAGGGAGACCTTATCAGCGAACGGCGGATTTTCTAATAAGGAGGAAAACAATGGAAGCAACAAAAGAAGCGACGAAAAAGAAATTTACAAAGGACTCTCTCCTCGGCGATGCCATTAATGCAAGCCCTGCGGCCATGAAGGTCATCGAGAAACATTTCGGCAACGGGTGCTTCACCTGTCCGGGGGTCAAGATGGAGTCCATCTCCTTTGGAGCCATGATGCACAATATGGACCCTGAGAAGATCGTGAAAGAACTGAACGAGCTGGAGGACTGAGAATGGAAATCAAGTGTTTTGTCTGCGGGAAAACAGAGAAGAATGCCGTGTACCTGAAGTGCGTCCACGAAGGTGAGGACAAGCTTGTCTGCGCGCGCTGCCTGCCGGTACTGATCCACGGCGGGCATTAACCACCCTCTGTCCCCCCTTAGTAAGGGGGGGAATTAAAGGGGGGTGAGAGGCAGTCTTATCCTGAAGGTTGTTCCCTTTTCGCTGCCCTCCACAGTGATGGAGCCGCGATGGGACACCACGATTTTGTGCGCTATTGCGAGACCTAGTCCCGTTCCCCTGTCCTTTGTGGTATAGAAGGGCAGGAATATCTTGTCGCGAATTTTTTCGGGGATGCCATGGCCTGAATCGGAGACAGTGATTTCCAGAACGTTTCCTTCTTTTGTGAACCCGAAGCCCAATTCTCCTCCCTGTGGCATGGCATCCACAGCATTCTGTACCAGGTTGGTAAAAGCCTGCCTTAGCAATATCTCATCACCCGGCACACAGGGGATTTCCTCTGTATTGTAGCGCACCCTGATGTCTTTCCTGTCCTCTGCAATGCTCATAACACACCTTCTGATGAGCTGATCCGGATCCACGGAGGACACGTTCAGTTCCGTCGGTCGCGCAAAGGATAGGAAGTCAGTGATAATCCTGTCCATGACAGCAACCTCCCCGGCTACGGAATCCACAACGTGGAGAAGTGAGGGGTCTGCTTTCTTCGAGAGCATCTTTGTGTAGCCTGCAATGACCGCCATGGGATTCCTCAGCTCGTGGGCCATTCCCGCAGCCATCTCTCCGAGGCTTGAGAGCCTGTCCCGCAGCTCTGCCTGCGCTTCCAGCGCCTTCAGTTCAGTAAGATCAGTAAAGACCATCAACTGGCCGATGGTCTCCTTCCCTGCAGCCAGGAGGGGAGTAACGGTAAGGCCGATATGAGCCTCCTTGCCCGAATTCGAGGTGTACGGAATCTCTCGCCGTTCAACGCTTGTTTTACCGTCAAGGATGCTTTTCAGCGGCTCCCTGAAAATCTCGCGGTAGCTCTTCCCTATAGCATCCCCTGCCTTGAGACCAAGGATCCTCTCGGCGGCAGCATTCACCTTTGTGATGACAAGGTCCCGGTCAAGGCTTATGACACCGCTGGGGACGCTCTGGAGAATATACTCGCTGTAGCTTTCGACTACGTCCGCGCGTTCCTCGGCTTTTTTGCGGAGGTTCTCGAGCTCCTTTTCCTTTTCCTTGAGTTTCGCAACCAGTTCATGGAAGGTGCCGACGATAAAGCCGACCTGTGTCTCATCTCTCTTTTTTGAACTTTCCCTTTCCTTTCTGAGAATCCCGGCCATGCGGAACAGAAACAGGGCAAAAAAGACAGCGAGGAGCAGAAGAAACGTTATGAGAATAATGCTTTCGTTCATCTTTTCAAGTAAAGAGAGACCAGCTCCTGCCCGTAAAAGAGGCTCAGTAACGCACCAGCAGCCAGAAAGGGGCCGAAGGGTATTTTGGTCTTTCTGCCCTTCCCCTTGAGGACCATGAGGAAAATGCCGACAATCGAACCAAGCAGGCTTCCGGAAAAAGTCGTCAAGAGCACTGCTTTCCAGCCCATAAACGCCCCGACCAAGGCCATCATTTTTATATCTCCTCCGCCCATTGCCTCCTGTCGTAAAACCCTGTAGCTGATTTCAGCAATAAGAAAAAAGACAGCTCCACCTGCTAAAAGCCCGATGACCGACTCCCTGAAGCCCAGGACCGAAAACCTGTCAAAGGGATCAGGAAGTATCAGTGATCCGGCAATAAGGCCCACGACAATTCCCGGAAGGGTTATGGCATCAGGGATGAGATGGAAGTCAAGATCGATGAAGGTGATGACGATCATCGCGGAACAGAATGCGAAGAAGAAGGGCGTGTGCCAACCCATTCCAAAGCGCCATATCACAAGGACGTAAAGAAGGGCGTTCATGGTTTCCACAAGGGGATATCTCATGGATATCCTTGCCTTGCAATACCTGCATCTTCCCCTGAGGAGAAAGAAGCTTATCAAGGGAAGATTATCATACGGCCTGATATGCGTATTGCAGGCCGGACACCGGGAAGAGGGAAGAATAACGGATAAGGCCCTGGGTAAGCGGTAGATGCAGACGTTCAGAAAAGAGCCCACGATGGAACCGAATACGAATGTTATGATATATAGCAAAGTCATACTTCTATCTTTTCGATCTCCGACGCCTTTTTCCGCACATCCTCTATCTCTGCATTCAGTTCCTCAAGGGACTTCAGCGCCTCGAGGATCACAGGGTCCCTGAGCGCCTGCTTCTCGGGACCGTTTTTCAGTTTAAAGACCCTTTCCCCGATGGTCTTCATGAGCGCAGCCCTTTTTTTCTCCATCTCAGCAGACTGATAGAGGAGTTTGAAGAGAGAGATTTCTATCTTCAGCCGTTCGTTCAGCAGAGACGAAAACCACTTCACTTTCTCTATGCCTGAATCGAGATTGTCCTTCACCCTTGTCCACATCGGTCCCTCCCTTTAGCCTGTCTTGAATATGTCCATCTTCCCCTGCCAGAACTTCTCCACGGTCTTCTTCAGACGGGGCGATTTTTCGAGATAGGGATCACGGTCAACCATATCGAAGGCCTCTTTGCGCGCCGGTTCCAGAAGCCGCGCATCCCTGACAATGCTCGCAACCTTGAGATCAGGCATTCCCGACTGTCTCGTCCCGAAAAACTCTCCTGGCCCCCTGATATCAAGATCTTCCTCGGCGATCCTGAACCCGTCTGTGGTCTTCAGCATGATATCCAGTCTCCTTTTCGCTTCCTCCCCGAAGGGATGATATGCGAGGAGGAGGCAGTATGACTGGTCACTGCCTCTGCCGACCCTCCCGCGAAGCTGGTGAAGCTGGGCAAGGCCGAAGCGCTCGGCATGGACGATAAGCATCATGGTTGCGTTCGGCACGTCCACGCCAACCTCTATCACTGTGGTGCTCACAAGGATATGGAGCTCCCGGTTCTTGAAGGACGTCATGACCGTCTCCCTTTCCGCAGTCTTCATCTTACCATGAATGAGCCCTATTCTGTAGCCGGGGAACATTTTTTCGAGGGCGGTTTTGCCGAGGACTGCGGATTTCAGGTCCGAATTCTCAGATTCTTCGATAACAGGATAGACCGCATACACCTGCCTCCCCTTTTTCACCTCTGAAGCGATTGCCTGATAGATGAGCTGTTTCCGGCTCTCGTGGAAGAGCCTTGTCACCACAGGGCTTCTGCGGGGGGGAAGTTCATCGATCACCGAGTAGTCCAGATCTCCATATACGGTCATTGCCAGTGTCCGCGGGATGGGAGTGGCGGTCATTACCAGCACGTCCGGGTTCCGGGCTTTTTTGCGGAGCAAAGCCCGCTGCATCACCCCAAAGCGGTGCTGTTCATCGATCACCGCAAGTCCGAGTTTCCTGAACTTCACTCCTTCCTGTATCAGGGCGTGGGTCCCCACCACGATGTCCATGCTGTCCGAAGCGAGATCCTTTGCCGGGCTCTCTTTTTTGCTGCCGGTGAGGAGACATATCCCGAGACCGAGCTCTTCCACGAGCTTGTGGATATTAAGATAATGCTGTTCCGCGAGGATCTCGGTGGGCGCCATTATCGCAGCCTGATAGCCGCATTCAACAGCAGAGAGCATAGACATGAGGGCCACAATGGTCTTGCCGCAGCCCACGTCCCCCTGGATCAGGCGGTTCATGGGATAGGGCTTTTTCATATCGTTCAGTATCTCTGCAAAGACCCTTTTCTGGGCGCCGGTCAGGCTGAAGGCGAGTTTCTCCAGGAGCCTCTTTACCAGTTTGCCTTCCGGCGTAAAGGCGATGCCCTTTTCCCTTGTCCCGCCTTTCTTCGTTACCGCGATGCCGAGCTCCAGGAGAAAGAGCTCGTCAAAGGAGAGCCTTTTCTGCCAATCACTTATCCCCCTGTTCAGGCTCTCTATGTCGGCATCCCGGCCGGGGAAATGGGCATTGAAGATGCTGTCCTTCAAAGGAGGAAGGCGGTATTTTGCAAGGAGCTCTTCAGGCAGCGGATCCTCGAGATGCTCCGCGCATGCGCTCACGACATTGAACATTATGGACCGCAAGAGCCTGACGCTCAGCCCCGCGGTGGTCCGGTACACCGGCACGATCCTGGATGTGTGGATGAGGTTTTCAGAGTCGTCACCGGTGAATTCGTATTCGGGGTTTTCGATTTCGAGTCCTATCCCCCAATAGGGATTGCGTTTCACCACTCCGCTCAGGATCACCTCCCGTCCAAGGGAAAAGTTTTTCCTCATGAAGGGCTGGTTGAACCACTTGCCCTTTAATAATCCTGATCCGTCGGAGATGACGAGCTCAAATATCTTAACGCGGCTTCTCTGGAGTTTCACCACATCGATGGAGACGATCTTCCCAGTGGCGGTCTCCACGCTGCCGTAGCTCAAATGGCATATCTTTTTGATATTCCTGCGGTCTTCGTAACGGTAGGGAAGGTAGTACAGGGCGTCCAGGGCAGTCCTAAGGTTCAGGCGGCCCAGCAATCTTGCCCTTTTTGGGCCTACGCCTTTTATATACTGGATTGGGAATTCTGAAGGGTCCCTATCCATAAGTACGGCGTGAAGGGGTTATTCCGGAGAAGCTTCTGCTTTACCGGAGTCCTTGTCTTTTTTCAGCAGGTCCTTCTTGAGACTGTCCGGAAGCGCCGCATCTGCCTCTTCGCTCCTCATTTTTCCGTATTCGGAGTCGCTCAGGATATCGATATCCCATCCGGTGAGCTTCATGGCGAGCTTCACATTTTGCCCCTTTTTGCCGATGGCCAGGGACAACTGCTGGTCATTGACCACCACCATGGCGGTCTTTTCTTCCTCATTTATCCCGATTTTGTCCACAGTGGCCGGACTCAAAGCACGGGAGATCAGTATCCTCGGGTCATCGGTCCAGGGGATGATGTCTATTCTCTCGCCGTGCAGTTCACGAACAATGGACTGAACCCTTGTGCCTTTCATACCGACGCATGCGCCCACGGGGTCTATGGTGTGGTCTTTTGAGTATACCGCGATTTTTGTCCTTTCCCCGGGCTCACGGACGATGTTCTTGATGACCACGAGTCCCTCTGCTATCTCGGGCACCTCCATCATGAAAAGCTGCAGGACGAATTTCGGGTTGGTCCTTGTCAGATAGATGATCGGTCCTTTGGGAGTAACCCTGACATCCTCTATAAAGGCCCTTACCGTGTCCCCCCTTTTGAGGTTCTCTCCCGGCAGGGATTCCTTCTGCAGGAGGATCGCTTCGGTCTTGCCAATGTTCAGGAAATACATTCCGCGTTCCTTGCGCATCACCACCCCGCTGATGATATGACCGACCTTGTCCTTGTACTCCTTGAATATGACGTCCCTCTCCGCTTCCCTGACCCGCTGAAAGATCACCTGCTTGGCGGTCTGGGCAGCGATCCTTCCGAAGTCCTGGAGGTAAATAGGGACCTCAACCTCGTCGCCCAATGATTTTCCCGGGACAATCTTTGCGGCATCCCCCGGCGATATCTCTTCGTTTTTATCAATCACCTTTTCGACGATCTTCTTTGTTTCGAAAACAGTGATGGCGCAGGTTTTTGGATCGATCCTGAGGTTGACATTTGTCCTGCCCCCGTATTTTTTCCTGGCAGCAGAGAGCAGGGCGGATTCGAGAGTAGAAATGAGCATCTCTTTGGGGATGCCCTTTTCCCTGCTCAGCTGCTCAATGATAAAACAGAGTTCT
>CAMTVV010000113.1:0-1978 GCA_947085305.1 uncultured Nitrospiraceae bacterium
CCGAGGTTCTTACCTTCTTCAGCCAGAGAATGGAACCGCTCCTTTCATCCCGGAACCATGATCCTGACATCATCCAATCGGCGCTCCATTTCGTAGACAATGTTCCTCTCCGGGAGATCAAGGAAAGGATCCATGCCGTCAAGCGCTTCACCTCCGATACCGAATATGCCGCCTTTCTCCTGGCCATGAAACGCATAAATAATATTCTGCCGGAGATGGAGTTGCCTGCAGTATCCAGGGAACTCCTTCAGGAAGTGCAGGAAAAGATCCTCTACGCCGAAATGCGCAGCGCAAAGCCTGCTATGCGAAAACTGCTGCAGGAGAGAAAATATTACGAAGCCCTCAGGCTGGCATCCACGCTGACCAAATTCATTAACAGTTTCTTTGACGGGGTACTGGTGATGGACAAAAGGGATGAGGTCAAGCTGAACAGGTTCGCCCTTCTCAAAGAAATATGGACCATGACTTCTCCCATTGCTGACTTCTCCAAACTGAAAGAGACTCGGTAATCCACCTTCCCTGATGTTATTGACCCGAAAATGCCCCCTCACCCTCGCCCTCTCCCGCCAGGGGAGAGGGGACAGGAGTGGATGCCTCTCCCACAGGGGAGAAATAACTCCCTTAACCCCACCCAGCCTCCCCTTAAATTAAGGGGACGCTGGGTGGGGTTATTAAGAGGAGGCGAGAGGGAGTTAAGTTTCCCCTCCTTTGACCGTTCAAATACGGGACTATCTTTTCCTTTCAGTTCTGCTTATAATTTAATTGTCCAGTTGATTATCGGGAGGAAAGATAAAGGGGGGCGTCATGCCGGCATATGAATATATCTGTAAAGACTGTAACAGGGAGTTCACTGTTTTCCTTTCCATTAAGGAATATGACGCAAAGCCGAAGATCAGGTGTCCGCACTGCCAAAGTGATAACGTGGTGAAAAAAATTACGGGTTTCTTCGCCAGGACGAGCAAGAAATCATAGGAGGTACATCTCCGGTCTTCTGTCTTGAAAGAGATCATTCATCGGATTCAGTTCCTTGTTCCTTGCCCTTTCGGGGTCGAACTCCGCAATGAATAACCCCTCTCCATCCGCAGGCGCGCGGATGAGAACCTTTCCTTCAGGAGAGGCGATAAGGCTCTGTCCTATGAACGTGAGGGATTGTCCCTCTTTTCTGCTTTCGGTTCCGACCCTGTTTGCGGTCACTCCGAAGGCCCTGTTTTCGAGACAGCGCATCGGCATTGCAACCGGACAATAGGGCAGAACAAGATTGGAAGGATGGGCAATAACCTCGGCGCCCATGAGTGCAAGGGTTCTCATTGACTCAGGGAAAAACCAGTCAAAGCATATCATAATGCCGATGCGTCCGACCTTTGTATCCCATACCCTGAACCCGGTGTCGCCAGGGCTGAAGTAGAGCTTTTCTTCGAAGAACAGGTGAGTCTTCCGGTAAATACCGATATATCCATCCGGTCCAGTAAGGATTGCGCTGTTATAAAACTTCTCCCCTTCCCTTTCAGGAAGACCTGCCACGATATAAATGCCTCTTTCATGGGATAGCTCTGCAAGAATTTCAGTTGTCTGTCCCTCCGGCACCTTCTCCGAAAGTTCCGCCACCTCTTCCTTCGAGACAAACTGGTACCCTGCGGCAAAGAATTCCGGAAGCACAAGAAGATCCAGTTCAGCGTCTTTTCCGACAGACAGCGCCTTATTCAGATTCTCATCCTTTTTCCCAAAGGCAGGGCTGAACTGATAAAACCCGGCTTTCATGGTTATAAAATAACATTTGCAGAGAGGTGAGAACAAGTTCCCAACGGCGAAAGAGCAGCCAACCATCACTGGCAGCATAACGGCTTGACATGCTTTGGGCCAACTATGTTATTACAAATTTCAAATGTCACATTTTTACCAGTTTAAAATGTCACATTTATGATATTTAGTGGACGAATGTAATTAAACCTCCGAACATCTTTTCAATTTCCTTTTGAGC
>CAMTVV010000114.1:0-18165 GCA_947085305.1 uncultured Nitrospiraceae bacterium
GAGATGGTGATGCCCGGGGACAATATCAGCGTAGTGGTGGAGCTGATAGCGCCCATAGCCATGGAGAAGGAATTGCGCTTTGCCATAAGGGAAGGCGGCAGGACCGTGGGAGCAGGCGTCGTTACTGAGGTGCTGGAGTGATTAAATTCAAAAATCAAAAAGCAAAATGTAAAATTAAGGAATTCCATAATTTTGATATGGAGCGGAGCGACAGGTGAATCAGAAGATAAGAATAAAATTAAGGGCATACGACCACAGGATACTGGACCAGTCGGTGAAGGAGATTGTGGATACGGCTCAGAGAACAGGGGCAAGGATTGCGGGGCCGGTTCCGCTCCCAACGAGGGTGAGCAAGTATACGGTTTTGAGGTCTCCCCATGTGGATAAAAAGTCCAGAGAGCAGTTTGAGATTCGGACCCATAAAAGGCTGATCGATATCTACGATCCTACCCCGCAGACAGTGGATGCGCTGATGAAACTGGAGCTTGCTGCGGGCGTTGATGTGGAGATTAAGTTATGATCGGCATACTCGGCAAAAAACTGGGCATGACCCATATATTCATTGAGGGAGGGGTTACAGTCCCGGTCACGGTGATAGAAGCGGGGCCCTGCAGTGTCATCCAGGTGAAGACCCTTGTGAAGGACGGTTATGAAGCGGTGAAGGTCGGCTTCTCTGAGATAAGGAAAGAGAAGAAGGTGAATAAGCCGATGTCAGGGGTATTCAAAAAGGCAGGGGTGAAGCCCTACCGGTTGATAAAAGAGTTTAAGATGGGCGACTTGAAAGTAGGGGATATTGTTACTGTCGGCGCATTTGCCAAAGGCGATACTGTGAAAGTCTCCGGAGTCTCCAAGGGCAAGGGGTTTCAGGGAGTTATGAAAAGGCACAATTTTAAAGGAGGTCCGGGCTCGCACGGTTCTATGTTCAATCGCGCGCCGGGCTCCATTGGCGCAAGCTCTTTCCCCTCAAGGGTGTGGAAGAACAAAAAGCTGCCCGGGCACATGGGTT
The DNA here is from genome assembly GCA_947085305.1 of uncultured Nitrospiraceae bacterium. GTDB lineage: Bacteria > Nitrospirota > Thermodesulfovibrionia > Thermodesulfovibrionales > UBA9159 > JAMCQB01. The sequence continues at coordinate 1,007 of CAMTVV010000114.1, forward strand.
CTGAAATGGTAACGGTGAGTAATCTGACCGTAGTGGATGTCCGGCCTGAGCAGAATTTATTGCTCGTGAGAGGCGCAGTCCCCGGCGCCGCAGGCGCCTATCTCGAGATCAAGAAGGAAGGCTGATATGCCGGAGATAGAAGTCAAAGATATAAACAATAAGGTAAAGGGTTCGGTGAATCTTCCCGAGGGAATATTCGGGCTGCCGGTGAGGAAAGACATTCTCCATGCATCGGTGGTAAACTACCTGGCGAACCAGAGGCAGGGCACCCACGCCACCAAGACCAAAGGTCTTGTAAGCGGCGGCGGGAAAAAGCCTTGGAAGCAGAAGCATACAGGACGGGCCAGGACAGGGAGTAACCGTTCCCCTCTCTGGAGAGGCGGAGGAACGGTTTTCGGTCCGCAGCCCAGGGATTATTCCTACCGGCTTCCGAAGAACCTGAAAAGGAGGGCGGTGGGAGAGGCCTTCTCCGCCAAGGTTTCGGACGGCGCCATGACCATAGTGGATACAATTGTTGTGGATAAGCCGAGGACAAAGGAGATGGTTAAAATCCTTAAGAGTCTTGGGCTTGAGGGAAAGAGTGTTCTCATTGTGCTTCCTGAAAAGGATGCAAATATCCTTCTTTCTTCAAGGAATATCCCCGGGGTGAAGGTCGCGAGAGTGGCGGATATTAATCCCTACGAGATACTTACTCATGAAACGCTTCTTATTACAAAGGGCGCCCTCGATAAAGTGCCGGAGGTGTGCAAACTATGAGGAACGTACATACCATCATCAAGAAGCCGCTGTTTACCGAGAAAGGCGCGCGGCTCAAGGAATTTGAGAACAAGGTTCTTGTCGAGGTCGCAAAGGATGCCAACAAACTTGAAATAAAGAGGGCGCTTGAGGAGATATTCAACGTCAAGGTCGAGAGTGTTGCGACCATTACGACCAATGGAAAATGGAAGAGACATGGCAAGTTCATCGGCAGAAGGCCTGACAGGAAAAAGGCAATCGTGACCCTTAAGAAGGGCGAAAAACTTGATTTCATTGAGGGCGCATAAATGGGAGTGAGGAAATATAATCCGACATCACCGGGCAGAAGATTCCAGACAGTATCCGACTTCTATGAGATTACTACTGACAAGCCCTATGAGCCGCTGCTTAGGGCGTCAAAAAAGACAGGGGGCAGGAACAGCTACGGCCGCGTCACTGCATGGCAGAGGGGCGGAGGAAACAAGAGGCTCTACAGAGTGATCGATTTCAAGCGGGATAAACACGGCATTCCGGCTGTGGTAGAGACTATAGAATATGATCCGAACAGGTCAGCGAGGATCGCCCTGCTGAAATACAGGGACGGCGAGAGAAGGTACATTGTGTCGCCGCAGGGACTGAAGGTCGGCGATGAGCTGATCTCAGGCAGGGGGGTTGAGATCAAGACAGGCAACGCCCTTCCACTAAATGAGATCCCCCTCGGCACTTTCATCCATAACATTGAACTGCAGCCGGGCGCCGGCGCAAAGCTTGTCCGCAGCGCCGGTTTGTCAGCCCAGCTTATTGCAAAGGCAGAAGACTACAGCCACGTGAAACTCTCCTCAGGAGAGGTCCGGCTTATCCGCTCGGTATGCATGGCTACCATCGGTCAGGTGAGCAATCCCGAACATGAGAATATCTCCATTGGAAAGGCGGGCAGGGTCCGTTGGATGGGGAAAAGGCCCCATGTGAGGGGTGTGGCTATGAACCCGGTTGACCATCCCCTTGGAGGCGGCGAGGGAAGAAGTTCAGGGGGAAGGCCTCCTTGCTCGCCCTGGGGTAGGCCTGAGGGCGTAAAGACCCGGCAGAACAAGAGAACCGATAAATTCATTGTGAAGAGGCGAGGAGGTAAGTAATGCCCAGGTCCTTAAAAAAAGGTCCTTTTGTGGATGAGAAGTTGATGAAGAAGGTGATGAAGTTGATGGATTCCGGGGAAAAGAAGATCATCAAGACATGGTCGCGCCGGTCCACCATCATACCTGACTTCATCGGGTTTACCTTTGCGGTGCACAACGGCAGGAAGTTTATCCCGGTATATGTGACGGAAAATATGATCGGCCATAAATTCGGCGAGTTCTCCCCCACCAGGACATTTAAGGGTCATTCAGGCTCAGCAAAGGCCGCGGCAAAGGGGTAAAATATGGACGCTAAGGCAACATTACGATATGCGAGGATAACTCCCCGAAAAGCGAGGAGGGTGGTTGACCTCATCAGGGGCAAGAAGGCAGGAGAGGCCCTGATAGCCCTGCGGTTTATGCCGTACCGGGGGTCCAACTTTGTGGAGAAGATTCTGAAGTCGGCCATGGCAAATGCCGAGCAGAAGAAGGCGGCGAATCCCGAAGAGATGGTGGTAAGCAAGGGATATGTGGACCAGGGCCCGGTGATGAAAAGGATGGAGCCAAGGTCCATGGGCCGGGCAAATACGATCAGGAAGAGGACGTCACATATAACACTGGTTATATCGGGAGAATAAAGGAGGTATGGTTTGGGCCAGAAGACGCATCCGGTAGGAAACAGGTTAGGCATCACAAGGACATGGGATTCACGGTGGTTTCTGAAAAAGGGATATGCCGACCAGTTAATAGAGGATATCAACATAAGGAAGATGATCAAGGCGAAGCTCTTCCACGCAGGCGTTGCCCGCATCGAAATAGAGCGGATGGGTCAGAAGATCAGGGTCATCATCCACACCGCAAGGCCGGGGATCATCATCGGCAAGAAGGGTGCGGAGGTCGAGAAGCTGAGGAAGGAGATGGAAGGCCTTACCGGACGGGAAGCCGCCATTGATATCAAGGAGATAAGGAAACCGGAACTGGATGCCCAGCTTGTGGCGGAGAATATCGCCCTTCAGCTCGAAAAAAGGGTGGCCTTCAGGAGGGCCATGAAAAAGGCTGTTGCATCTGCGCGACGCTTCGGGGCCCTTGGGATAAAGGTTGCCTGCGCCGGAAGACTGGCTGGCGCTGAAATTGCGAGATCCGAGTGGTACAGGGAAGGCAGGGTGCCCCTCCACACCTTCAGGGCCGATATCGTTTTTGGTTTTACTGAGGCGAAAACGACCTACGGCAAGATCGGAGTTAAGGTCTGGATATACAACGGAGACGTATTCCCTGAGTCGATGAGAACCAGGGAAGGGCAGCGGGTTGCCTGAGGAATGCAAAGAGGTGAACGATAAATGTTAATGCCGAAGAAAGTCAAATTCAGGAAGATGCAGAAAGGCAGCATGAAGGGCAAGGCTTACAGGGGTTCTGAGGTCTCCTTCGGCGAGTTCGGTCTCAAGGCCCTAGAGCCGGGCTGGGTTTCCTCGCGACAGATAGAAGCTGCCAGAATAGCCATTACACGGCATGTTAAGAGGGGATGCAAGGTCTGGATCCGGATCTTCCCCGATAAACCGATAACAAAGAAGCCCGCGGAAACGAGAATGGGAAAAGGCAAGGGCTCACCTGAATACTGGGTGGCGGTTGTGAAGTCGGGAAGGGTCCTCTATGAAATGTCGGGGGTGACCGAGGAGCTAGCAAAGTCGGCCCTCAGACTGGCTTCATACAAGCTTCCCATTGCGACCAAATTTGTGAAAAGAGAGGAAAAGGTCCTATGAAGCCCTCGGCCGTCAGAGCATTATCCATGGATGAGTTGAAGCAGAAGGAACAGGAGTTCAGAAAAGAATTGTTTAATCTCAGGTTCCGCCTTGCCACGGGCGAGGTGGAAAATCCCATGCGCATCCGCGGCCTCAGGAAGGACATCGCAAGGGTTCTCACGGTAATGACTGAGATGCAGAGAGGAAAGTAGCCATGCCGAAGAAGGTATATACAGGAAAGGTGTTAAGCGACAGGATGGACAAGACAGTGGTGGTGGGTGTCACGCGGCTCTATCAGCATCCGGTCTATAAAAAGACGGTAAAGAAGCTGACAAAGTTCAAGGCCCACGACGAGGAAAACAGGTGCAAGGCAGGGGATACGGTATCCATAATTGAGGCCAGGCCTCTGAGCAAGGAAAAAAGATGGGCTGTGCTGGAGCTCATAAAAAAGGCGTGAGAGGTTAAAAGAGATGATTCAACCAAGAAGCATACTTGAGGTGGCTGACAATTCGGGAGCAAAGAGGGTCCGGTGCATAAAGGTTATGGGCGGCTCTCTCAGGAGGTATGCGAGGCTTGGCGATATCGTGGTGGTGAGCGTTAGGGAGGCAATTCCCGACAGTAATATCAAGAAGGGCGAGAAGGCCAAGGCAGTGGTGGTGAGGACCAAGAAAGAGCACAGGAGGCCTGATGGTTCCTATATACGGTTTGACCAGAATGCAGTGGTGCTGATCAATGCCCAGAACGAGCCCATCGGCACCAGAATATTCGGTCCTGTTGCAAGGGAGCTCAGATGGAAAGAGTTCATGAAGATCATATCGCTGGCGCCGGAGGTGCTATGAAAAAATTAAAAATGCAAAGTGCAAAATTAAAAATTAATGAGTTCTATAATTTTAGATTTTTCATTTTAAACTTTGAATTCTCACGGAGTGAGTTATGGGTTTAGGGATTAAGAAAGAAGATACGGTCCTGGTGACCGCCGGCAAGGAAAAGGGCAAGAAGGGAAGGGTCCTTTCTGTCATGCCGTCGAAATCCCAGCTGATCATAGAAAAGGTGAACATCATCAAGAGGCATATGAAACCGAACAGGAAATATGCTCAGGGCGGGATCATCGAAAAGGAAGCGCCCATTCATATATCCAATGTCATTCTTGTATGTCCGAAGTGCAACAAGGCAACCCGGATCGCCGGCCTCGATATGGAGAGCGGCAGGAAGGTGAGGACGTGCAAGAAATGTAAGGAGGTTATAGACCAGTAATGGCTCCGCGACTGAGGGAAAAATACAGGGAGGTTGTTGTGCCGGCGTTGATGAAGGAGTTTTCCTACAAGAGCATCATGCAGGTTCCGAAGGTGGAAAAGGTGGCGCTGAATGTGGGGCTTGGCGAGGCTATTCAGAATATCAAACTCCTGGATGCGGCGCAGAAAGAGCTCTCGATGATTAGCGGCCAGAAGGCGGTGACCACAAAGGCCAAGAAATCCATCGCAGGGTTCAAATTGAGAAAGGGGATGCCTGTCGGGTGCAAGGTCACCCTTCGGGGAAACCGGATGTACGAGTTCCTCGACAGGCTTATCAGTGTTGCGCTGCCGCGCATCAGGGATTTTAAGGGCGTCTCCACGAGGGCCTTTGACGGAAAGGGGAATTATTCCCTGGGGGTAAAGGAGCAGTTTATATTCCCGGAGATAGATTATGACAAGGTTGAGATGGTTCACGGGATGGACATCGCCATTTGCACGTCAGCCCGGACGGATGCGGAGGCGAAGGCCCTTCTGAAACATCTGGGGATGCCTTTCAGGAAATGAACTGCATAATTGCAGACTGTAGATTTATGATTTTGGATCTTTTGATCATACATCCGGAATCAAGAATCGTTAATTTGATCGAGAGGTGAGAATGGCAAAGAAATGCATGATAGAAAAGCTCAAGACGCCGCCCAAGTTCGGGGTAAGGTTCTACAACAGGTGCAGGGTGTGCGGAAGGCCCAGGGGTTTTCTCAGAAGGTTTGGAATGTGCAGGATCTGTTTCAGAGCGCTGGCGCTTCGGGGTCAGATCCCCGGTGTGACGAAATCAAGCTGGTAGAGGTGCGTAAATGATGACTGACCCGTTAGCAGACATGCTCACAAGGATAAGAAATGCGGCCCTCGTCAAGTCGGAGAAGGTCGATGTCCCTGCTTCGAGGCTCAAGCTGGAGATCGCAAAGATTCTCAAGGAAGAGGGTTTTATCAGGGCATACAAGATATTAAAGGACAAGAGGCAGGGAATCCTCAGGCTGACGCTCAAGTACGCTGACAATGACAACGTTATCTCAGGCCTGAAAAGAGTGAGCAAGCCGGGGCGAAGGGTTTATGTGGGCAGTAAGGAGATCCCGAGGGTGATGGGAGGGGTCGGTATTGCCATCCTCACCACGCCCCAGGGCATACTGAGTGATAGGACATGCCGCCGTGAAAGTGTCGGTGGAGAAGTCATCTGTTATGTCTGGTAAGGAGAGATAAGGATGTCGAGGATCGGCAAGAAACCTATAGATATTCCCGGCAGTGTGGACGTGAAGCTCGACGGGAAGACCATAAGAGTGAAAGGACCGAAAGGGGAGTTGCATTGGAGCTGTCCTGAAGCGGTGAGCTTCTCGGTAGGCGAGGGCAAGGTGCTGGTAAAACGGGCCGGGGATTCGAAGACGGAGAGGTCATTGCACGGGCTGTCAAGAAGCCTCGTGGCGAATATGGTTACCGGGGTATCCCAGGGTTACCAGAGGATTCTTGAGATAACAGGCGTGGGGTATCGCGCCCAGGTCCAGGGCAATAAGGTTGTTCTGACACTGGGGTATTCCCATCCTGTGGAGTTTCAGCTTCCCCAGGGGATCAGCGCAGCGGTGGACCAGAAGCAGACAACGATCACCCTCAACGGAATCGACAAGCAGCAATTGGGACAGGTAGCGGCCAATATAAGGGCATTAAGGTCGCCTGACGCATACAAAGGCAAGGGGATCCGTTATGCCGGCGAGAGGTTAAAGCTCAAGGTTGGCAAGGCCGGCAAAAAATAGGTGATGGGAGGTTGGCGGTTTGAGTAGAGAGACGAGAGAAAGCAGAGACAGGCGTCACCGGAGGATCAGGAGGAAGGTCTTCGGCACCCCTGAGCGGCCAAGACTTGCGGTCTACAGAAGCCTGAATCACGTCTATGCGCAGATTATTGACGACACACAGGGGAATACCATTGTAGCTGCTTCGACCCTTGATAAGGAGCTGAGTGATCAAAAGGGACACAAGGGGAATACCGGCATGGCGAAGAAGGTGGGAGAGCTCATCGCGCGACGTGCCCTGGGAAAGGGATTGAAGAAGGTGGTTTTTGATAGAGGTGGATATATGTATCACGGGCTGGTAAAGGCTCTGGCCGAGAGCGCCAGGGAAGCAGGATTAGAGTTTTAATCTTTATGTGCAGGAGGCAGAGTGGCAAGGATTGACCCGGAAGGACTGAACCTTAAGGACAGAGTTGTTTACATTAATAGAGTTGCGAAGGTGGTGAAGGGCGGAAGGAGATTTTCCTTCAGCGCCCTTGTTGTTGTGGGAGACGGCGGCGGCATTGTCGGCATCGGAAAGGGCAAGGCGGCTGAAGTCCCTGAGGCGATACGGAAGGCGATAGAGCAGGCGAAGAAATCTCTGATCAGGTTTCCGGTAAAGGACGGGACAATCCCTCACCGGATCATTGGAGAATTCGGCTCGGGCACCGTGATCATGAACCCAGCGACGAAGGGAACAGGACTTATTGCAGGCGGCGCGGTAAGGGCTATCCTTGAGGTGGCAGGGATTCAGGATGTCGTTGCAAAGTCCCTGGGCGGACACAATCCCTTCAATACAGTGAAGGCGACTATTGAAGGACTCTCAAAACTTAAGGACCCTAAAGTCGTCTCGAAGTTGAGAAAGAGGTCAGAGGAAGAAACGGAAACTCAGGAGATACATGAGATTCGCAGGGGCGAAAAGGAATAGGATATTATGAGGATAGAAGATCTCAAACCAGCAGAAGGCAGCAAGCGAGGTGACAGGAGTGTTGGGCGGGGCGTCGGTTCAGGTCTCGGGAAAACCTCGGGCAAAGGTCATAAGGGGCAGAAGGCACGGTCCGGCGGCACAAAGGGCGCCGGTTTTGAAGGAGGCCAGATGCCGCTCCAGAGAAGGCTTCCGAAAAGGGGATTCAGCAACTATCCTTTTTCCAAAGAATATGCAGTGATAAATCTCAGGGATCTTTCGAAGTTCGTGGACCTGGAAGTGATTACCCCTGATGTTCTCCGCGCGGGGGGGGTAGTGAAGGATATGAAAGACGGCCTGAAGGTCCTCGGCGACGGCGAGCTCAAGAAATCCATAACCGTGAAGGCGCATGCGTTCAGCTCGGCTGCCCGGAAGAAGATAACGGACGCAGGCGGCAAGGCAGAGGTGATCTGATTGCGGCTCCTTACGGCCTTCCAGAATATATTCAAGATACCTGAACTGAAAAACAGGGTGATCTTTACCCTTGCCCTTTTGACGGTGTATCGCATCGGGTCCCATATACCGACTCCCGGGATAAACGGCGCGGAACTGAGCAAATTCCTCACGGAACAGGCCGGAGCGCTCATGGGCTTTTTCGATATGTTTACAGGAGGCGCCCTTTCACAGATGGCTATTTTTGCCCTCGGAATAATGCCGTACATCAGCGCTTCCATTATTTTTCAACTCCTCACCGTCGTCATTCCTGCCATCGGGAAACTGGCAAAAGAAGGGGAGGCGGGGAGGAAAAAGATCATTAAATACACAAGGTATGCAACTGTTGTTATAGCGGCAATTCAGTCATTTGGAATGGCGGTGGGACTCGAGAGTATGTCCCAGGGCGCGTTCGTCCAGAACCCGGGCTGGTCTTTCCGGCTGCTCACGATGATTACGCTAACCTCGGGAACAGTATTCATCATGTGGCTGGGAGAGCAGATCACGGAAAGGGGGATCGGGAATGGAATCTCCCTTATTATTTTCGCAGGAATTGTTGCCCAACTCCCCAATGCGGTGATCAGCACCATCCGGCTTGTCCAGGCCGGTGAACTGTCGATCTTCTTTGTGCTCTTCCTTGTGGTGATGATGATTGCCGTGGTGGGAGCGATCGTGTTCATTGAACGCGGCCAGAGGAAGATCCCGGTCCAGTATGCAAAAAGGGTCGTCGGAAGGAAGGTGTATGGGGGACAGAGCACCCATCTCCCCCTGAAGATCAATACCTCGGGGGTCATCCCTCCCATATTCGCCTCATCGATTATTATGTTCCCCGCAACAGTGGCCGGATTTATCGCAGTGCCGTGGGTTCAGGGTGTGGCACAGCAGCTTTCCCCGGGCACCATGTTTTATACATTGCTCTATGTCGGCATGATATTTTTCTTCAGTTATTTCTATACCGCCATTGTGTTCAATCCGGTTGACATCGCGGATAATCTGAAAAAATACGGGGGGTATATCCCGGGGATCAGGCCGGGACAGAATACCTCGGAATACATCTACAAGGTTCTTTCAAGACTGACCTTTGTGGGGGCAATCTACCTTGCCGTGGTCTGCGTTATACCCGAGGTTCTCATAAGCAAGTTCAATGTTCCGTTTTATTTCGGCGGCACATCCATCTTGATCGTCATCGGTGTTGCCCTGGATACCGTTTCCCAGATAGAGTCTCATCTCCTGACCCGGTCCTACGAGGGTTTTTTGAAGAAGGGAAGGATTAAGGGAAGGAGATGAGAGGAATTGGCGCGGCAAGAAAGGATATTTCCGGGAGACCGCAGAGTTTCTTTTGTTCGTGAGGTCTTTGAAAAAGAAGTAGAGGTTGCCGGGGATGATCATTCTGAAGTCTCCTGAGGAGATCAGGAAGATGTCCCGCGCGTGTGTCATCGTGGCGGAGACCCTCAGGGCGCTTGAAGAGATAGTAAAACCTGGGATTTCGACGAAGGAGATGGAACGGTTCGTCGAGAAGATGGTGCGGGACAGGAGAGCTGTCCCGGCTTTCAAGGGATACAGGAACTATCCCTCCAGTGTCTGTACCTCTGTGAATGACCAGGTCGTTCACGGTATTCCCTCATCGGTGGCATTGAATGAGGGGGACATCGTCAGCATAGACCTGGGAGTCTATCTCGACGGGTTTTATGGCGACGCAGCGGTTACCTTGCCTGTGGGAAAGGTAAGTCCGTTGGCCGGGAAGCTTATCAGGGTTACGAAAGAGGCCCTTTCTCTCGGCATAGGAAGGGCTAGGCCCGGCAACAGGGTATCCGATATATCCCATGCCATACAGAAGCACGTGGAGGCGAATGGTTTCTCTGTTGTGAGATCCTTTGTTGGCCACGGTATAGGCAGGTCTTTGCACGAGGAGCCCCAGGTCCCGAACTTTGGGGAACCCGGTCACGGACCGAGACTCAGGGAAGGAATGACCCTGGCCATAGAACCCATGGTCAATGCGGGGAGTTATGAGGTTGCTGTGCTTGATGACGGCTGGACTGCTGTTACTGCCGACGGCAGCCTTTCGGCGCATTATGAGCATACGGTGGCCGTAACGGGAAACGGGCCCAGAATCTTGACTAAAATAGAGTAAAATCATTATACTTTAAAGCTAATGCCGAAAGAAGAAAATATAGAGGTTCAGGGGACCATCCTTGAGACGCTCCCCAACGCGATGTTCAGGGTAGAGCTTGAAAACGGGAAGGTTATTCTTGCATATGTCTCGGGGAAGATGAGGATGCATTTTATCAAGATACTCCCCGGCGATAAGGTGTCGGTCGAGCTCTCACCCTATGACCTTACCAAGGGCAGGATAACGTATAGATTTAAATAAGAGGCGTTCATAGACCAAATGTATTTGTCATTCCCGCAAGCGAAGCGCGTCGGGAATCCTTCTTAGAGAAAGATTCCGGACAAGCCGGAATGACAGAAAAAGGAGTAATAGCTAATTATGAAGGTCATGTCATCAGTAAAGACGGTATGTGCGAAATGCAAGGTGATAAAGAGGAAGGGCGTTGTCAGAATTATCTGTGAGAACCCAAGACATAAGCAGAGGCAGGGATAGGAGGAGCGATGGCGAGAATCGCTGGAGTTGATTTACCCAAGAACGAGCGGATAGAGATCGGACTTACAAGGATATTCGGCGTTGGAAAGTCCTTGTCTCAGAAGATTCTGGCAGAGACGGGGGTTAACCCGAATGTGCGGGTGAAAGACCTGAGGGATGAGGACATGGTAAAGATAAGGAATGTCATTGACAGGGATCTCAAAGTGGAAGGCGACCTCAGGCGTGAAGTGTCGATGAATGTGAAGAGGCTTACTGATATCGGGTGTTATAAAGGCCAGAGGCATCGTCTCGGGCTGCCGGTTCACGGACAGCGGACAAAGACCAATGCGCGTACCCGCAGGGGTCCGAGAAAGCTCGTCGTGGGCAAGAAGAAGGAGGCCTAAAAGATGGCGCAGAGGAAGAAGTCTTCGAAGAAAGAGAAGAAACATATCAACATCGGTTCCGCCCATGTCCAGGCGACCTTTAATAATACAATTGTGACGATAACGGATCAGAACGGCAATGTGATCGCGTGGTCGAGTTCAGGCAGTCTCGGGTTCAAGGGATCAAGGAAGGGGACGCCCTATGCTGCGCAGATGGCTGCAGAGTCCGCGGCAAAGAAGGCGATGGATTTCGGCATGAAGCAGCTGGATGTCTTTGTGAAAGGGCCCGGCGCGGGAAGAGAGTCTGCGATCAGGGCCTTGCAGGCTGCGGGTCTGGATATCAATCTCATCAAGGATGTTACTCCGGTCCCACATAACGGGTGCAGACCCCCGAAGAGAAGGAGGGTTTAGGTTTGGCACGATACATAGGCGCAGTATGCAGGATATGTCGGAGGACGGGAGAAAAACTCTTTTTTAAGGGTGACCGCTGCTTTACCGAGAAGTGCGGCGTCGAAAGGAGAAAATACGCTCCGGGACAGCATGGACAGAGGCGGGGGAAACTCTCCGACTATGGCATTCAGCTCATGGAAAAGCAGAAGGTGAGGAAGCCGTACGGACTTATGGAAGCACAGTTCAGAAATTGCTTTCACGAAGCGGAGCGGCGCAAGGGAATTACCGGGGAGATTCTGCTCCAGCTTCTTGAATGCCGCCTTGACAATGCGGTGTACAGGATGGGGTTTTCCGCCAATAGGAGACAGGGGAGACAGCTCATCACCCACGGCCATCTCATGGTGAACGGCAAGCCGGTGAACATACCCTCGTATACTCTGAAGGCCAATGACGTAGTGGAAGTGAAGGAGTCGAGCAGGAGCATTCCGTCCATCCAGGAGAGTCTGGACAAGGCCGGGCACCGCGGGCTTCCCACATGGCTGGAGATGGATACAGCGAATTTTAGAGGCAAGGTTTTGCATGTTCCTTCAAGGGAAGAGATCCAGCTTCCTGTCCAGGAACAGCTCGTAGTTGAACTCTATTCGAAATAAAAGATGTTAACCTTTAATAAGGCGGAGGAGGCCTAATGGACTTAAGGAAAAAAGGCTTTCAATTACCCGATAAGATTCGGTTTGATGAAGAGACATTAACTGATGCCTACGGGAAACTAATTGCTGAACCCTTTGAAAGAGGGTTCGGCACGACTATGGGCAACTCCTTGAGAAGGGTGTTGCTTTCGTCCCTGGAAGGCGCGGCAGTGACCGCGATAAAGATAAAAGGCGCCCTTCACGAGTTTTCCCATATGAACGGGGTGAAAGAGGATGTGATGGACATCATCCTTAACATAAAGAAACTGAGATTCAAGATGCATGCCGACGACAGGCGTGCAGGGACCATCAAGGTGAGCGGTCCCAGGGAAGTGAAGGGGAGCGATCTCCACCTCAATTCCGGGGTTGAAGTTCTGAACCCTGAGCAGGTCATTGCGACCCTGGACAAGGGCTCGTCCTTTGAGGCAGAGATGTACATCAAGAAAGGAAAAGGGTATGTCTCTGCCGAGGCCAACAAAGAGGCAGACCTCCCGGTGGATATGCTCGCGGTGGACTCGGTATTCAGTCCGATCAAGAAAGTGAACTTCTCTGTGGAGAAGGCCAGGGTTGGACGGGCTACAGACTACGACAGGCTGGTGATGGAGATATGGACGGATGGGAGCATAAGCCCTCGGAAGGCAGTGTCCCAGGCCGCGTCTATTATCATGGATTACATGGACCTCTTCATCTCCGAGGAGGAGGTGGAAGCCGGCGAAGAGGATACAGTGATGGTGGCGGCTTCGCTGGGAAACCCTTCCGTCAATGAGAACCTGTTGAAGAATGTCGACGAGCTGGAGCTTTCGGTGAGAGCGTCCAACTGCCTGAAGAACGCGAACATTAAGACCATTGCCGAACTTGTACAGAAGACCGAGTATGAAATGTTGAAGACAAAGAACTTTGGCCGCAAGTCTCTGAACGAGATAAAGGAGATATTGCATACCATGGGGCTGCGCCTGGGCATGAGACTTGACATGGATTCAGTAAGGTAATCATAGGGAAGAGCGGAGGGAGAGACAGGGATGCGTCATAGAGTTTCCGGCAAATTATTCGGCAGGACTGCAAACCAGAGGAAGGCGCTCTTAAGAGGGCTTATCGCGTCGTTATTCGAGCATCAGAGGATAGAGACTACGCTGGCAAAGGCAAAGGAGACAAAAAAGCTTGCGGAGAGGATCATCACCCTGGGGATCAGGGGGGACCTCCATGCAAAGCGTGTGGCCCTTTCCCACGTTCCTAACAGGAGTTCCATCGCAAAGCTCTTTCATGAAATTGCTCCGCGCTTCTCCGGAAGAAACGGCGGCTACCTCAGGCTTGTCCAGACGAGGAACCGGGTGAATGACGGTGCGCCCATGGCTGTCCTGGAGTTTGTTGATTATGAAGAGCTGAGAAAGGCAAAGGAAGGGAAGAAGTCCGAAGGGAAACAGACAAAAGAGAAGAAAGCTAAGTCAAAAGGGGAGACAAAAGGTGAGTGATTGGCTTGTTATTGGGATATTCCTCGTGATCTGGCTTGTTTTGCAGCTCGTGGTATTCCCGCGCCTGGGGATTTCTACCTGAGGGGTGAACCACGGGAAGCCGGGCGCTTCCAAGAAAGACTGCTGAGACAAATTGAGCGATTCTTTAGTCTGTCATTCTGGCTTGTCCAGAATCTTTCCTTGTTTTCTGATTCCTGACAAGCAGGAAGGATTCCCGACAAGCGGGAATGACACTTATTGGGTGATTACGTTTTCGTTAAAAAGCTTTGCTTAACAATGTCTTCATTATAAAAATCGCTCAGTTCAGGTTAGGTTAAGTCTGCATCTTTGTCTATTTTTTCATCATCCCTGCCTAAAAAATAGGCAGACCATCCTGATTGTTATCAAAATATTCTTATAATTCAATATGTAGCTATTGGCATGGTAATTGATACTTACAATGCAATATGTCTGTCCTGATTCTGAAGAATATACCCGCTGAAGGGCCGGGAACCATCGAGGATTTTCTCCGTGAACAGGGGATACCCTACCGGATCGTTGAGCTCGGAAAGGAAGCGATCCCGCCTTCCGGGGAATTCGATACCCTCGTTATGATGGGAGGCCCCATGAGCGTGCATGATGAGGAGATATATCCCTATATAAAAAGAGAGATGGAACTGGTGAGGGAGTTCATTGCCAAAGGCAAGAGGGTCTTCGGCGTCTGCCTTGGCGCCCAGATAATGGCAAAGGCCCTGGGCGCAGAGGTCTATGCTGGACCTGAAAAGGAGATCGGCTGGTATGACATCGAGCTCACAGAGGATGGAATCAGGGACCCCCTCATAAATAAACTTGCAGTGCATCCCAGGGCAGGGGATTTCTGGAAGAGGTTCAAGGTGTTCCACTGGCATGGCGAAACCTTTGATATCCCTGCAGGGGCAGTGAGACTGGCAAAATCAGGGATTTATCCGAATCAGGGTTTCCGGTTTGGCAGCAACGCGTATGCTTTTCAGTTCCATATAGAAGTAAAAAAGGAGATGATCTATGAATGGCTGAAGGATGAGCCTGTTGATATGGAACAGGTGAGAAAACAGACCGAAGCCATCTATGATGATTATCTGTGCAGGGCTATGAATTTTTATAGAGCATTTTTTGGCTAACAGCTATCAGCTACACAGGAGGTGAGAGATGAAAAAGGTTGAGGCGATAGTAAAACCTTTCAAGCTCGACGAAGTGAAAGACGCGCTCAATGAGATCGGCATCCAGGGGATGACGGTCACTGAAGTTAAGGGTTTCGGCAGACAGAAGGGGCACACGGAGCTTTACAGGGGAGCGGAGTATGTCATTGACTTTATTCCGAAGATCAAGATCGAGATTGTGACCTCCGACAGCCTTTCACAGAAGGTTGTCGATACCATAGAGAAGGTTGCCAGGACGGGCAAGATAGGCGACGGCAAGATATTTGTGTATTCCATAGAAGAGGTGATAAGGATAAGGACAGGCGAACGGGGAGAAGCGGCAGTGTAACGTAACACGTAACGAGTGACGCGTAATGGGCAAAAAGAAAGTTTCTTCTCGTCACGCATCACGCATAACGAAAAAAAGGAGGAAGGTATGACACCAAAGGATGTAATCAAGATGGCGCAGGAAAATAAGGCGGTCATGGCGAATTTCAAGTTCCTTGATTTTCCCGGAATCTGGCAGCATTTTGCTGTTCCAATAGCGGAACTGAAGGAGGATATCTTTGACGAAGGACTCGGGTTTGACGGTTCTTCCATAAGGGGGTGGCAGGCGATCCACACCTCTGACATGCTGATCATCCCTGATCCTGAGACTGCTTTCATGGACCCCTTCATGGAATATCCGACCATCAGCCTTATCTGCAATATCGTGGACCCTATCACCAGGGAATATTACACAAGGGATCCGAGATACATCGCGCAGAAGGCTGAGAACTACCTGAAGTCCACAAAGATAGGAGATACTGCGTATTTCGGTCCCGAGGCGGAATTCTTCATTTTCGACAACATACAGTTTGATCAGAACTCACACAGCGGATACTATTTCCTCGATTCTGTGGAGGGCATCTGGAATTCAGGCCGGGATGAAAACCCGAACCTCGGGTACAAGCCGAGGCACAAAGAAGGGTATTTCCCCGTGCCTCCCACGGACAGCCAGGTGAACCTCAGGACCGAGATGGTCATGGAGATGCTGAAGTGTGATATTTATGTCGAAAGGGAGCACCATGAGGTGGCCACGGCGGGTCAGGCCGAGATTGATATGCGGTTTGACTCTTTGGTTAGGATGGCGGACAAGCTCATGCTTTTCAAATACATCATCAAGAACGTGGCAAAGAGGCACGGCAAGACGGTTACCTTCATGCCGAAACCCATTTTCGGCGACAACGGCTCAGGCATGCATGTTCATCAGAGTATATGGAAGGGCGGAAAACCGCTCTTTGCCGGTAACGGCTATGCAGGGCTGAGCGAGCTTGCCCTCTACTACATAGGAGGAATCCTCAAACATGCGCCTGCCCTTGCGGCATTAACGAACCCCACCACGAACTCCTATAAGAGGTTGACCCCCGGTTTCGAGGCCCCGGTAAATCTTGCTTACTCGGCGAGGAACCGCTCCGCATCAGTGCGCATCCCGACCTACTCTCCGAGCCCCAAGGCGAAAAGGTGCGAGATCAGGTTCCCTGACCCCTCATGCAATGGATACCTTGCCTTTGCCGCGATGCTGATGGCAGGGCTGGACGGCATAGAGAACAAGATACATCCGGGCGAGCCTCTTGATAAGGATATTTATGAACTGGGTCCCGAGGAACTGGCATCAGTGCCGACGATGCCCGCAAGCCTCGAGGAGGCCCTGAACAACCTTGAGGCGGACCATGAGTTCCTGAAAAAGGGTGATGTCTTCACCGAGGATGCCATCGAGACATGGATCACTTACAAGAGGACAAAGGAAGTGGATGCCCTAAGGCTCAGGCCGCATCCCTATGAGTTTTTCCTGTACTACGATATTTAAAGAGACCTCACGCAATGAAGAACCCTGCGGCAAGACCGCAGGGTTCTTCATTGCGCGGTAGACGGGAGGAGTCCAGCTTCTCCTCTCTTCGTTATTTCAGCGCTTCGTATACTTTGCCGACCATCCGGGCAGAGGGCGTAAGGGTTTTATCTCCTTCTTCCTTCCATTTTGATGGGCAGCCTTCATCAGTATGTTTTGACAGATGCAGATTTGCCTTAAACTTCCGCATCAATTCATCTATGTTTCTGCCCATGTTATAGTAGTTGACTTCGGAGTTTAGCAGCTTGCCTTCAGGACTGATTATAAATGTTCCTCTCAATGCAAGCCCTGTCGCTTCGTCATATACGCCAAACATCCTCGATACCTTCCCTGTGGGGTCTGCTCCCATTGGATATGTGACATCCTTAAGCATTTTCTCTTCCCTTTGCCATGCCAGATGGACAAACTTTGTATCGGTGCTTATTGTGATAACCTCTGCTCCCATCTTTTTGAATCTTTCATACTGCTCTGCCAGAGCAGCAAACTCAGTAGCTCAGACAAAGGTAAAATCAGCAGGGTAAAAGAAAAGTATTGTCCATTTTTTGTTTGCCTTAAGTGTCTCAAGGCTTATCTCTCCAAAGTCTCC
>CAMTVV010000115.1:0-21149 GCA_947085305.1 uncultured Nitrospiraceae bacterium
AAGGTAGTACCTGTCTTTCCTTTTAATTTACTCTCTTTATCTTCTTCACATACACATACACTTTCAACCATAATTTTACCATTGTGTTCTTGAACAATCCTGTGGGTTACTGCCAGACCAAGGCCGGTACCATGGGACTTTGTTGTAAAGAAAGGATTAAAGATATAGGAGGGGGATAGGGTGACGGAACTTAGAAACAATGAGATGGAGCGGCTCTATGCAGAGTCCATTCATCAGATCGAAGAAGGATCCGTTCTGCAGGGAAGGGTGGTGTATGTAAAGCAGGATGGGGTCATGGTGGATATCGGGTACAAGTCAGAAGGGTTTATCCCTGCCGAGGAATTCTCCCCTGAAGAGCTTTCCTGTTTGAAGCCCGGTGATGCCATTGAAGCATATGTCGTGGCTATGCAGGACTCGGATGGCGTTGTTGCTCTTTCGAAGGAGAAGGCAACAAAGATAAAGGCATGGGATATCATCGAGTCCGCATACCGGAAGGGCACAGTGGTTGAGGGCAATATCTGCGGCAAGACAAAGGGCGGGCTGAACGTCGACATTATGAACGTCAAGGCATTTTTACCGGGCTCCCAGATCGACCTCAAGGCGGTGAAGGAGATCGACAGCCTCATCGGCAAGACCATGAGCTTCAAGGTACTGAAGCTGGACAACAAGCGTTCAAACATCATCGTTTCCCGCAGGGCGGCGCTGGAAGAGGAACGGCATAAAAAGAAGGCGGTGACCCTCGCCAGGCTGAAGGAAGGCTCTCTCATGGAAGGCGTGGTAAAGAATATCACGGATTACGGCGTCTTTGTGGATCTCGGCGGCATTGACGGACTCCTCCATATCTCGGACATTTCGTGGGGAAGGATAACCCATCCCTCTGAGTTTTTTGCAGTGGGGGACACTGTCGAAGTGGTGGTGCTCAAGTATGCTGAGGAACAGGAACGGGTGACCCTCGGATATAAGCAGAAGAAAGAAGACCCGTGGCTTACTGTGGCTGAGAAGTATCCCGTGGGTGCAAAGGTGAAGGGCAAAGCAGTGAGCATTGCTGATTACGGGGCATTCGTTGAACTTGAAGAGGGGATAGAGGGGCTTGTCCATGTCTCGGAGCTGGACTGGGCCTCGAGGCCGAAACATCCCTCGAAATATCTCTCGATAGGCGAGACGGTTGATGCGGTGGTATTGAAGGTGGACATGGAAGAGCGGCGCATATCATTAAGCGTCAAACAACTGAAACCCAGTCCGTGGGAGCTTGTCTCGGGTC
Organism: uncultured Nitrospiraceae bacterium; assembly: GCA_947085305.1. Classification (GTDB taxonomy): domain Bacteria; phylum Nitrospirota; class Thermodesulfovibrionia; order Thermodesulfovibrionales; family UBA9159; genus JAMCQB01. The sequence goes on from CAMTVV010000115.1 coordinate 1,262, forward strand.
GGTACAGCATAGGCCAAAAAGTCTCGGGAAAGGTGCGGAGCATAACTGAATTCGGCGCCTTTGTCGGCCTTCCCGAAGGGGTGGACGGGCTCATACATATATCCGATATTTCATGGACAAAACATGTGAAGCATCCTTCCGAGGTTCTGAAGAAAGGACAGAAGGTGGATGCTGTGGTGCTGAGCCTTGAACCCGAAAAGGAGAGGATCGCCCTTGGGCTGAAACAGGTGACCCCTGACCCGTGGCTCAAGGAGTTGCCGGAAAGATTCAAGCTCGGGGACGAAGTCGGGTGCAGGATCCTGAAGTTCACTGATTTCGGCATATTTGTGGAGATCGAGGGAGAGGTCGAAGGGCTGATCTACTCGTCTGAGGTGGTGAAGAAGGAAGAGCCGCTGAAAGAGGGAGACGAGATCCCGGCCAGGATCATCAAGCTAGATGTTGAAGACAGGAAGATCGGTCTCAGCATGAAGCATGTGAAGGGCGAACAGGCATGAAGAAGGTTCTGTTCATTCTCTTTGGCCTTATTCTTACGATGGCATTTCTGAGCCTCATGATCGCGCTCCTGCATAGGGGCGTGCCCCTGAGGGAGAAAGTGGCCCTTGTGCGCATCGAAGGCCTGATCATAGACTCAAAGAACGCTGTTGATGAGATTAAAGACTACGCCAGGGACACCTCCGTTAAAGCTATCGTCCTGAGGGTGGACAGCCCCGGGGGAGCGGTTGCGCCTTGCCAGGAGATATACGAAGAGGTGAGAAAGGCTACGGCAAAGAAAAAGATTGTGGTTTCCATGGGCTCTATCGCAGCCTCAGGCGGATACTATATCTCTTCCCCTGCGTCAAGGATTGTGGCAAACCCCGGAACCCTCACCGGCTCGATCGGCGTGATCATGGAGATACCGAATATCGAGGGGCTGATGAACAAGGTTGGGGTGAAGACAGAGGTGATAAAAAGCGGGAGGCACAAGGATATGGCCTCCGCGTTCAGGGGCATCGGCAAGGAGGAGAGGGTGATCCTCCAGAATGTGCTTGACGACGTCCACGACCAGTTCATAAAATCGGTTGCCGAGGGCAGGAAGATGCTCCCCGAGGACGTGAGAAAGATCGCTGACGGAAGGATATTCACGGGAAAACAGGCCCTGGCCGTCGGTCTCGTGGATGAGATGGGAAATCTTGAGGATGCAATAAAGGCCGCGGCAAAGCTTGCAGGAATAAAGGGCGAACCCGAGGTGGTGAGCAAGAAGGAAAAAATCTCGTTCCTGGAGTTGTTGAGGGGCAAATTCCCGAAGGAGCTGGCGGACTTTTTCCCCACAGTGAAGATAAAGTATGTTTTTTCACCATAGAGAAAAGGTTAAGGTTAAGGATAAGGTTAAGAGGAAAACCTCAGCCTTAACCTCAACCTGAAATCTTGAATTTTAGAGAGGAGGTTGTATGACAAAATCGGTGCTTATCGACAAAGTGGCGGAAAAGGTGGAAGGCCTTACCAGGAAGCAGACTGAGATCATAGTGGAGACGGTCTTTGACGGGATCAAAGAGGCCCTTGCAAAGGGGGATAAGATCGAGATACGGGGGTTCGGCAACTTCAGGCTTAAACAGAGGAAACCGAGAAAGGCCCGGAACCCGAAGACAGGGGAAAGTGTTGATGTTCCTTCCAAAAGGGTGCTTCACTTCAAGGTGGGCAAGGCCCTGAAGGATACCCTGAACCCGCAGTAGGGGAAAGTCAGTGGGAAAAGACAAAAGACACTTCAAAAGATACCCTAAAGTTTCCGATTTTGAACTAAGAATAAACAATAACTCCCTGAAGGCCAGGATGCTCGATTATTCTCTGAACGGCGTCGGAGCGGTTGTCAAAGACACACTGCCTATTAGAAAAGGCGATCTAATTGACCTCACTGTCAAAGAACCCGACATTAAAGCCGGCGGGGAGATTGTCTGGACAAACCCTGACAAATCAGGGCTCAGAATGGGGCTCAAAGTCATTGGCCGGATGAAGGGACTTATTAAGGATTTCAGGCCGGCAGATATATTGATAGGGCTGCAGAGGACCTGCAAGACAGGCATACTGAGGGTCGAAAGCGGTGATATTGTCAAGAGGGTATATATCAAAAATGGAGATATGATATTTTCCGCCTCGAATCAGGATGAAGACCGGCTGGGAGACCTTCTTCTTAGAGAAGGCAGGATCACCCAGGAACAATTTGACCACTCTGTCAGAGAATTGAAAAGAACGAAACAGAGACAGGGGGCAGTCCTTGTCCGTCTTGGCTATCTTAAGCCCCACGAGCTCGTGACTGTGGTCAGCCATCACGCTGAGGAGATTATCCTGAGCCTTTTCGGTCTTGAGAGCGGCAGTTTTGTGTTCGAAGAAACGCCGCTTCCGACAGAAGAGGTAATCACATTAAAGCTTTCGGCGGCAAACCTTATATATTACGGAGTTAAAAGGATAAACAATTTGCAACTCATTGAAGGTGAGCTGCCGTCTGCCGACGACATACTTTCTTTTTCACCGGACCCTCTTGATCTTTTCCAGGACATCAGGCTGGATGAATCGGGGAAGATGATAACTTCCTGTGTTAACGGCAAGACCTCCATTAAAGAGATTATCTCCATCACGCAATTAGACGAAGCCGAAGCTCTTAAAACAATATGCGCCTTGCTGAGTGTCAGGATGATCGAAATAAAGCGTAAGGAAGAGCCGGCTGTCGAGATGCCTGAAGAGATCATAGAAGAGATTGTCAGGGAAAGAACAGAAGCGGAAATTAATCCACAGCTTAGAGATATGATAGAAGATATGCATAGCAGGCATGAAGGTCTTGGATATTATGGAATCCTGGGCGTGAAGGAATACGCAACGACCGCAGAGATCAAGAGCGCCTATTACAAGGCTGCAAAAAAGTTTCATCCCGACATGCATTTTCACCTCAAAGACGATTCTCTTAAAGACAAATTAAGCGATATCTTTTCCTATGTCTATGCTGCCTATGCTACGTTGTCAAATCCGCAGAAAAGAAAGGACTACGACAAACTGATCACTCTCAAGCCGGCAAGATTGACCGCAAACCAGGACAAGGCAAAGGCTCTATTTGAGGAAGGAAAGCTCGAGTTCAGGAGAAACAAATTTCAGGATGCAGAGCTGCTTTTCGGGCAGGCGATTTATTTTGATGGCACAATCGGCGGGTATCACTATTATTACGGCAAGGCTCTGATGAAACAGAATAAATTCAAGGATGCGGAAAAGGCAATCGCGAGAGCGCTTAAAGGTGAGCCGCATAATGCAGATTACCTTGCCGAACTTGGTTTCGTCTTTCTTAAATTAGGCTTGCCGACGAGAGCAAAAGCCCTTTTTGAAAAGGCATTAAAGATATCGCCAGGCCATGCCGGGGCTTCCGAAGGAATAGCGGCTATTCATTGACTCTCTTCTGATTTCCGCTACAATAAAATCATGTGGGAATATACAAAGAAGGTAAAGGAGTTTTTCCTTCATCCGAAGAACGTGGGCGAGGTGGAGAACCCCCTTCACCGCCATACACGGCTCCATACGGTTCTCCCTCAGCCGGTATAACAATGAAGCCGAGATCGACAGGGTCATCGAGGTACTTCCCCCGATCATAAAGGAACTGAGGACTATCTCTCCCTTCGCCCGGCAGAAGATTGTCCGTCCGAAGTGATCTCACCGGCACTGTTTTCATCCATTCAGGCTTGCCCGGAAAAGTGTTCGCGTTTGGAAAAATTTCCCCCGTTTATGTTAGATTAGATAGAAAATCGGAGGCTGAATGCTCAAGTCTGTTGAAGATATAACTGCGACAAAAAAACGTCTCACCATTGAGATCCCGGCGGAGGCCATTGAGAAGGAGATACGGGATTCCCTTGAGAAGCTGAGGCGGAAAACTACGCTCCCCGGTTTTCGCACCGGCAAGGCGCCTCTGCAGCTCATTGAGAAACGGTTCGGAAAGGATGTGGAGCAGGATGTCCTTGACCGGATTGTCCCCCATGGCTATATGGAAGCGTTGAAGGAGGCGGACATCACCCCTGCTGCGAATCCCGTGCTCGAAGATAAGTTCGATTTCAAGAGGAACCAGCCGCTCTCCATGACGCTGACGATTGAGGTCATGCCGAAGATCGAGAACCTGAACTATGAAAATATCGCGGTGAAAGACATTCCGGTTTCGGTAAGCGATGAGGATGTCGAGAGCGTTCTTCAGAGGCAGCAGGAAGAAAAGGCGACGTACGAGCCCTCTGACGGCCCGGTGGATATGAATGACCTTGTGGTCCTCGACTATTCCGCTCAGGGCGAGGAGCTCGAGGCAAAGGATCAGGTGTTCAAGGTCGGGGGGAGCATGTTCCCCGGGGATTTTTCCGAGAAACTGCTGGGAAAACATAAGGGTGAAACGGTGGCCATAGAGACGACTTTCCCCGCGGACTACCCGTCGGAGAAAGCAGCAGGGAAGCACCTTTCTCTGAACGTTGCGGTGAAAGATATCAAGAAGGTTCATCTTCCTGCTGTGGATGACGAGCTGGCAAAAGATGTAGGGTTCAAGAATCTGGAAGAGATGAAAAAACGCATCCGCGAAGAGATAGAGAAGGCTAAAAAGGACGAGGTGGCAAAGATACAGAAGGCCGAGCTTCTGAAGAAGCTCATTGAGGCCCATGAATTTCCGGTTCCGGATTCCCTTGTGGAAAACGAAGCAGAAGCGCTTGCTTTATCTGTATCGGCGAACAGGAGACAGCAGCCTGCCGATGAGAAGGATATGGAGGTCCTGAAACAGGAGCTGAGGCCGAATGCGCTGAGGAACGTGAAAGCGTCGCTGCTCATCGAGGCCGTCGGGAAAGCCCGGGGCGTTTCAGTGACGGATGACGAGTTGAAGGGCGCCGTTGTCGCCCTCGCCAGGAGACTTTCAGTATCGCCGGAAAACATCATGAAGTTTTACGTATCCCGGGATGGTTCCCTAGACGGCCTGAGAAACACGCTCTTTGAAGACAAGGTCCTCGACCTCATACTGTCAAAGGCCGCTGTAGAGAAAGGAGAATAACGTGAGCTTAATACCCATTGTGATAGAACAGACAGGACGCTATGAAAGGGCATACGACATCTATTCGCGGCTACTGAAAGACCGGATCATCTTCATCGGCACAGCCATTGATGATAACGTTGCGAACACGGTGATTGCGCAGCTCCTTTTCCTTCAAACAGATGACCCCGACAAAGACATACACGTCTATATAAACTCTCCAGGCGGCATCGTTTCTTCAGGCCTTGCAGTATATGACACCATGCAATATGTGAAATCCGATATTGCCACCTACTGTATCGGCCAGGCGGCAAGCATGGGAGCGTTGCTCCTTGCCGCCGGCACCAAGGGAAAGAGATTTGCCCTTCCCAATGCGAGGGTGATGATCCATCAGCCTATGGGAGGGTTCCAGGGTCAGGCCACGGACATCGAGATCCACGCACGGGAGATCCTTCGGATCAAGGACAACCTCAACGCCATCTTTGCGTACCATACTGAACAGCCCCTGGAAAAGATACAGTCGGATACTGACAGGGACTTTTTCATGTCGGGTGAAGAGGCCAGGGAATACGGCATCGTGGACGAAGTGATTCGCAGCATCAAGAAGAAGTAATACGGAGGAGTGTAATGGCCAGAAAAGAGAGAGACGAGAATAGACTCAAATGCTCATTCTGCGGCAAGGGACAGGATGAGGTGAAGAAGCTTATTGCAGGCCCCACCGTTTACATATGCGATGAGTGTGTCGAGCTCTGCAACGAGATCATCGCTGAGGAACTTTACGCTGAAGCATCGCCCCATGCGCTTCCGAAGCTTCCGACCCCCAGGGAGATACACCAGTTCCTCAATGATTTTGTGGTCGGCCAGGAAAAGGCGAAGAAGGTGCTCTCGGTGGCGGTGCATAACCACTATAAGAGAATATATAGCCCTGGAAGCGCCGACGTGGAGCTGCACAAGAGCAACATCCTGCTCATCGGCCCCACAGGAACCGGCAAGACGCTCCTTGCCCAGACCCTGGCGAGACTCCTGGACGTGCCTTTCACCATAGCGGATGCCACTACGCTTACCGAGGCGGGTTACGTGGGCGAAGACGTGGAGAACATCATCCTCAAACTTCTTCAGGCCTCCGATTATGATGTGGAACGGGCGCAGAGAGGCATCGTGTATATCGATGAAATAGACAAGATCAGCAGGAAATCCGAGAACCCTTCCATTACGAGGGATGTCTCCGGCGAAGGGGTGCAGCAGGCCCTCCTTAAGATCGTGGAAGGCACCATGGCGAATATACCGCCCCAGGGCGGGAGGAAGCATCCGCAGCAGGAGTTTATCCAGGTGAATACCGGGAACATTCTCTTTATCTGCGGCGGCGCCTTTGTGGGGCTCGACGGTATCGTGGAGCAGAGGACAGGGAAGAAGACCCTTGGTTTCGGCGCGGAGGTTCTGGGAGCGAAGGAGAAGAAGATAGGACAGGTGCTTAGCCTTGTGGAACCCGGGGATTTAATAAAGTACGGCATGATCCCTGAGTTTGTGGGAAGACTTCCCGTGGTTGCGATCCTTGAAGAACTTGACGAGGGAGCGCTTATCAAGATACTCACAGAACCGAAGAATTCACTGATCAAGCAGTATCAGAAACTGCTCTCCTTTGACAATGTGAGGCTCAGATTTACCGACGGCGCTCTTTCCGCCATTTCAAAGCGGGCTATACAGAGGAAGAGCGGCGCCAGGGGTCTGCGGGCCATCCTCGAGGAGGTCATGCTCGACGTGATGTACGAGATTCCTTCCCAGAAGGGGATAAAGGAGTGCCTCATCAACGAAGATACAATTCAAAAGCGGGAGAGGCCCATCCTGGTTTACGAGAAACAGGCGGAATCGGCATAATAAGATGGACACTGGACATGCCTACTGTCATTGCGGCTCTTGTCCGCTCATTAATGTCATTCTGGCTTGTCCAGAATCCTTCAGAAAGATTCCGAACAAATCGGAATGACAACCTGTGTGGCTTTACTTGTGAACTCCTTAGTAATAATGTCTATTCAATTATGAGAACCTTAGTATATTGAGACGAGGACTCGGAGAGTGTATCTATTCCCCGTATCTCCCCTTCTCCGTTTCTCCGTGTCTCGGCCTGTGAGCGAATGATTTCTCCATGGCCCTTCTGATGCTCTCTTTCACCGGACCGTCTTCTATCTCTGAAACCGTCTCTTCTATCTGCTGCAGGGCAGCGCCGTTGCAGGAAGATTTCTTCTGCTGCGGTGTTTCGTCTGCATCCTTTTTCCCTGTCTTTACCCTTCCGATCCGGAACCTTACCTCTTTCACTTCAAAAGGTCTCAGCTTCTTCATGAGATCGGCTTTAAAGAGACTGAGCTGCTGAAGCCAGACCGGCGAGTCAACCGCGATGAGCAGCTCGCCGTTATTAAGACCGGAAGGGAACGTGTGAAGGGACAGGGGCTCGCGAAATATCGCTGCCCACTCTTTTTTTATCCTCTCTAATCTGACCGCCTCTTCGAGCCCCAGCCCTTTGAGAAGGGGGGAAATAAGCGCGCCGACTCTTTTCACACCGCCTTCTTCACCAGCCCTGAGCGCAGACATCTCGTGCAGACATATTCGCTCTTGAGGCCGTTATTCACGACGATGCGCGTTCTCTGCAGGTTGGGAAGGATCACCCGTTTGCTTTTGTTGTTTGCATGACTCACGTTATTCCCTGTTACTCTTCTTTTCCCGCATACATAACAAGTAGCCATTCTCTCCTCCTCTCATCAGTGGTTCTTCACCCTCACCCTGACCCTCTCCCGTCAAGGGAGGGGGAACTTTTGGGAATTCCTATCTCTGTTTTTGGGGCTCGCAGGTTCATTGCATAAAAGAATGGGTTTATGATAACATTTTACGATAAAGGTTACAAGGGCAGAGCGTGTCCGGATGCCTTTTCGTCCCGCTCGAAAAATGGAGGTTTTAACAGGATGTCAAAACTCAGGATTTACGAACTTGCGAAGAAGCTAGGTGTCTCAAACAAAGAGGTGATGGCCGAACTGTCGAAGCTCGGCATTGCCGTGAAGACGCACTCTTCCAGCGTGGAGGGCGACATCGCGAAAAAGGTTGAGGCGCTTTTCAAGAGCAAGGAGAAACCTCAGCGGAAACCTGAACCAGGAGTTAGGCCCGAACCGAAAAAAGCCGAACCCGCCAGGAAAGAAAAGGCAGAGCCGGCCAAAATCGAGAAGCCGGAAATAAGGGCAGAGGTTAAAGAAGAAAAAAAAGAGATAAAGAAGGAAACAAGAAAAGAAGCAACAGAAAAAATAAAGGAAGAAGCAAAAGAAGAGATACGGGAAGCAAAGGAAGAAGCGCTTCCTTTTGTTGAGGAAGAGAAGGCGGCTGAAGAGCCCATCACTCCTCTTGAAGAGGCTGAGCTGAAGGTCCCTGACCGGTTCAAGAAGGATATAGAGACAGAGAAGGTAGAAAAGTTCAAGGTAAAGCCGGCGATGCACAAGGCATTTCAGGCAGTAAGGAAGATAGAGCCGAAGAAGTTCCATGAGGTTAAGTCCTTCAAGAAGACCGGCAGGGAAAGGCCCGGGCAGAAGATTGCGGAAAAGCCCCAGCCTCCCCAGATAACCGCTCCCCGGAAAAAGACGTTAAAGCTCCACGAGGGAACGACGGTGAAGGAGTTTGCCGAATTGATCAGCGTCAAGTCCCCGGATGTGATCAAGAAGTTCATGGAGCTCGGATATATGCCTACCATTAACCAGCCCGTTGACATGGACGCTGCTCTCCTTGTGGCTGATGGTTTCGGAGTGAAACTGGAAGTGGCCGCTGCGGAAGAGGATCTGTTCCTCGAAGAGGCGGTTGAGGATGCCTCGGCTCTTGTCCCCAGACCTCCGGTGGTAACCATCATGGGACATGTTGATCATGGAAAAACATCGCTGCTTGACGCCATAAGGGAGACGAAGGTTACCGAGACAGAGGCGGGGGGGATTACCCAGCATATCGGCGCCTATAAGGTAACACTCAAAGGCAGGGATATCGTCTTCCTCGATACGCCGGGTCATGAGGCCTTCACCTCACTAAGAGCAAGGGGCGCAAAGGTGACGGATGTTGTGGTGCTGGTGGTAGCCGCAGATGACGGGGTGATGCCGCAGACCATTGAGGCCATAGACCACGCAAAGGCAGCCAATGTGCCCATCGTGGTGGCAATAAACAAGATAGACAAACCGGAAGCGAACCCCGCCAAGGTGAAGAACGACCTTGCTGTCCACGGCATTGTTTCCGAGGAATGGGGAGGCAAAGATATTTTCGTGGAGGTTTCCGCCAAGAAGCGCATCGGGATCGAAAGCCTGCTGGAGATGATCCTTCTCCAGGCCGACATAATGGAACTTAAGGCAGATCCGCGCAGGATGTCCAGGGGAACCATCATCGAGGCGAGGCTTGACAGGGGAAGAGGCCCGGTGGCAACCGTTCTTGTGCAGAACGGGACTCTTAAGGTGGGCGATCTTTTCCTCTCCGGGACCAATTTCGGAAAAGTCAGGGCCCTCATGGACGACACCGGCAAGCGCATTTACGAGGCGGTTCCGTCCACGCCTGTTGAGGTCATCGGTTTTTCTGATGTCCCCACCGCAGGCGATATATTCATTGTAGTGGATGATGAGAAGAAGGCCAGGCAGATCGCCATGGCCCGGCAGCAAAAGCAGAGGCTTGCGGAGATGGCCAGAGCGAGAAAGCTGACCCTGGATGACGTCTATGCAAAGATCAAGGAAGGGGAGATACGGGAACTCAATATCATTATCAAGGGTGATGTTCAGGGCTCCGTGGAGGCATTGAAGGAAGCCTTTGAACAGATCGCCCATCCTGCGGTGAAGGTGAAGGTGATCCACGCATCCGTGGGCGGCATCAACGAGTCTGACGTGATGCTTGCCGCTGCTTCCAATGCGATCATCATAGGCTTCAATGTCAGGCCCGAAGCAAAGGCCCATCAGGTCGCGGACAAGGAAGGCGTCGACATACGGCATTATAATATCATCTATGAGGCAATCGAGGATATCAGAAAGGCCCTGGAAGGGCTTCTGGAGCCGACACTCAGGGAAAAGATACTTGGCAGGGCTGAGGTGAGACAGACATACCAGGTGTCGCGGCTCGGCACCATCGCCGGCTGCCATGTGCTGGACGGCATCATGAGCCGTGCCTGCGAGGGAATAAGGCTCATCAGGGATAACATCGTTGTCTATAACGGCAAGCTCTCTTCCCTGAAGAGATTCAAGGAGGATGTGAGAGAGGTCCAGTCGGGATACGAATGCGGTATTATGATAGAGAACTATAATGATCTGAAGCTTGGCGACATCCTCGAAAACTATATCATAGAAAAGATAGCCGCTAAACTTTAAACCGTAAAGCGTTATCCGTTATGCGTGACGGGAGAATGAGCATTACTTGACCAACTCTCCTGGTCGAAGCTTTAATCCCAAATCTCCACCCATAACGCATTACGCGTAACGCATTACGAAAGGACACCATGCTTCCCTACAAACGTTCACAAAGAGTTGGCGATCTCCTGCGGCAGGAGCTCGCGGAGATCATCATGAGGAAGGTGAAGGACCCGCGCATCGGCTTTGTCACCGTAACCGGGGTGGACCTCACCGACGACCTCAAGATCGCCAGGGTCTATATCAGCTGCCTCAAGGAGGAAGAAAGAGAACTCACCCTTGCTATCCTTAACTCCGCAAAGAGCTTCATCCGTTCGGAAGTCGGAAAGCGGGTCAGGCTGAAAGCGCTCCCCTCCCTTGAATTCAGGATCGATGAGTCCCTGGGATACGGGGACAGGATTGATAAACTGCTGAAAGAGATAAAGGGAAACTCCTGACGTGCATATCCCGGAAGAGCTCATACAGTTCATGACTCGCGAAAAGAAATTTTTTATTGCGACACATATAAACCCTGAGGGCGATGCCCTTGGTTCTGCCCTTGCCCTTTCCATGGCCCTGGAATCCATGGGGAAGGAGACCGTTGTCTATGACAGGGACCCCGTTCCCCAGCTCTACCGGTTTCTGCCGGGCCATGAACGGTTCACCAGTTCAATCTCAAAGCTCAAAGCTCAAATCTCAAATCTGATCCTGCTGGACTGCAATGAGCCCGAAAGGGCAGGCCTCGATAATGTTCCGATCCTGTATTCCGCGGTGATAGACCATCACGAGACAGAGAAGGAATTCGGTCACATCAGGTGGATAGAGCCCCATGCTGCGGCGACGGGTGTGATGGTCTACGCCCTTCTGAAAAAGCTCGGAGTGCAGATCACGAGGGATATGGCGACGAACCTCTATACGGCCATAGCCATTGATACGGGAACATTCAGGTACAGCAATGTCACCTCTGAGGTTCTCAGGGCAGCGGCAGAACTGGTGGACATGGGCGCTGATCCTGCAGCCATTGCTGCGGGGCTTTACGAAACATGGTCAAAGGGCAGGTTCATGCTGCTCATTGATGTGCTGAACACCCTGGAGATGAGCGACAGACTTGCGATCACCGTGGCAACGAAGGAGATGTTCATGAGGACCGGGACTTCTGCCGAAGACACCGAGAATTTTTCGAACTTCCCGAGGATGATGAGGGGTATCGAGGTCGCCGCATTCTTCAGGGAGACGGAAGACGGCTGGAAGGTGAGTCTCCGTTCCAGAGGCGGCGTCAATGTCGCGCATATCGCTGAGCTGTTTCACGGCGGAGGGCACAGAAATGCAGCGGGGTACAGGACACGGAATGATCTGGGAAAAGCAAAAGAGGAGCTAATAAATGCAGTTGCAGGCATAAATTTCTCAAAATCCTAATTTCTAAATCCTAAAACCCGAACGAATTCTTAATGAATTGTGTCATTAATCTCAACAAGCCGAAGGGCATAACCTCACATCAGGCAGTAGAAAATGTCAGAAGGATATCGGGGATCAAAAAGGCCGGTCACGCAGGGACTCTTGATCCCCTTGCCACCGGCGTTCTCCTTGTCTGCACGGGCGAGGCCACAAAGATAACGCGGTTCCTTTCAGACCTTGACAAGGAATACATTGCTGTGGTGAAGCTGGGGGAGAAGACAGACACGTACGACGCCGAGGGTGAAGTAACAGAGAAAAGCGAAGGTTTCTCCTTAAGAAGAGAGGATGTCGAGAGAATCCTGCCGGAATTCACGGGGACCATTGAACAGCTCCCTCCCATGTATTCAGCGGTGAAGCTGGGAGGCAAGCCCTTGTACAAGCTTGCCCGGAAGGGACTGACCGTGGAGCGGGAGAAGAGGGTGGTCACTGTCCATGATATCCGGATAACTGGTTTCGAGCTGCCTTTTGTGGCTCTGAGAGTTTCCTGTTCCAAGGGGACATACGTCAGAGCCCTCTGCAATGACATCGGCGAGGCCCTGGGCGTTGGGGCCCATATCACCGGGCTTGTGAGGACACGGATAGGAGGCTTCAGCGTCGAGGATTCCGTAGCCCTTGATGAGCTGGAAAATCTGCTCCGAAAATGTCATGCCGAACTTGTTTCGGCATCCCTTGAGACTCTGAAACGAGTTCAGGGTGACATTAAAGGAGTTCTACCGTCAATACATAGCATCGGTTCTGCCCTAAGACATCTCGGTGAACTCAGATTGACAGAGGGAGACTTCAGCAGGGCCAGAAACGGGCTCCCCATAAGGCGCTGCGATAGCTCATTTCAGGACGGTGAATACATACTACTGAAAGACCCCTCAGGCAACCTCTTTGCTATAGGGAAGGCAGCAGACCGCAGCATAAAGATTGAAAGAATGCTCCATATTTAGCGCTAACAACGGACTTATTAAAGCATTATTTTAACATTTATTTTGAACCTTATGATTTTAAATGTAAAAAAACACTTGACAAGTTTATTATTTTCTGGTATTCATAAGACTGATGTTTGGTGCAAAAGGCATAATAGGGCTTGACCTAGGCTCAAGCTACCTGAAAGCTGTGCAGCTTAAGGAAACCCGTTCCGGTTACGAGCTGGAACTTTTCGACACGGCGCCCATCTCTCCGGAGCTCATCGTTGAAGGCTCCATCATAGACGCCATCAGGTTGACCGAAGCCCTCAGGGAGCTTGTGAGGAAGGCCAGGATAAAGGCGAAGGATGCGGTCATCTCCATATCAGGCCACTCGTCTGTGATTGTAAAAAGGATTTCGTTGCCGGAGATGTCCGAGGAGGAACTCAGCGAGTCCATCAAGTTCGAGGCGGAACAGTATGTCCCCTTTGACATAGAGGATGTGAACCTCGATTTCCAGATCCTGGGGCCGAAGGAAGAGCCGGGGCAGATGGATGTCATCCTCGTTGCAGTCAAGAAGGATGTCATTAATGATTATGTGTCCGTGGTGAAAGAGGCCGGGCTGAACACGGTTATCGTGGATGTGGACGCCTTTGCCCTGGAAAATATGTACGGCATTAATTATGAGATCGAGGCAGGCAGGAACGTCGCCCTTGTGAATATCGGCGCGAGCGCCATAAACATGAATATTCTGAAGGCGGGCGTATCTGTCTTTACCAGGGACAGCTCCATCGGCAGCAATATCCACACTGACGCCCTCCAGAAGGAATTCAATATCACCTATGAAGAGGCAGAGCGTCTGAAGCGCGGTGAGCTGCTGGAAAAGGTCAAGCCCGAGGAGGCGACTTCTGTTATGGTCACGGCCTCCAATGAGATCTTCGGTGAAGTGTCGCGTTCCCTGGATTACTTCAAGAGTTCCACCCTGCAGACTGAGGTGCAGGAGGTGATCCTCAGCGGCGGGTGCGCCCTCATAAAAGATTTCCCCAGACTTCTCTCAGAGAAGATCGGGATACCGGTGATGCTCGCTCAACCGTTCAAAAATATCATCATTCCCAAGAAGTTCGATCTGACCTTCTCCGAAGACATGGCGCCCATTGCCGCGGTCGCGGTGGGTCTTGCCATAAGGAGACCGGGAGACAGATGATAAGGGTTAATCTCTTAGCGGTTAAACGGAAGAAGAAGGCAAAGCCGCTGCCGTCCTTTGTCATATCAATGGCGCTTGTCACCGTTGTGGCCGGCTGTGTTCTCGCATATCTGGTGTTCTTTTACAATTCGAAGCTTCAGTCGGCAAAGTCACGGTTCGATGCAAACACCAGGAAAATCACCGAGCTGAAGGAAAAGATAAAGGAAGTGGAAAACTTCGAAAAGCTCAACAAGACCATTGATGAAAGAAATAAGATCATCGAGCAGCTCAGGAAAAACCAGAAGATCCCGGTCATGATGCTGGATGAGATCAGCAGGAACCTCCCCAAGGGAGTGTGGCTCAGCAGCATGACGGTTACAGCGAGCGGCGGCAGCCTGGAAGGATATGGATTTACCAACTCCGATGTAGTTGCATACGTGGACAACCTGAAGGGGTCAAAACTGTTGATCGACATCTACCTTCAGGAGTCAAAACAGGCTGAGATCGAAAAGATCCCCCTTTATCATTTTAAATTGACCTTCAAGGTGGCGGCATAAAATGGCATTGAAACTAAAGCTTGATTTAGGCGCAATGCCGGCGGCGGCAAAGGCGGTCCTCTCCATCCTGCCGGCCGTCATTATTTCCGTCGTTGTCATAATGTTCTTCATAGTCCCGAAAAACAAGGAGACCAAGCGGCTCAACGCCGAGATAACAAAGCAGGAGAACCAGATTGCTGTGGACCAGGCAAAGGCGGCGCGGCTTGCCACCCTCAAGATAGAAAATGAGAAGCTCAAAAAAAGGCTTGATGAGCTGAAGCTTCAGCTTCCCGAGGAAAAAGAGATCTCGGGTTTGCTGAAACAGGTTTCGGATCTGGGGATACGGTCGGGGCTGAAGATCGTTTCATGGAAACCGGAGGCAAAAAAGGATCATCCCAGCGGGATTATTTTCGAAATCCCGCTTGCAGTGGAGATCGCGGGGAGTTACCACAGCCTCGGGGTATTCTTCAGCAACCTTACCAAATTGGACAGGATCGTGAATATCGCGGATATCAAGATCGGCGAGCCCAAACCCCAGAGGACCGAAGCAATAGTCAAGATCACGTTCAAGGCGACCACTTTCTCCAGCGTATCTGATAAAGAGGCTGTGGAAAAGGCAGCCGCGGATGCCAAGGGTGTAAAGAAATGATTAAAGCTACTAACAAATTAAGGCTAGGGTTGAGGGAAATCTTAATTTTAACTTTAACCTTAGCCTTAACCTTGATCTTTGCGTGTGCGAAGGAGAAGCCGAAGCCTGCTGTTCAGAAACAGGCCCAGCAGGTTCAGCCTGCGGCGCCGGTCAATCAGGAAGCAGCTGCTCCCCGGAAACCCGAAGAGAAGAAAATCGAGCTAGAGGCCTATTCCTATGATCCCAAAGGGAGACCGGATCCCTTTCTTTCGATCATAGAGGCTTCAAAGAAGGAAAGGGAAGGGGAGAAAAAGAAGAAGGGACTGAAACCGTCGGAAACATATGACGTGCCGGATATAAAGGTGATCGCCATTGCAAAGGACAAGGACAGACACTATGCCATGATTCAGCTTCCGGATAAAAAATACTTCACGATACGAGAGGGCATGATCCTCGGCCTCTATGGCGGCAAGGTGATCAGGATCGACGCCGGGAGCGTTGTGGTCAGGGAGTACGTAAAGGACTACAAGGGCGAGATACAACCTAAAGACACGATATTAAGACTCCGTAAGGAGGAGGGAGAATGAGAAACAATAAAATCATGAGCATCATTGGAATTACGGCTTTAATGGTATTATGTGCGGGGAGCTTTGCGGCTGCAAGCCCTGCCGGGAAAGGAGCGCTCCCAACCGGCGTGACCGTCATCACAGGCATAAACGTCACCGGCGATACCCTGGAGATCAAAGGCGACAATGCCTTCATATATACCATCTATAAGCCGTCGGACCCTTATCGTGTTCTCGTGGAGATACCGGATGCGGATATAGGCGCGTTCAGGGACGTGATCAAACCTAAGAACTCGGCAATCACAGAGATCGCTCCTTCACAGGTTGATGTGCCGAAGCCCATCGCAAAGATAGAGATACTACTCCAGTCGCCGGCAGGGGTTGATTCCCAGTACCGGAATAACAGCCTGATCCTGAAGCCGAAAGAGGATGAGTCCGGTGCGCAGGCTGAACCCGTCATAAGGGTTGCGGCAGTGAAGCAGGAGCCGAATCCGGCCCCTGCGCAGAAACAGGAGATGGTCCGGACCGTGGAAGAGAAGAGCGCTCTGCCGAAGGCAACCGAGATTACCGACATCAGCTTTGACCACAGCGCCGGCCTGGTAAAAGTGGTCATTAAGGGAAACGGCGCCATGAGCCCCAGCGTATTCACCCTGAAAAACAGGATCGTGGTGGACATACCCGAGGTCTCTCTGAAGGCGTCAGCGCCGACCTCGGTCATGTCGCCGGTGAAAGGGCTGAGGGCAGGGAAACACAAGGACAGGACAAGGCTTGTTGTGGACTTGAACGGAACAAGGGATTTTGATGTGCTTTCCGTAAAGGATACCATCATCATCGCGCTCAAGACTCCGGAGACCGCTGTTGCAGCCGAGAAAAAGGAGGCTGCTCCTGCGGCGGCAGAGAGGGGGAGACCGGAGCCTCAGCCAGAACCTCACAAGATGTCGATCGAGGAAAAAGCGACGATAGAGGAGAGGAAACCGCCCGAGGAAAAGCTGGCGGCGACGGATCTGGAGGCACTGACGGAAGAAAAGTGTCAATCGTTCCTGAATGGTAAGGAGAAAGTGTATTTGGACTTTCAGGATGCTGAAATAGTTCCGATACTTAGACTATTGGCTGATATAGCTGGATGCAACCTGGCTTTACATCCGGACATAAAAGGCAAATATAGTGTTAAATTTAAAGGTGTTCCATGGAATCAGGCATTTGACACTATTCTCAACACTTTTAATTTGGGAAAGGTTGTTGAAGGCACTGTGATCAGGGTAGCGCCTCTTACCGCCCTCCAAAAGGAAAGCGAAGAAAAACAAAAGGCGAAAGAGGCAGTGGTTAAGGCAGAGCCCCTGGAGACCAGATTCTTTTCAATAAACTATGCGGATGTTGCGACGGTCGAAAAGGCGATCAAGGATTCGAAGGCGCTCACTCCGAGGGGGAGCATAAGCGTGGACAAAAGGACGAGCTCCATGGTGATCAAGGACGGAGCGTCTGTTTTCCCCCAGGTCGAAAATCTCCTGGCAAGCCTTGACAAGCCGACGGCCCAGGTGATGATAGAGGCAAGGATTGTTGAGATCGACACCAGCGATAAAAGAGATCTCGGCATACAGTGGGGCATAAAACTGAATGCAGCAAACACCCTCTCTTCATTGGGAGGCCTATCAGGGCTGGGCGCGGGTCCTTTCACGGGGAATAGATTCATGGTGGACGTGCCCGCCACTGTAAGCGGCCGCGGCTCGGGCATCAACTTCGGCATATTGAGCCCTGACCGCACTTTTGGTCTTGACATTCAGCTTTCCGCGCTCGAGACCGCAGGCAGCGGCAAGGTCATTTCGAACCCCAGAATATTGACGGTGAACAACGGGAAGGCAAAGATTAAGCAGGGCAAGAGCATCCCTATTCGCAAGCTTACCACAGAGGGAACGATCTCCACTGAATTCAAGGATGTTGATATTGAGCTGAACGTCACTCCGAATATAACGCCTGACAGGTCCGTGGGCCTGGATATCGAGATCAAGAAGGAAGAGCTGGACCCCACTGTGCCCTCCATAGAAGGAGTGCCGGGCACGGACAAGAAAGAGGCAAAGACAAGCGTGATCATAAGGGATGGAGAGACGATCGTGATCGGCGGCATGTACAAAGTGAATACCAATACTTCAGTCACAGGGGTGCCCGGCCTGATGAGGATACCGATACTGGGCTGGCTGTTCAAAAACAACGCGACAGAGATGCGAACGACCGAGCTTCTGATATTCATAACCCCGCGCATTGTTGAGAAGCCATGAGTCAAGGGGTGGTCAAAACAGATATTATCTTCGAAGAAATTATTAAGGCTGTAAGGGCATTTTCAGACCCTGAGAAGATAATCCTCTTTGGGTCAAGGGCGTCAGAGACAGGGACAGAGAGGTCTGATATAGACATCGCCGTCATGGATCCTGAGGTCACGGACAGGCAGATGAGAAGGATAAGAGCTGCGGCAGATGACATAAGGACATTGCACAGGATAGACGTTGTGTGGCTTAATAATGTATCCGAGGAGTTCAGGAGAGAGATATTATCCACAGGAAAGATTATATATGAAGGAGAAGAAAAGGCTGCAATATGCGATTAAGCGGTTCAGCGATGCGCATGAAAGGCTTAAAGAGGCTATCAATGAAAAGGAGAGTTCACTTTCGATTGACGGGACGATTCAGCGCTTTGAATTTACATTTGAACTGGCATGGAAGACAATACAAAGAGTCATCAGGCATGAAGGGTTTGATTGCAATACCCCGAGAGAATGCCTGCGGAAAGCTTATTCAGCAGGGCTTATAGATGATGAGGAGCTTTGGTTGGACATGCTCGATGATAGAAACATAACAAGCCATATTTACGATGAAGCCCATGCAAAGAAGATTTACGACAAGATAAAGGACCGGTATGTTAAGAAGCTTGATGAGCTTAAAGAATTAATCTCCAAGAGATTTGGAAATGAATCATAAAAAATATTCAGGAGGCGAGATGAAGAAAGGCCATTTTAAACTAAGCGCTGTATGCTGTCTGCTGTTTGCTTTTTTCTTATGGGGATGCGGGGCAGGTCCCGGCTCTCCGGGAAGCGACGGCAGCGAGAAGACAGGGGTCATACTGGAGGCTTCTCTTACTCCCACCTATCTGGGCGCCAACACCTATTCTGTGGATGTTGTTCAGCAGATCTGTGACGCGGGACCTCCGCCGGAATACGAGCAGTTTGCAGACCACGGCGCAACAGCAACAATAAGAGCGCGGCTTTTGAACCCCAATCCCCCGATTCCTCCGGGGACCCTCTACATAGAGAAATACACAGTGGAATACAGGCGTTCGCCGGATTCCATCGGCGCGCCGCCCATAGAAACCGACACAAGGTATACGACCATCGTCATCACCCCGCCCCTCTCAGGCACAGGCGTTGCTACCCTGGAGACTTCGCTGGTATTAGTTGAGATCAACAGGAAGAGACAGTATTACACAGACATCCTGAGCGGCGTATATACATCAAGGATACTCAACAACTATACCGCGCTGTACACCTTTGAGGGCAAGAACCAGTATGGGACGGATTTCTCATTCAAGGCGCAGACGGATTTTCAGATCGGATCATTTGATTATTGTAAATAAATTGAGCGATTCTTTGTCTGTCATTCCGGTTCGTCCGGAATCTTTCCGTGTTCCAGGAAGGATTCCCGACAAGCGGGAATGACAGTGAGGGAAGTAACCCCCTCAGTCTCCCTTAAGCTGAGGGGGAGGAAAATTCCCCCTCTTAAGATAAGAGGGGGCGAGGGGGAGTTAAAAAGGGAAAATAGGGACAGCGACAATATGATTTGATATTTTAAAACTTATGGAAGAACTGTATAAATACGGAGGAATACTATGAAAAAAATAATTCTCTTACTGGCGATACTGGCTTTATCCTTCGGCGCCTTCAGTTGCGGAGGCGGGGCCGGCTCTTCTAATGAGCCGATTGGAGAAAACCCCGGCGTTGCATCTGTTGTCCAGTTGTCGCCCTCACATTATATAGCGCAGACTAATGCCAATATTACGCTGCACGCCAAGGTCCTGGATGGAAACGGCGTTCCTGTCCAGAACATACCTGTCACATTCACGAACCTCTCGGCGCCGTTCGGCGTGCTCAGCGCAACAACCGCCAATACCAACAGCCTCGGCCTTGCAACAGTCACCATCTATTCCACGACACCCGGCTTTGCAACAGTCCTCGCGCAGGTGTATGCCGGGGCGGG
>CAMTVV010000116.1:0-6890 GCA_947085305.1 uncultured Nitrospiraceae bacterium
ACCAGCCAAGGAGGGAAGAAAAGGCTGAGGCTGAGGCTGAGGCCGAGGCAAAGGCAGATATCTTTTTTATAGCGGCGTCATCATGCACGTTCGCCACGATCTTCAGACCCGCCTTCACTGCCGCTTTCATGACTTCACTTGCATTTTTTTCATTCACCCCGATGACAACGCCGTTGAAATCCGCGTCTCTGAGAAAGGGGAAGTCCTCAACCTTTGCGCCGTAAGCCACAAGGGGAAAGAAATCAGGCATTGCAGGTCTGAACCTTTTTTCAGGAACATTGACTGTTGTTTCTTCAGCATCCGCAATTTTCACGAGCACAGGGGAAGAGAAAAAAAAAGTCACAGGATGGTGGTTAATGAACTTCAGGGTGGTTGACTCATGCCGGGCGACGAAGATCAGGCCGAAATCCTGCCATGCGCCGAAAGTGAGAAGGTTGCTCATCCTCATCCTCGCGCCGAACATCTCCACTTCGGGAAAGACTCCGTCAACAAACTCTTCCCTGTAGACCCTGAAAGAAAGACGGTATCTCTTCCCCTTTTCGAGTCCTTCAAGACTGCACCACCACTGTCCGGACCTGTCCTCCCCTCCCTTTATTCCCAATGCCCTCAGAGGAGGAGAGCCTGCATGACCAACACTGAACCAGCTCTTCTTCACCCCTTCGATATCAGAGCTTCCGTGGTACCAGAAGAAGGGCGAGAGCCCGTCCCCCTCCGGCGTCAGGAACTCGGAGTTCGGGATAAGGTTTTCACTGCACACGCCGAAAGAAGGTAAAACAAACAAAGAGATGCTTATCAGGAGAAGCAAAACCGTGTTTTGTGTTCTGAGTTTTTGGTTCTGCGTTATGGAAATTTTCTCATTCATTCCTTGACTTAGTTTATCCGCTTTTAACACTTAATTCAAACCACAACACTCGTTGTTTAATACTTGTGCCATAATTATTGATTGTTCTGGATCAGAACTCAACAGCCATGCTTCAAAAAAACACCCTTTCTTGCCTATGTTGTCGGCAAGAATATACATTTTCAGTGTGAGGCAGGCACAGGGTTTGCGGAAGGGATGTTAAAGGAAGAGGTATAATAAAGAAATCCGCTCGGACCGAGAGCGTCCCGGTGAACTTGGGACGGGAAGAGACTGGATGGATTCATGAAAAGCAGATGCTTAAGGTTTTGTCACCAGGAAGAATTTCTGGTATAGTGGGGGACAGGATGAGAGCGCTTATTTCCGGCTTACAATTACTCACCGCCCTCTTCTTGGGCATCATCTCTCTATTCCTTTTTCCTTCTTCTGCTTTTTCAGGGAAAACGAACTGGGAAATCCCGGAAATCTCGACGGCGATATCCTTTGACATGGACAATAAAACAGTGAAGGGGAAATCAGCCGTCACCTTCCGCCGGAGCGGGGACACGGCGATATGGACCGGCTCTTTGAAGATCAGTTCCGTAAAGTACAACGGTATCCCGGTGAAGCCTGTGTACAAGGATGGGGCATTTACAGTTAAAACCGAGAAGGGCAGCGTACTGGAGATGGAATACACATGCGCCTCCGATGAGAAAGGTCCATGCATCATGGGAGAAAAAGGCATATTCCTCTCCGGCAACTGGTATCCGTCCATGTATGGGCTTGAATATCACCGGCTCTCGGCGCTGACGCCGGAGTATTTCACTGCAGTCTCCGAGGCGGAAAGCATTGAGGTCGAAAAAAGACCTGAAGGAAATCTTTATTCCTTTTTCTTTCCCCATCCTGTTGAAGGACTGAATTTCATAGCCGGCAGGTTCAGCATAAAAAAAGATACTTTCAGAGACGTTGAGCTTTATGCCTATTTCTTTCCCGAGGATGAAGGGCTTGCCGGCACTTATCTGGAGCATACAAAAAAATATCTCGAACTCTATGAAGGGATTGCCGGGAAATTCCCTTTCAGGAGATTCTCAGTGGTGGAGAACTTCCTGCCCACCGGTTATTCCATGCCGACCTTTACCCTCCTTGGACAGGATGTGGTGCGGCTTCCCTTCATTGTGAAGACGTCCCTGGGCCACGAGATACTCCACCAGTGGTTCGGGAGCTCTGTGTATGTTGACTACGAAAGGGGCAACTGGGCGGAGGGGCTGACCACCTATCTTTCAGACCACCTTTACGAGGAGCAGGAAGGGAGGGGATGGCAGTACCGGAAGCAGATGCTCATTGACTATGAAAGCTATGTCTTGCCGGACAAAGAATTCCCGCTGGAGGATTTCAGGGCCAGGACCGATTTTGCCTCGAGGGCCATCGGCTACGGTAAGGGCGCCATGGTCTTTCACATGCTCAGGAGCCTGGTGGGCGATGAGGTCTTTTCAAGTGCCCTGCGGAACTTCATTGATTCTCACCGTTTCAGGCAGGCCTCATGGGATGACATACGGATCGCCTTTGAGACTGAATCAGGAAAGAACCTCCGCCATTTCTTCAAAACATGGCTGAAGGAGAAGGGATTTCCCACAATAGAGGTGAAGGATCCGGAAATAACTCCAAAGGGCCTTCAGTATACAGTCTCCCTTGATATCCTCCGGAAGGATAAGACATATGTCTTTGACCTCCCTGCACGCATAAAAACAGGCAAAGGCGATGCAAAACAGGTCTTGAGGATAGAAGAAGAAAAACAGAGCTTCTCAATGGTCACTGACAGCTCTCCGGAGAAGCTTGTCCTTGATGAAAACTATGACGTCTTCAGAAGGCTCACCGAAAAGGAGATGCCCCCTGTGATAGGAAAGCTCCTCAGTGAAGAGAAGGGCGTGCTGGTACTTCCGGAGGAGGCTTCATCGCTGTATTCAGGACTGGAGAAGCATTTCGGGGAAAAGGGATACAAGGCGAAAAAACCTGGGGAGATCAGGAACGAGGATTTAAAGGATTCACATCTCCTTATCCTTAACGGCAAAAACCCTATAGTAAAAAGACTCTTCGCCGGAATCGAAATGCCGGCCAGGGGCTTTGCCCTCGCGGTGAAGAAGAATCCCTTTGATCCGTCAAAGGTAGTGGCGATTGCCCATGCCTCATCAAAGGAAGAAGCGGATGCGGCCCTGGGGAAAATATCCCATTATGGGAAATACAGCATGATAGCCTTTGACCAGGGGAAAAATACCAAAAAGAGGATTGACGAAAGTGAAAGGGGGTGGAGCATGTCTCTGAGGGAGACCATAACCGGCCTCGAGACATCCGGCGCTATGAACCTTGCTGATATCGTCAGGAAAGTCTCGGACAGGAAGATCGTCTACGTAGGCGAGCAGCACGATAAATACGAGCATCACGTTGCGCAGCTCGAGATCATCAGGGAGCTGTACATAAAGAACAAAAAGATCGCTATCGGCATGGAGATGTTCCAGAGACCGTTCCAGAAGACACTGGATGATTACCTCGAGGGGCGGATAGAGGAAAGGGAGTTCCTGAAATCATCGGAGTACTTCAAGCGGTGGGGCTTTGACTACAACCTCTACAAGGACATCCTGAGGTTCGCCAGGCATGAGAAGATACCGGTGGTGGCCCTTAATATCAGGAGAGATCTCGTGAACAAGATATCGAAACAGGGCATCGATTCCCTTTCCGAAGAAGAAAAGAAGGAATTGCCCGAAACCATGGACATGACGGACGAAAACTACAGGCACAGGCTGAAGGAGGTCTTTGACCGGCACGAGTCCTCCGCTGGAATGGACTTCTTTAATTTCTATCAGGCCCAGATCCTCTGGGATGAGACTATGGCAGAGTCCATTGACGGGTATATGAGGAAAAACCCTGACCGGCAGATGGTGGTCCTTGCCGGGGGAGGCCATCTGGCCTTCGGATCCGGCATTCCGAAGAGGGTCTTCAGGAGGAACGGGCTTGACTATGCAATCCTCCTCAACGATGACTCGGTGGAGAAAAAGATTGCGGACTACATACTCTTCCCACAGCCGGCAGCCATGGTAAAAACGCCGAAGCTTATGGTGATCCTGAAAAAGGAAGACAACGGCGTGAAGATCATCGGGTTCGGCGAACACAGCGTCGCGCAAAAAGCAGGTCTCCAGAAGGATGATATCATCGTCGCCCTTGACGGCGAGAAGGTGAGCAGCGTAGAGGAAATCCAGATCTTCCTCTTTTACAAGAAGCGGGGGGACACCATTACGGTCACTGTTCTAAGAAAGAGGTTCCTTTTTGGAGAGCGGGAAATCCGAATCGAGGTAACTCTCTAAGACCCCCATGGCCCTGTCCACAGCGCCGGCCTTTTCATTGTAGAGAGCCTTTGCCCTTTCCCCCATGGCCTTCCTCTTTACCGGAGACCTGAGGAGCTCTTTGATCACCTCATACAGTCCCGCATCATCGGTCTTTATGGCGCCGCTGCCGATGTAGAAGTCCTGGATAAAGGGGAAATTCTCCATATGAGGCCCGCAGACAACTGGCTTCCCCCAGAACGCAGGCTCAAGGGGATTATGACCGCCAACCTTGTAAAAACTGCCGCCCATGATCGCAATGTCCGAGATGCCATAGGCAGAGGCGAGTTCTCCAATAGTGTCGAGGATGACGATTATCCCCCCCTTACCCTCGCCCTCTCCCGCAAGGGGAGAGGGGATATGTAGAGTTTCCCCTCCCTTGAGGGGAGGGGATAAAGGGGAAGGTGCCATAAACGATGAACAATGGACCAAAGTTGATCTTTTTATGTACGACAATCCTCTTGCCTTTACCATATCCTCAACCTTTTTGAATCTTTCGGGATGTCTGGGTGCAAGGATGAGCGTGAGGCGAGGAAAATCGTTCCTCAGTCTCTCAAAGACAGAGACCATCAGTTCTTCTTCACCTTCGTGGGTGCTTCCCGCCAGAACCACAGGATGGCCCAGGGAGTTTGTCCATTCAGGCAGTTTCTCTGAAGGTCTTGTGTCGAACTTGAAATTCCCCGTAACCCTGACCTTATTCCCCTCGACGCCGAGTTGCCTTATCCTTTCCCCGTAGATGCGGTCCTGCATGCAGAAGAGATCAACGCATCTGAGTACATCCCCTATGAAGAACCTAATCCTCCTGTAGCCCCTGAAGGAATTCTCCGAGAGCCTTCCGTTCAGCACCAGGATGGGGATACCCTCCCTTTTGAAGGTGCGGAAGATGTTGGGCCAGAGTTCCGTTTCCACCGTGATAAAGAGGGCAGGCCGTATCCTCTTTAATACCCTCCTGACGATATGCACAAGGTCAAAGGGGAGATAGACGATCTGAGCAATGTCCGAAACCCTTTCCCGGGCAACCTTCCGGCCCGTATCTGTTACAGTGGAAAGGACAACAGGGATGGAAGGGTATCTTCCCTTCAGTTCTTTTATGAACGGCACAGCCAAAATGACCTCCCCCACCGAGACCGCATGGACCCAGATTGGTTTCTGGACTTCAGCGAGCTCAGCCGAGCCGTTCGGAGTGACGAGTGCAGAGTCGAGGAACCCGAGCCTCTCCCGAAGCCACCTGGTTCTCAGACCCTTCGGCCTTCTCATGTATTCATAGGGAAGAAGGAAGAGCAGAACAATGGCGTATAATAAACTGTAAATGAAAAACATCGGCTATTATAACAGCAAATGAAGGAAGCGGAGAAGGCTCTTTCAGCCTTAAGAAGGTCATTAGCATCTTCAAGGTCTTCTATTAACTCCATTATATTTTTGTATCCTTAAAGCTAAGCACAACAGATTTCTTTTGGCCTTTTTCATCGACTAAGTATTTCGGCTTAATAGTTTCAGTAGCCCGTGACATTTTTAGCCTCCTGCACCTTTACCTCTGCCTTTGCCTGTTTACTTTCCTTTACCTCTTTAATGGCTTCTTCTATATCCCTCTCTATTTCTTCCTGAGTAAACTGCGCTGCCTTGCTGCGAATAGATTTCAAGGCTTTGTCGAATCTCTCTTTCCAATCATCGTCAGGCAATATCTGAATACGCACTTTTTGATGTTCTTTCATACGAATTTTTTTCAGGTTTAAAAACACCGTTTTCATAAACAGCATCTATCACTTTAGACATTGTGACTTTACCTCCTTTCAAATCGGGATGGCTGAAACATGATTGAAATTTACCATAAAAATAACCTTTTGGTCAAAAAAGTGATTTTGACAAGTCATGCATCACGTGTCACAAATCACGGATTTAATGGGAGACAAGGAATAGTGAGGTAAAGGGATATGCGTTCAAAGCTTCTTGTATACGGTTCTGCGGTGTTCAACTCCATATAGGATGATGGATTTATGGCTATGATCAACCCAGAAGATAACTCCATGGTCGCCGACTCTATATTTTTGAAGACCTTTCAAACCCTTGGGCATGTTCTTCAAAGGGTTTCTCAGAAATTCAGGATGCTGAGCAAGCCATTCTATCTTTCTAATGATTCTAACTGCCATTGGTGGGTCAATGGCCTTTATATCCCTGTCAAAGTCAGGAGTTGTATCTATTCTATACAATACACAAATCTTTCTTGAGACTCTTAAGCGGTCTGGTTCTGCCGGCAAAATGGTCTTTTCTTGCCCTGCGCATTTTTTCAAGGAATTTTGGGTCTTTTGAGAGAAGTAAATCTTCTATCTCGTCCTCAATCTCCTCAAATGCCTTTGTGACTTTAGACATTTTCTCAAGGAGTGAAACCGGCATCTCAATGGTTTTTGGCATAATTCCCTCCTGTATATTGTCTTTGAAGTTCTACTTTAAAGATAACACAAGGGGTATAGGTGAATCAACTAACATTAACAGCAAACTATATCTCTATTTTGCTGTAGAGGGATTTTTTGGCAGAGACGATATCTTTATCTGTAATCTCCACACCTTTAAGAATGCCTTTGAGCTTAATAATTTTTTTTCCGGAGGGGCTAAGCTTTTTGAGGACAGACAGTTTTAAATCCATAACTTCTTTTTCGATGGCCTCTATTTTATGGAGCATG
>CAMTVV010000117.1:0-1902 GCA_947085305.1 uncultured Nitrospiraceae bacterium
GTGAGGATGATAAATGCGACAGAGATGGCGGGGCTGGTTCAGGAAGCAAAGACAACGATGATTTTTTGAGCAGCAGCTCAGTAGCTCAGTAGAGCAGTAGTCCGAAAAAGTATTTTAAACTGCTGCTCTGTTGCACTGTTGCACTACTGCACTAAAGAATGGAGGTTTATATGTTGGTAATAGTAAAGAGCGCTCCCGACACCATGGATGGAAAAAGGGGCATAAAATTGGCAAGGGATATGGCGGCAGACGTGGTATTTCTTCAGAACGGCGTTTATTTTGCACAGAAGGAGAGACTCGAAGGTTTTTGCGGCGCCGCATATGTTCTGGATGACGACGTGAGGCTCAGGGGTTTAAGGGGGGATGAGATCGAGAAGGATATAAAAAGGCTGGACTACGACGGCCTTGTTGACCTGATGGCAGGCGAGGACAAGGTGGTGGGAATGTTTTAAACGTGATGCGTAATCCGTGATGTGTGATGGGTATAAATATTTTTAACTCATTACGCATTACTCATTACCTATTACGCAAAATTGGGGAGGCAACGATGGCGAAGATTGTTGTGTTAGGCGGTTCTTTTGGAGGTCTCACAGCAGCTTTTGAGCTAAAAAGGCTCCTCGGGAAAAAAGCTGAGGTAACGGTTTTCTCTGACGATGATAAGTTTGTTTTTATTCCCTCATTGCCTTGGCTTGCCATGGGGAGCAGGAAGGCAGGAGATATTACCCTCCCGCTAAAAGCGATCCTGGAAAGGAAAGGGATAGCATTCATTCATGAAGCGGCTAAGGGAGTAGATGCCGATGCCTCCAAAGTTATCACATTGACCAGGGAAGTGCCGTATGACTATCTCGTTATAGCGACCGGCCCCCATCTTGCCTTTGAAGAAGTTCCGGGTTTTGGACCGGAAAAAGGACATGCTGAATGCATATTCACGCTTGATCAAGCTGAAAGGGCGAATAAGGCATGGAACAAGTTCCTTGAGAATCCCGGCCCTGTGGTTACCGGTTCTGTCCAGGGGGTGAGCTGTTTCGGTCCGCCGTATGAGTATGCCTTCGAGATAGACGCAGAGCTTCGAAAGAGAAAAATAAGACATAAAGCGCCTATTGTCTTTGTGACCTCAGAGCCATACATAGGCCATTTCGGAATCGGTGGATTAAGGGATTCCAAAAGGATGATGGAGGATGAGTTTGCAAGGCGCGATATAAAAATCTTTGCTAACACTGCCGTTGAGGAGATTTTGCCTGATGAGGTGAGGTTGAAGGACGGCACAAGAATTCCCTTCAAGCTGTCGATGTTTGCGCCTGCGATGAAGGGGGTTCCTGCTGTGGCCCATCTTGGTAATCCAAGGGGGTTTATCCCTGTTGATGAGTATATGAGGCACAAAACCTATAAGAACATTTTCACCATAGGAGTTGCAATTGCCATTCCCCCGCCTGAGCCAACTCCAGTGACCACGGGTGTTCCGAAGACAGGTTACATGACGGTGAAGATGGCGAGAACGGCAGCACATGCAATTGCATCTGATATTGCAGGTAGGGGCGAGGCGTCGCCTCGCCCCTACGAGATGGATGTCGTCTGCCTTATGGATATGGGCAATACCGCTGCCATAATGAAGGCAAATCCCGTGCTCCCGCCGAGGCAGGAGTCAGAGCTGAAAGCAGGGATCAGGTATAAGTGGCTGAAGTTTGCCTTTGAGAAGTATTTCCTCTGGAAAATAAAACGCGGATTCAGCAATTTGCCATAGCTAAAAATGACAATGTCGTAAAAAGTCCGAAATTCCCTCTCCCTTGACGGGGGAGGGCGAGGGTGGGGGTGATATAATAAATTGGTTTATCAACAAGTTATGATCCCCCTCCCCTTAATCCCCTCCCGCAAGGGGAGGGGATTAAGACTTTTTACGAGTTA
>CAMTVV010000118.1:0-8037 GCA_947085305.1 uncultured Nitrospiraceae bacterium
CTTTTGGCTATCTCAAGCCTTCCTTCCGCGTGATCGGGCATCCCACCCTTATCGTCGATAGTTACACCAACGACTTTGCAGCCCATTTCTTTTACAAAAGGCAGTATGCCATTAATCCTTCGTTTCTGAAGAGTTATGGAGTTGGCAAAGCGGTTCTTTACGTCCCTGCATTTCCGCAGGCCAGCCTCAATTGCCGTCGGATGTATGCTGTCTATCGCAAGCGGGACATCTGTCACCTCCTGGATGATATCAACGGCCCATTCAAGCCTCTGGAGATTGTTTTCAGGATTCAGCCCCGCGTTGACATCGATGATATGTGCGCCCGCATCCACCTGTTTCTTCGCCTCTTCCTGAATCACCGCGACATCTTTCTCAAGATAGGCCTTCTCGATATACTTGATCGATGTGTTAATCCTCTCACCGATTATTTCCAAGGTTTCCTCCTCTTTTAAGAATTTTTGTCAAAACCCTGCCTTATCTAGAACTAACGGAACTTTGTCCTCCCAGTGTATGGTATAAATATGGACTCCCTGTGAGAGGTTCTGTAAATCCTTGATCAGACGAGCCGCTATCTCAATACTTGTATTCACGGGATTGGCGCTCCTTTCGAATTCATCAAGAATGAACCTGGGAATATGCACCCCCGGAACGTTTTTATTCATGTAAAGAGCCATCTTTGCCGACTTGATCAGAAAGACACCGGCCAGAACCGGAACATGTAAATGTCTTGTTTGTTCCATAAAGGATGCAAATGCCTCCACGTCGAAGATAGGTTGAGTCTGAAAAAATTCAGCTCCTGCCTTTACCTTCTTCTCCATTTTTATCAACTGTGGTTCTAACGGGGTTGCCTCTGGATTCACCGCAGCACCGAGACAGAACTTTGGAGAACCATTAAGTCTGTTTCCAGCCATGTCGAAGCCTTCCTCCAGTCTTCTTGCCGCCTTCAAAAGTTGTACTGAATCCAAATCAAAGACACCTTTCGCTCCGGGGTGGTCCCCCATAGACTGATGGTCTCCTGTAAGGATAAGGATGTTCTGTATTCCAAGAACTGAGGCACCTAATAGGTCTGACTGTAAGGCCAGTCGGTTTCTATCCCTGCACACCATCTGCAATATCGGCTCTATCCCCATTTCCTTTATTAAGCAACTGGTAGCCAAAGAACTGAGTCTCATCATAGCCTTCTGATTATCTGCTGCATTCACACCGTCCACTCTTCCCTTTAAGGGGTATAATAGTTTTAGGCATTCCTTTATATTTGTTCCTTTGGGAGGGAGAAAATCCGTTGTAATAACAAATCGTCCCGATTTTAAAACTTCTTTCAAAACCATACAGTTTTTTTCATCCTCACATCGTTAACACTTTGATGTTGTCAGTAATTCCTGCTTCGTCAAGGATATGGGGAATCCATTGATGCCATGGCGTGATCATCATGATATGAACCCCCGAACAAATACCTGAGAGTGCCCTTATGAGCCTAATGGTTATATCAATGCTCCTGCGCTCGGCATCTCCCTTTTCGAGCTCTTGTATTATCGGTTCAGGAACAACAATTCCAGGGATATTTTTATTTATGAACCGTGCCGATGCCGCCGATTTCAGGATAAACA
This sequence comes from uncultured Nitrospiraceae bacterium, assembly GCA_947085305.1. Classification (GTDB taxonomy): domain Bacteria; phylum Nitrospirota; class Thermodesulfovibrionia; order Thermodesulfovibrionales; family UBA9159; genus JAMCQB01. The sequence continues at coordinate 1,608 of CAMTVV010000118.1, forward strand.
CCCCTGCGAGAACCGGAATATCAAGAAATGCCACCCTCTCCAAGAACCTCTTAAAGGTACCGACATCGAAGACAGGCTGGGTCTGGAAAAACTCTGCTCCTGCCTCAACTTTTGAGAAGGCCCTTTTTATCTCTTCCATCTGGTTTTCCGCACCTGGGTCAAGGGCAGCCCCGAGACAAAACTTTGGTAAGCCATCAAGACGTTTTCCGCCCATGTCAAGACCCTTTTCGAGACTCCTTGCCGCCTCTAATAGATGAACTGTATCGAGGTCAAAGACCGGTTTGGTGTCAGGGTTGTCTGAGCCCGTTATCACGTCACCTCTCAGACAGAGGATGTTCCTTATTCCTAAGGCATATGCGCTCAGCATCTCTGATTGAAGGCTGATACGGTTCCTGTCGCGGCAGGTGATCTGCATGATAGGCTCTATCCCCATCTCTTTGATCTTGACGCATACCGCGAGGGAACCCATCCGCATGTTCGCCCCGGGCATATCAGTAGCATTTATGGCATCAACCCTTCCTTTAAGAAGTTCTATACCCTTCAGAGTCTTATAGATTGCTGTGCCTTTGGGCGGGATTACGTCTGCTGTGACAATGAACTCTCCTGATTTCAACTTTTCCCTGAATGTCATCTTTCCACCTCCTTACTTCTCCGAAATAACCCACTTTTTGCTTCTCTGTATGTTTTTAAGTCTCGTCAACTGTTCCTCGGCAATAGTAAAACCATGCTCAGGCTTCGGAAACTTGAAGGTTTCTACCTCTTCCTTGAACGCTTTTATTGCCTTGGAAGTCTCTTCCCAGAGGTTCACATACTTCTTTACAAACTTCGGCACGAAGTGCTCAAAGAGTCCGACCATGTCCTGGGTGACCAATGCCTGGCCATCACAGTTGACGCCTGCTCCTATTCCTATTACGGGGATTTTTAACGTTTCGGTAATAATCCTTGTTACCCTGTCTGGTACACACTCCACCGATACCGCAAAGGCCCCAGCCTTCTCGCATTCCACAGCCAGTTCAATGAGATCTGCAGCCTCTTCAGCGCTTCTGCCAAGTACTCCGAACTTTCCGTATTTGGATACGAACTGCCGTGTAAGGCCTATGTGAACCATTGTAGGGATGCCCGCTTCAACTATGGCATGTGCGATCTTCACAACTTCCTTCCCTCCCTCCACCTCTACGCCATCTGCCCCCCCTTCCTTGATGAAACGTCCGGCATTTCTTCTGGCATCTTCTTCAGTATTGTACTCCATGAAAGGCATGCACGACAGGATGAATGCTCTCTCCACAGCGTTTGCAACGGCCTTGGTATGGTGAAGCATCTCCTCCATGGTCACAGGGAGAGTATTCTTATATCCCAAGCCTGTCATACCCAATGCATCGCTTACGAAGATGATGTCGATGCCGGCCTGGTCGATAATCTTGGCAAACGGATAATCGTAGGCGGTTAACATGGTTATTTGTTGACCATTTTTCTTTTTGGCGATAAGGGAAGAAACACTCACTTTATCTTTTTCCATTTTTTCCGTCTCCTATATAATTACTTAAGTTATTTATGCCCGCTCTCCGGAACGGGTGTATTTTCCCTACCAAACACTGACTCGAGAGCACGGTGAACTGCAACCATACCTACCTCTACGTCCCTCTCTTCGCCACTGAAATAAAGTCTGCCGAAGGCGCCGAAGTTCCTGACCTCTATCAGTTTGACATGAGCCGCCTTTTCAGCTTCATTGGCTGCGAAGTTGGCGTAGCCAGCCGGATGTACCTCAAGGATATAGAGCGTTTCCCCCGGTAGGATGAGGTCAGCACTCCTATTGGTACGGTTTATCATCTAGCATTGATAGTCATGAACCCTTCTCACGAGCTGGCTTGTCAGTATCCTCGGCCTGAGTCTGTCCATCTCTGTTTTTCCTATGGCGTCAAGAATCGCTTTTCCAGACTGCAGCACCGCACCTTGATCGTCATGATGGAACTCAAGCATACCGAAGGCTCTCTCAACAACCTGGTTGCCAGGCATCACGTCTGTGGCTTTTACGGCTATATCCGTCAACCTGTTGATCTCGATCCCCGGCGCTATCTCTACAACTATTGATGCCTGCCCCACTATAGGGAGATATCCTCGTGCAGTTGCGGCAACTTGCGATGCCAGCTGTGGCTGCATCTGGTCGAGAAAGATATATGCCCTCAGCTCAATTCCACCTCCTTCTATCTTTGTGGTACTTATTGCGGATTGATATTGCGGTATCTCTGCAGGACCTTTTATGCTCGATTCTGTAACTTTTATCCCTGAAGTAGGATGTGATTTTGTAACTGCCATACTTTTCTTCGCCTCCTTTTTATTGCCGCCTGTTTAATAGCCCTCAGGCGTCTGAAATTTCGATGAATTCCATTGTGAGCACAAAAAATATCCACCCTGGCTGTTGTCATACCAAACCGTACTGGAGTAGTTCTTCCGGTTGCCCCACCCTTATCCACATCAAATAAGTCCGAACTTCCCGCCTTCGCTTCGGCCATTTTCAGACGCCCATATGTTTTATCGCAAATATGAAAAATAAAAGGGATTGGGATTTCTCTATGGATGCAATCTACCGGCTTGCGATCCCATGAATGAGAAACGTGCTCTTTTAAAGAAAGGGAAATTATCATCTCGTTACCTGCCTCACAAGAACCAATCTTTAATTTATTATTTTTCTTGGTTCTTGATTTTACATTACATCAATGAAATTTTAGTGTCAAGCTATTTACTCAACTTTATTATCGACAAAAAAAAGATATACTTATTCTCAATACTATTTTTAGCTTATAAATCAAACACTTAAATAATTATTAAGATTTATTTATTGGTCATTTGTATTGTTTTTTATCAATATTTGCTTGAATGGTATTAAACCGGAATCAAGCTCATTATTGTTCATAACTTTAATTGAGTGAAAGTCATTGAACGTTGTTGAAAGATATAATTCTCAACTACGGTATATTAATTCTCCTCTTTCTTAACGGGGGCGAGACGGGCATTATATGGAATTGATCTCTTAGTTCTGATAACTGTACGTAAATATTTTTCAGGTGTGAACTTACAATGGATGAGTATGCGAACAGAGATTAAATTTTTATGCCTATAGTCTTTTTATAAAATTGTCTGAATCTCTCTATCTTTTTTTTATCTTCATAGCTACCCTTGTAATTCTCTGAACAGACATTCAGCTGAACGGCAATTTTCGTAACTTGTGGCTTCGGTAAGGTAAGCTTGGCCTTTTCGAAAATAAGCCGAGCTACATTCCGTGATATGTCGTGCTTTGAATAGGCATCCTGAACGGCGTCAAAAAAAGAAGCCTTCCGATTCTTGAGCATCAGATAAATGTAATTAGCAACATCATTGTCGGCTTTTTCCAGATATTCCTCAAGATTTATGCGTTCCAGGTTGCTGTCAAGATATGTCATCTTGATATCTTTCAGCGTTATATGATTTTCCTTATCCTTTCTATCCCTTCGCCTGGACTCGTAATTATTTAAGATATCGTCCAAAAACTTGCTTAAATCTATGAAATGGGAATGATAAAGTTCCGCCAGATAATTTAATGCGTCATTCTTTATATACGGGTATCTGCCGCCGTAAAGCTTGAGGACTTCAACACTCACGTCATATTTTTTTATGAGTTTATGAACATTATCACCCACCATTTTCGAAATCATCTCAAGAATGTTCTGTGTTTTTTCCATGAAAAAATATTTTTCCCTTGCTCCGAGGTTAATCACAGCTATAGTCTCTTGCCCTACCACTATTGGAGTTGCAATGGCGGATTTCATCTCATGACAAGGCATCTTAAACCCTTCATTCTCTATCCCCTCTATTCCGAGAGCTACTTCGGTTTTTCCCCGTGCAGCAGCAATCCCGGATAAAGACAGTTCTTTAGTCAGAAGAGCGTCTGGGGTTCCAACTCTGACAGGCCATATATAGCTGTTATGGATGTCCCCTGCCTTTGCGCCTACGACTACTCCTCCTTCTCGTTCAACAATAACGTATTTCCTACCATTAATACTTCCAACAACGCCGATGGTCCCGCAATCAGCACCACTTATGACCATAATGTTATAAAGGATCATATGGAGAAACTCGGTAAGTCCCTTCCTTATGTCCTTCATCTTATCAAAATCTTTATAACATTGATTAACTTGGTATATCTTCAAGATATGGTCTGTGATGAGAGTGCTTGCAGAAAGGCTATAAAGAACCGAATTTATCCTGGACTCGAGAGCTTTCAATTTGCTCTTCAAGAGAGACTTCCCTTCTTCTCTGGGGAGCATTGTCTTTGCTTTCTTCAGAGTATCTTTTTTTAGGTAGAAGATAACAGCATAAAGCAAATCCTTTTGTCTGTCTACAACTGGATAAAATATGGCAGCAGTAAAACCTGCCTTTTTCTTCAGGTCTATTTCGAAAGAGCATGTAAAATCCCTCAAGTGGAAAAAGGACGGTGTATTCGAAGCTTCAGGCCTAGGCTTCACCGTATCATAACCTCTTTCCATCAATTCTGACGTGAGAATAAATGCCTCAGAGCCAAGTATCATCCTGCCACTATACCTACCGTCCCTCAGAGTCTCGACAAACAGCTTTTTGTCATTCTCATCTCGAGACGCCAAAGAAAATGGGATAACGCATCCTATTTTTTCGCCGCAAACGGTATCTAAAGAAGGTACCATTAATACGGCCAAGTCAGCTATCCCTTCCCGGACCGGCAATTCCAATACCAGTGAAACTTTATATGCCTTCATGGTTTCTTCAGCCCTTCTCTCTTGAATGGTTGGCGACCAATAATCCACCACATCAGAAAGCTTTTGTGCCACCGCTTTTAGAAACTCGGCAATCAGACCTTTAAAGGACAAGAAAATATCCTGTTTAAGATATTCCATACTATCCAGAGCAGCAACTCCAAGAATCTTGTCTTTAAGAATTATTGGAAACAGCACCGAGGATTTGATATTCAAAGTTTTACCTATTATGACAGAACCCTCCATATCCGATTCTGAATAACGTAACGCCATAACCGGCTTGCATGATTTATATGCCTCTGCTTCAAAGGTATTCTGGAGAGATTGAGGCAAAGAAAGGGAATTATCGGGTCCGTCTTCTCTTATGGCGAGAGACATGTTTCTTACAGGATACTGCATATGTCCCCTTATGTGAAAAGGCTCAAGAACCTCTTTTACCGATCCGTAATATGCAGGAAGTGATAAGTAAATACGGTTTTTAGGGAGTCCGGAAATTATTTCAAGGCCGTCGGAGATGTCGTGAAGGATAGCATTGAGGTATATCCTGTCAAGGCTATTTACGTGATTAATGAGCCGGTCTATTTCCTCGCTATGTGGCATATGTAAATCTCCAAAGCGTATAAATTATTATATTTTAGTTTGCTTTTCAAAGTCAATGCACAGGCTTTTTGCTAAAGATATTATCGCTAATAATAATCCTGATCAAACCTTTTCTGAATGAAGGTAACTGCATCAAACCATCCTTTAATTACGAGAGGTTGCAATTCACCGTCTCTTGGTGCGGAAATCGTTCAGCACAGGTAGTAGGAATCTCAAACAATTGGTAAGATTCATTGAAATACGCTACTCATGTTGCGGAGCATTCAAATCAGTCAATGTAGAGGAATCCTGTTGCTATTCCAGACAAATTTGCATTAACAGTTACCGAATTATTCTTGTTAAAGCGATCAGTGTTTGAACGTAAGACTTTTCCCCCTTATATTTGTCGAAAGATTTTTTTATCTGCTATTTTATTTTGAACTCAGGCAAGTAATAAGGAATAGAGGAGTGCATCGACTTCATCAATGACTGTTTTGAAGAACCCTCCATGGCTTTTTGAATGGGAAAAGAGTTCTGTCCTGATCTCGCAGATCGCGGGATCATCGCATTTTTCATACGTAATATATCCATTATGCATTACTCGTTGCTCGAGTATGAGGAGATGCCCGGCCTTTTCGGTAATAGGGACACATCCAATACTGTTCGGCATAAAATATGCTTAGTTAGTATGCTTAGTAGAGTGCAATAAGACAGAATTTTTAATGCAACATGTAACATATTGATATTAAAGGTAAAAATAGTTCTAGACTTTCAAATGTCTTTTATGTAATAATTGAACCGTGATTGACGGTTCAACAAATAGAGGTAAAGGTGTTTTTGCTGCTTTATTTCTTCAATCCTGTTGTTACGAGCCTTCGGGCAATTCAACAGGTTTCCGGACTGAAAAAGGTGCAGAAAGTCCTCGGTGTAAGGAAGACAAGTCTTGGCTCCTTGTGCGTCTTGGCAGCCCGGCATGTCAGGATGATTTATTAGACAATGTCAGGGTAATAGAGATTTACCACAGGGGTTCATCCGGAAGACCCCGTCTGTCAAGGGTTTCTTCGAAAAAGACCTTCCCCTAAACAGAC
>CAMTVV010000119.1:0-3323 GCA_947085305.1 uncultured Nitrospiraceae bacterium
AATAAATTCGCATTATCCTTCTGCAGCTCAATCGCCTTTTTCATATACTCGACCGCCTGTCGCAAATCGCCTCTCTTCTCATAGATTTGACTCAGGCCTACCAGAGCGTTTTTATTGTCAGGCTGGATGTCCAGGATCTTTGTGAAATAAGCGCGCGCCTGCTCGGAATCCCCCTTATCCGCGCAGAGCTTTGCAATATAGAGATATTCCTTTATGGCGTAGGAGGTGAACCCTTCTTTTATAAAGAGCCCGGCGACTTTATCCCTCAGGGGAATATTGGAAGGGGCCAGCGCCAGAATCCTTTCATAGATGTTCAGGAATCTTTCCTTGCTCGATTCCTTCGCAAGAATATCTGCAACGGTGAGGTAATACTTGATTGCATCGGTGACGAGGCCCTTCTCCTCGCTCAGTTCGCCTAAAGCGGTATAGGCGCCTGCGTCAGCAGGGTCGATATTGATAACTTTCTTGTAAAGGGCAAGGGCCTTTAGGGAGAACCCTCCTTCCCTGAAAAAGGCGGCAGCTTTATGAAAAAATTCCACCGCAGCCTTCTTATTGCCCTTCTTCAGGTAGAGATCGCCTATGGTATTGTAAATATTGCCGTCGGGGGCTTCCTTGACAAGCTTTTCCCATTCAACAATGGCCTTGTCAATCTGACCTCTTGCGAGATACTTCTGCGCTTCCTTCACTATTAAGCTTTTGTCCTGCATCGGCATTTCCTTCAAAGTATCATACAATGGCAAAAAGTGTCAATAAGTGCGCACTTTTTTTGCTTATAGGCCGATCACTTCCGGGGCTCAGTCTGCAATCCCATGAAGACGCTGAAGCGGGGGAAGAGGGAAGGAAGATTACGACCGCGGATTCTGAAATTCCAGCTTGTTGAATTCCTTCAATTGTTCAATAAGGACCTCTTCCGAGATGGCCCCGATTCTGACCAGGGTTTCTCCAAACAAGATATGGGTATCTTCCTGTTCTTTGAGCAGCTCTTTTACCTGCTCTGCGGAAAGATACCTCTGCTTCACTGCGATCTCGCCGAATTTTTCCTGGGTGTCTTCCTGAATGATCAGGATCCGGCAAATGTCATCGTCATTGAGCCAGCCCCTGGCCTTGGCCAGTTCTCCAATCCTGAGATTGCTTTTTTTCTGAATAAGACGCGCATTGAGGATGTCCCTCTCGGTGATCAGCCCTTTTTCGCAAAGGTATCGGCCAAGACGAAGGTATCTCATACAAGTATAATACCTCTGTTCCTGAGATATGGCAACTCTTCTGCGCGCAATGAAGGGAGGAAGGAAACAGGCGCCCCCGGGAGCCGAAGCAGTAATCTGATAGTGTATAATAAGACTCGCAGCGAACGGGGAGTCCCGTGGTGACAGCATCCGGAAAAGCGAGGAGAAGAAGAGAAAATCGTGGAAGCACGGTTGACATCGGGGAAGACAATACCGGTTTCTGAAGGCGATGACCTGTACCATGCACTGAAGGGTCAGGGGGTCTATCTCGTTGCCTCATGCGGGGGCAAGGGCGCCTGCGGGAAGTGCAAGGTGAGGATCGTGGAGGGCCGGTACGAGTCCGGCTCCCACGGGAAGCTCGGACCGAAGGAGAAGGAGCAGGGCTTTGTCCTTGCATGCCGGACATATCCCAAAGGGGATATTCTGATAGAGATCCCGAAGGAATCCATGCTCGTGGTAGGGGATAAGATCGCCATCTCGAAATCGCGGGAACTTTTCGAGCTCTTTGAATCGTTTAATGCGGAGGTCTCTCCTGTAGTGAAACTCCTCTGCCTCGAAGTGCCTCCGCCCACAATCCATGACAATATCAGCGATATCGAACGCCTGAAAAGGGCGCTGGAGGAGAGGGGAATAAAGGGGATGAGATTTTCTCACGGGTTTGTCTCATCCATGGCAAAGGCTTTGAGGGAAGCGGGATGGAAGATCACTCTCGGGTATACAGATGATTCAGAGGCGGTCTTCATCAGCGACGGCAATAAATATAAATATAAGGATAAATACGGCCTTGCTGTGGATATCGGAACGACCACGGTTGTTGTAGATCTCGTGGACCTCGCTGACGGACGACTCATCGATGTGGGGTCCACCTACAATTCCCAGATCAGGTACGGGGATGACGTGATTACGCGCATTATTCACGCCACTGAAGGAGGGGGACTTTGCGAGCTGAGGGATGCCGTAGTAGCCGATATTAATGATATCCTCACCCCGTTGGTGGAGCGCCATTCCATAGAGAGGGAGGACATCGAATCCGTTGTCGTGGCGGGAAACACTACCATGTCCCAGCTTTTCTGGGGACTTGATCCTGCCCCTATCAGGGAGGAGCCTTACATCCCCACCGTGAATTTTTTCCCGAAGTGGAGGGCGGGCACCGCGAAGATCTCGGTCAATTCTCAGGCCCCCGTGTATACAGTTCCGTGCGTTGCCAGTTATATAGGCGGTGATATCGTTGCAGGGGTGCTCGCGTCAAAGATGCACAGAAACCCGGAGATAGCCCTATTCATGGATATCGGGACAAACGGAGAGATCGCTGTAGGAAACAACGAGTGGCTCATGACCGCAGCCTGTTCTGCGGGCCCGTGCTTTGAGGGGAGCGGCATAAAGCACGGGATGAGGGCAACGGAGGGAGCGATCGAGTCGGTGAGGATCGATCCAAAAACATATGAGCCTGAACTGGTCGTCATCGGGGATGCAAAACCCGTGGGAATATGCGGCTCAGGGATGATCGATGCCATATCCGAGATGTTCCTCACAGGGGTCATTGACCAGAAGGGGAAGCTCGTTCGGCAGAGAAAAACAGACAGGATCCGTGAAGGCGAAGACGGCTTCGAGTTTGTTTTTTCCCGGGAAGGCAAGGATGTGGCGCTCACCGAGGCGGACATCGAAAATATCATCAGGGCAAAGGCGGCAATTTACGCCGGGGTAGCTCTTCTCTTAAAAGAGGTGGGGTTCGGACTGGACGCTGTAGAACGGGTGTATATTGCCGGGGGATTCGGGAATTATCTGAATGTAGAGAGAGCCATCATCCTCGGTATGTTGCCTGACCTGCCCAGGGATAAATTCTCCTTCCTTGGGAATGCGTCCGTCACAGGCGCATATCTCTGCCTTCTTTCCGAGAGTCTCAGAAGAGAGGCGGAGGAGGTCGCCTCAAAAATGACGTACATGGAACTTTCGGCCTCGAGGGGGTTTATGGATGAGTACCTTTCCGCCCTTTTCCTGCCCCATACGGACATCGGTCTTTTCCCCACGGTTGCAGCGTTGATGAAGAAATGAAGATCGGAAGAGCACACGTCTGAACTCCAGTCACCAACGAGAGCATCG
>CAMTVV010000120.1:0-16240 GCA_947085305.1 uncultured Nitrospiraceae bacterium
CATAATCTTCTTTTTTATTATCATCATCTCAAAGGCGAGCCCCGCCAGTGACGCAAGCTTTGACAGAAATCCGACATTGGCATCAAGAACAGAAATATTGCCGTTGTCAACATAGAACATGGCAACCGTCCTTTCCCTGATATCAATGGGCATCAGCAGCGCGTCCTGGGGTGTTCCGCTAAGGAGCTTGATCAGCGGTTCATTCCCCTTTATCTTCAGCACAGGCCCCCGGTAATGGCTCCTCCGTTTCAGGACATCGGAAAAGATCGAAAACTCGTCTTCCGTTACGGCAAATCCATCCACGCTGATCCCCCTTCCCTTCCAGCCCGTTATCTTCTTCCCCTTTATGATAAAAACACCGACCCGCGCCGCGACCTTGTATGCCGCCTGAATGAGTATGCCGGCAATCTCTTCGGTCTCCTTCACATTAGCAAAGGCAGCCTTTATCTTGTCGATGGAATCCTCTTCAGGCTTCTTCTCAGTGTCGAAGCGGTCCGTAACGCTGATATACCTCAGCTCCCTTTTTATCCCGTAGTATTTTTCGAGGGCATAGAGGAGTCTCAATTCGGTAATCACATAGGGGATAATATCAAGACCTGTAATGAACCTCAACTCGTCGATCTCCTTTATGTCCCTGGGGTTGAGCACCGCTGTATGCAGCCTGTTCCGTTCCTTCTTAAGGGGGAGGATCTTATATTTTTCAATGATCTCCTTGCTCACTGCGCTCAGCGCTTCCTCCTCTACGGATGTTATCAGCTCCGGTGATGCGGGAGGGACCCTGAAATATCTGCTGAGGAATTTCGTGAGTTCATCCTCTCCCACGATGCGCAGTTCCAGCAGGTTCGTGCCGATCCTGCCGCCGAACTGGACCTGCCTTTGAAGGGCAAGCTCCAGTTGCTGCCTTGTGATAAGCCCTTCCTTAACGAGTGCTTCTCCGACTTTCATATCGCTTTATACCCGTCATACCCTTTCATTGCCGTATTATACCACCAAAGTAGAGAATAGAATTAGGGGCACATCCTATTTTATTTTCCACCTTGCACTTGTTTTATGTTACTGTTCTTCATCATAGCCTTTAACGGTCGCTCACCATATTTTTTCTCAAAGAATATTAGGATGTGTCCCTATTTATTTCCACTATTTATTTCCGCAGTATGCTTCCTGACTCAGGGCCTTCGTCTATTCTTTATTTCTTTTACTATACCCTTAACAGTGAAATCTTTAAACCACTCTTGTCTTTCTTTGGTATAGTTACCTATCCCACCCTCATACTGCTGGAGAAAATGTACCATTCCTATAGGTCCCAGAGCCTTTGCTAAAGCCTCTAATCCTAATTTCCTTATAGCAACAGGGTTCAATGTTTGAATGCTCATTTTACAATCACCTCCATTAGCCATTTCACAGGGTTTTCTACCCTTACCTTCAGGGTATCTTTGCACTGCGATGCCTTACGCAAGAAGTCATCATCTGTTGTTAATAAAATATCTGCTTTGCCTTTTTCTGCACATGCAATATGCAAGGCATCAAAAGGTTTAAAATTTAAATTCTCAAATCCTATTGCTCGCCTTTCTATATCTTCATCAACAACGATATAGGTCTGCAACATTGTAGATAGAATAGCAACCTTCTGTCTTTTATCGTTATCGGGTATCTTAGAAATCTCAATTGTTATGACCTCACTATTCAATAAACGCCAGCCTTTAGCCTTGCTGTAATTAAGGATAGAGAGAACCGCCTCTGATTCAAGACGCACTCTATCTTGCGCCTGGTCATCAAAAGGTCTGTTCAAACAACAGACATCAAGATAAATCTTCATAAGTAGTTTTATCTTATCATATATCCAGCGTTTTTGTGATGACAACAGGGCTGAGAAGTGGCTGAAGGGTTAGTAAGTTTCTACAGCAGTACAACAAATTGTGATAGAATTTATTACATTTAAAATAACATTTCAAAGAAATAAATGAACCTCCCTGCGGCAGAGACCGCAGGGTATCCTAAAATCTCCCCTCCCTTGACGGGAGTGGACTAAGGGGAGGGTGAATAGAATGACATCTTATACCCCTCACCCTAACCCTCTCCCGCAAGGGGAGAGGGGATAACCGGAAACCCTGTAGCAAGAGGGAATTACAAGTTAAAACACTCCCCTGTCCAATGTTCTGTATTGTATCGCCTCGGAGACATGATGGCTCCGGATGTCCTGAGAACCTTCCAGGTCGGCAATGGTTCTGGAAACCTTCAATATCCTCATGTACGCCCGCGCGCTCAGGCCGAGCCTCTGCATGGCGGCATCCAGGAGGCTGTGGGCATCGTCTTTCAGTTTGCAGTACTTCTTGATATGCCTCGCCTTCATCTGCCCGTTACAATATATTCTATCACTCCTGAATCTTTCCAATTGCAGATCCCTCGCCTTAAGAACCCTTTTCCTGATCACCTCTGATTTCTCCCCTGAATATTCCGTGGACAGCTCCTTATAGGGCACTGCCGGCACCTCGATATGAATATCGATCCTGTCCAGAAGGGGGCCTGAGACCCGTCTCCGGTACCGGTGAATATGACCGGGAGTGCACGTGCATTGATGCCGCGAGTCCCCGAGATAGCCGCAAGGGCAGGGGTTCATGGCGCTTACCAGCATAAAGGAAGCAGGATAGGTAACAGAGGCCACTGCCCTCGATACTGTTACTTCGCCGTTTTCGAGGGGTTGCCGCAGGACTTCGAGGACGTTTCTCTTGAATTCCGGGAGCTCGTCCAGAAATAAAACTCCATTGTGCGCAAGGCTCACTTCACCGGGTTTCGGGACCTGTCCGCCGCCGATGAGGGCAACATCAGAGATGGTATGGTGCGGAGATCTGAAGGGACGCGTGGCGAGAAGGGGCTGCCCTGACTTCAGAAGCCCTGCAACGCTGTGAATCCTTGTGCTCTCCAATGCTTCATCAAAGGTCATCCCGGGAAGGATGGTCGGGAGCCTTTTCGAAAGCATGGTTTTCCCAGAGCCCGGAGGCCCGATGGCAAGCACATTGTGTCCGCCTGCTGCACAAACCTCCAGTGCCCTCTTTGCGTGCTCCTGGCCCTTTACCTCAGAGAAGTCCTCTTCGTAGAGGGAGTTTTCCTCCAGGGCCTTGACCGGATCTATCCTTATCGGACTCTTTGAGTCGCCTGATGTCAGGAATTCGATCACATCCGGAAGGCTCTCGAGGCCGAAGACATTCACGCTGCTCACCACAGCCGCCTCAGGGGCATTCTCCTTTGGAAGGATCAATCCCCTGAACCCTCTCTCCCTTGCAAGGATCGCCATCGAAAGGGCGCCGCGAACAGGCTTTATGCGTCCGTCAAGGGACAGCTCCCCTGTGAATAAATAGCCGTTGAGTAGTCCCGATTCGATCACCCCTTCTGCCGCCATGATCCCGACTGCAATGGGGAGGTCAAAAGAAGACCCCTCCTTCTTCAGATCAGCGGGCGCCAGGTTTACGGTGATTTGCTTGAGAGGAAAATTGAATCCGATATTCTTCAGGGCGGGTCTTACCCTGTCGCGGCTTTCCTTCACCGCAGTATCAGGCAGACCGACCATAGAGAAATGGGGGAGCCCCCGGGAGGTGATATCGACCTCAACCTCTACCACATGAGCATCGATGCCCACGACGCTCGCGCTCTGTATTTTTGCCAGCATTGCCGTATTATATTTTCAAGAAGAGAACAAATGCAACTGCGAGGCTGTCCCAAAACTAAGATTCTGTCATTCCCCGGCGTGATTGACAAGGGTTTGATATTACGTGTATTCTATTGATTCCTGAGGGCCGCTAGCTCAGTTGGTAGAGCAACGCCCTTTTAAGGCGTGGGTCGTTGGTTCGAATCCAACGCGGCTCATTTAAAACGTGATGCGTAACGCGTGACGGGTTCAAAGGACTTTTGCCACATAACGCATTACGAATTGCGTTTCACGGTTTTTTTATGTCCCCATCGTCTAGCCCGGCCTAGGACATCGCCCTTTCAAGGCGGTAACGCGGGTTCGAATCCCGCTGGGGACGCCAATTAAATCAGGGGGCTATCCCGAATTTCTTCGCGAGAGCCCCTTTTCAGTCTCTGCCCTCTTCCTCATTGCCACGCTTGCTGGGATTCAACCGGTTCTTTTAAGAAGCCATTCGATGATCGCATACCCTCCGCAGGGCTGCGCACCCAATCCTTCCCTGAAGGCGCAGCCGTCCACAAAAAAATCACACTGCTCACAGACGAATTTTTCTATCTCTTTGTCACAGAAAAAGTCCGGTTCAGGTTTAATGCCTTTTATTCCGGCTTTAAGTTCACCGGAGGTGAGATTACTTTCCAGAAAATGGTGCGTCCCGCACACCAATTCCTCTTTGCCTTCTTTATAGAACGTGCAGAATCCCCTGCATATAATGTCTGTATATTCATCTCTTTTCATGGACACTTCAGCCCGTCACTTCCTTTAACCAGTTCAGGTAATCCGGTGAGCCTTCAACAATGGGAAGGGCGATAATCTCAGGGACCGAATAACTGTGGAGCCCTTTCACTTTTTCCAGGAGGGCTTCAAAGAGTTCCCTTCTGGTCTTTGCGATCATCAAAACCTCTGATTCATCCTCTATCTTCCCCTGCCAGATGTAGATGGACCGGATCCCTTTAACAATATTAACACAGCCTGCAAGACGCCCCTCCACAAGGGCACGAGCGATCTTTGCAGCCTCTTCTTCATTAGAGGCAGTGATGAAGACTACGATATTTTCCATGCGATATCCTCCTGCAATGAACCTCCTCGCCGCAGAGACGGCGGTGTATCTCCAATATCTCCCCTCCCTTGACGGGAGGGATAAAGGGGAAGGTGAAAATGGGCTCACCCCCACCCGCGCCCTCCCCCCTCAAGGGGGAGAGGATTAGATGGAAACCCCACAGTCCCGAAAGCATTCGGGATGGGGTTTAAAAAATGTTTAGTGAAGCATCTTATAGACCCTGAAACAAGTTCAGGGTGACATTTTCGAGACAATGACGATACAAGACATCTTACTATTTACTTATCTCAGAGACAAATTTCCCGTCCTTCATTAGCGCTGTTCCCACACCCTTTTTGTCAACAAGCACAACCGTCGGCCTGAAGAACACAAAGTCCTGATGAAAGGGTGTTTTCACAGAGCCGCCGAAGGAACTGTTGTCTCCCAGGGCAATATGTATTGTGCCGAGGATCTTTTCAGACTCAAGAATATTGTCAGGTCTTTTGGCCTTGTCGTTCGTCCCTATGCCCAGCTCCGCGATATTCCTGTTTTCCTTCCTCTCATCCAGTTTGGCCTTGAGTATTTCAGCATAGGGCTCGTCTCCTTCAACCCTGATGACGCATCCATTCTTTACCGTCAATGTAATCGGCGACTGCAACTCCCTCGTCGGCCCCCACAGGAGGATCAGTTTCCCGTTGGCAGTCCCTTCCAGGGGCGCAAGGAAGACCTCTCCTGCGGGAAGGTTGCCGAAGGAACCAGGTTTCGTGAGTATGCCGGTGTCAGGGAGCGCCTTCCTTCCCTTTTTTGAGAAGGAGACCTGGGTGCCGTGAGGAGTCGCGACCTCTATGGTCTCTGCGGTATTGACCATCTTTGCAATGGCGCCCGTCCTTTTCGCCAGCGCTTTCCAGTCAACATCCATTGACCCCTCAAGCATCGAGACCTCAAACAAGGGCATGCTTGCATACCGTGCGCCGCAGACCCTGGTGAGGAAGTCTCTGAACCGCGTGTGGCTCGTGGAGTAGTTGGAAAGGGCGATGACGGCATCTGCCGATGCGTTGCCGTATTTCTTCACAAGCGTTTCCGCCCTTTTGGTATCTTCATCGGAGACCTCTTTGGCGATGAGGGGCAGCAGGAGGCCTGCTTTCGCCAATGCCTTCACCACCCTGTCGCCAAAGCCGATGCGCCACAATTCCTCCGGAGGTTCAGCGCTGTGGCTCATGGTGGAGGGATATTCGTGAAACACCACCTTTGCGGTGAAGCTCTTGCCTACTTCCGCGGTAAGCAGCGCGATATCCCTGAGACGCTCTCTTCTGCACTGGTCCCTTGCATCGAGGATTTCCCGTCCGGATATCCTGTCAGTGAATACAAGGACCCGTTCACCCCTCTTTACGCCGAGGTTTGTTGCATAAATCGATCTGATCGAATCGGTGAGCATATATCAATACTGCCTTATCCGCTCCAGAATCTCAATATCTTTCAACATAAAGGGAGAAACGGCTAACAGTAGGGATAAAGACTACCGTAAAATCAGCTCCATCTGTTCCAGGTGTTCACCCGGGAAACCGATGGGGTACTCGTTGTCAAAGCAGGCTGAACAGTAATCGCCGGAGCCGGGCACGATCTTCTTCAGACCTTCCATACTCAGGTATGCGAGGGTGTCCGCGGTTATGTACTTCCTTGTCTCTTCGATCATATGCGTGTAAGCGATGAGCTCCTGCCTCGTAGGGGTATCGATGCCATAGAAACAGGGCGCGAGGGTTGGGGGAGAGCTTATCCTCATGTGAACCTCTTTTGCGCCTCCCACTTCCCGCAGCATCTTGACGATCTTCTTGCTCGTGGTCCCTCTCACAATGGAGTCATCCACAACAACGACCCGTTTCCCCTCAAGGAGCTGCCTCACGGGATTCAGTTTGATCTTCACGCCGAAATGCCGTATGCTCTGCTTCGGCTCGATGAATGTCCTGCCCACATAGTGGTTGCGTATGAGGCCGAAGTCGAAATGAATACCGCTCTCCTCTGAAAATCCTATGGCGGCAGGCACACCTGAATCGGGAACCGGAATCACAATGTCTGCATCAACAGGCATCTCCCTTGCAAGCTGGCGGCCGAACTTCTTTCTCACCTCGTTCACATTCTGATAGCCGAAGATGTAGCTGTCGGGTCGGGAGAAATATATGAACTCAAAGATGCAGTGAGCTTTCCTGTTGTTCGCTGAGACCTTCACCGACTTCAAACCGTTTTCATTGATAATGAGCATCTCTCCCGGCTCCACATCCCTGATATAGGTCGCGTTTATCAGATCAAGGGCGCAGGTCTCCGACGCAACCACGTACGCGCCGTCAACCTGCCCCAGGCAGAGGGGCCTCACCCCGTAAGGGTCTCTCGCGGCAATAAGTTCCTTTTCTCTGAGTATCAGGAGGCTGTAGGCGCCGCTCACTTTGTGCAACGCCTGAATGATCCTGTCGTACGGGTCGTCTCCTTTTGCATGAGCGATGAGATGGACAATCACCTCGCTGTCCGATGTGGACTGGAATATTGCGCCTTCGTCCTCAAGGTCCTTCCTCAGTTCAGATGCATTTACGAGGTTGCCGTTGTGGGCAAGGGCAAGGGAGCCGAGGGCAAAATTTGCCACGATGGGCTGGACATTTTTAAGAACGCTGCTCCCTGCTGTGGAATACCGGTTATGCCCTATGGCCAGATAGCCGGGCAGCCTCTTCAGTCTCTTCTCGGTGAATATGTCGGCAACAAGGCCCATGGACTTTTCGATAAAGATCTGCTTGCCGTCGGATGAGCATATGCCCGCGCCTTCCTGTCCGCGGTGCTGCAGGGCATAAAGGCCAAGATAGGTGAGGTTTGAGGCCTCCGGGTGGTTGAACACTCCAAACACGCCGCATTCCTCGTGGATATCGTGTCCAAGCTGAGGAATGGGAAATGAGAACGGGGAACTGAAAGACTTTGCAGTTCTCATTGTTGAGTTCTTATTTCTCATATGTCCTTTCAGAAGGAAACCGGATGTACTGTTCCCAGCGCGTAAACAGCTCCTTTGTCGCCCTGAGATCCCCCAGGCAGTATTTCGCCAGGTCAATGTACCTTCCCGACGTATACAGGTCTTTCACGTCATAGCCGGTTATGCCCCCGGATTTCGGACTTATTATCCCGAACGTCCTGCACCACATGTCCAGGCTGAATTTTCTTCTTGAGGCGCCGTAAAAGGTGAGCTGGTCGAGAAGGTCGATATGGGAAGCGTGATATCTGTTGGGCATGAGGTCTCTGGTAGGTTTTATTCTATGCACGGCGGAACGTATCAGGATGAAGGGGCCGTCAAAGGACCTGCCGTTGAACGTGATAATCTGGTCATAGCCCTTTATCTCTTCCCAGAACTTCCGGAGTATGTCTTTCTCGGCGCCCGTTTCGAAATGGATGCCTTCTTCCTCAAAAGGCAAAAGCGCGTCATTGGGCGTCTGGAAATAGACCGCGCCCTTGCCGGTGTCGGGATTCAGCATACCGATGGCCACGACCTCTCCTGTCAGGGGATAAAAAGAGAGACTTTCCTTCACCTCCTGGACTTTATCCTCAGTCTCCGCCCATCTCAGAAGATACTCTTGCGTCTCCTTGTCCAGAGAGGCAAAGTCCTTGCCCACGGTCTCTATGTCAACGATGATCCTCGACATTCCCACCAAAATTTATGATTGCAGAGTGTGGATTTAAGATTCTTTCAATCAGCAATCATAAATCAACAATCAACGATTACTCTACGATGCCTTGGGCAGCTCCTTGAACACCTTCCATGTCTTGAGAAGGTCAATGGCCCTCTGTAGCTGGACATCGTCTTTTTCAGACACCTCTAACGGCGCAGTCTCCTTCTCGGAAGGTTTTTTCTCTTCCTCTTTGTCATTCCTGAGGTGCCTGTCCAGGTCTTTTTCCCTCACCACAGGATGCTCTTTTGCTCCGTTCTTTGCTTCGATCTTCACCACGATATCAGGAGTGATCCCCGTTGACTGTATGGATGTCCCGCTGGGAGTATAATACCGGGCCGTTGTCAGCCTGAGGCCGGATCCGTCGCTCAGAGGGATAACGCTCTGCACAGAACCTTTGCCGAAGGTCTGGACTCCCATGACTACCCCCCGGCGCCAGTCCTTGAGGGCGCCTGCCACGATCTCGGACGCGCTGGCGCTGCCCTGATTCACAAGAACGACCATAGTTGTCTTATCAAAGGAGGGGCGGTTGCCCCCTGTCTTGTATTCCAACTTCTCCCCTGCCCTGTCCTTGATGTATACAACGAGCTTCCCCGGAGGGAGAAACTGACTCGATACATCCACGGCGCTGTTCAGAAGACCGCCGGGGTTGTTCCTGAGGTCCAGCACCAGGGCATTCACCTTCTCGTCATGGAGCTTTGAGAGCGCATTGGAAAGGTCTGCCGCTGTCTGTTCCTGAAACTGCGTAACCTTAACATAACCGATCCCGTCCTCCAGTACCTTAAACTTTACGCTCTTGACCTTTATAATATCCCTCACTATGGTAAAGTCCTTCGGTTCTTTCCAGCCCTCTCTTACGATGGAGAGCTTCACCGGTGTCCCCTTGGGCCCCCTCATTTTGCTCACCGCGTCATGCAGGCTCATGTCCTTTGTGGTCTCATCATTTACCTTGACGATCCTGTCCCCTGACTTTATCCCTGCCTTATACGCAGGGGTGTCTTCGATGGGGGCGATCACGGTTAGAAGGTTATCCTTCATCCCTATCTGTATGCCGATGCCCCCGAACTCTCCCTTTGTATCCACCTGCATCTCCTTGTACGCCTCCGGACTCATAAATCCCGAGTGGGGGTCGAGGGAATTCAGCATACCCTTGATCGCGCCGTACACAAGATCCTTTGTCTTCGTATCTTCCACATAGTTTTTCTTGATAATGGACAGCGTCTCGGTGAACACCTTGACGGTTTCATATCCTTCCACTTCGGCGTTCACAAGGCTTATCGACCACCTTCCCACAACAATCCCTGCCGCAGCAACCGTCAGAACCAGCGCCCAGGCAATGAACATCGTCCTCTTATTGCGCATCATCTTCACTAACCTCCATCTATTTTCTCCTTAACCATTGCATCGGATCCAGAGGTTTCCCCTTGTACCGCACCTCAAAATAGAGGGAAGGGGCGTTCAGCATCCCTGACTCTCCAACCTTGCCGATGACATCTTTACCTTTTATTATATCTCCAACTTTCAAAAAAGTCTCTGATAGATTTCCGTAAAGGGTATGGTATCCTTCGCCGTGGTTGACAATGACGAGATTCCCGTATCCCTTGAACCAGTCCGCAAAGACAACCTTGCCGCTGTATACCGCTTTCACCGATTCATCTTCGGTCTTGATGTATATGCCGTTCCTGAACACAGGGGTATTGAACTTGGGATCCTTCTGGCTGCCGTAGGGGATGGCGACCCTGCCGCTTACCGGCCAGGCCAGACTGCCCTTCAGGGCAGGGAACCCCTTGCCCTCGTACGTCTCCTTCTCTTCGAGCTTCCTGATGACCTCCAGAAGCCGTTTTGCCGACTCCTGGAGCTCCCTGTAGAGTTTTTCATGGGTGGACTTCTCCTTTCTCACCGATGCGAGGAGCGTCTCCCTTTCCTTCTTTTTCTCTGCCAGAGACGCTTCGGCAAGCCTGATTTTCTCTTCTCCGCGCTTCAAATCCGCACGGAGGGCCTGCATCTGTTTGTCCTTCTCATCCAGTTTTCTCAGATTGTCCCCATATTCCTCTATAGCTTTTCGTTCCCTGAGACTGATCTTTTCGAGGTATTTCCATCTCCTCATGAGGCCTGCCATGTCATCCGTTGCGGTAAGGAGAAACAGTATGTCTCCGGACTGGCCGTATCGCTGCATGGCCTTGAGTCGCATCTTGAGCCACTCCTTTTTCTTCTCAAGCTCTCCCCGGGTAACGGCCATTTCTTTCTCGACTTTGCTGATCTCAGCCTCTGTCTGCCGGACGCGCCGCTGCTGCTTCTTCAGGTCAGCCGCAATCTCGGAAAGCCTCCTGCTCATGCTGTCCAGGTCTTCAAGCACGGAACGCTCACGTCTCTTTGCCTGCTCAAGCTTTTCCTTGTGAGTTTCCATCTCCTTCTGGATTTTATGATATTGCTCCTTCGGGTTTTCGGCAGAAACCAAGGCAGGCAGGATAAATACAGTGAACAGTGAACAGTGAACAGTGAACAGCAATAAATTAAAATACAAGAATACCGAATTCTTACATTTTGCATTTTGCATTTCTAATTTATGAAAATTTTATCCTTCCCATGGCAATGAGGGAACCGGTGATCCCGAGGAACAGGCCTGCTGCCGGCAGCGACAACAAGAGTTCCGCCGGGAAGACCACGGCCCTTATGATAGGAACTGTGGCGCTCAACTTGTAAAACACACTGAAGTAGAAGGCCGCGGCTATTGCCGCGCCGATAATACCGCCGATGGCGCCGATAACGCCCCCCTCAATCACAAAGGGGGTCCTGATAAAACCCCTTGTTGCGCCAAGGAGCTTCAAGGTTTCTATCTCTTCCTTCCTGCGATAAAAAAGGATCTTCACCGTGCTGTAGCAGATAAAGACGATCCCCGAAATCATCACCACGGTGAGGATGAGGCCGATCGTCTCCATCCCTGTCTTGATGGAATGGAGGGAAAGGAGGAACTTCTCGCCGTATTGGACGTCATCGATCCCCTCAATCTTCCTGACGGACTCTGCAAAGGATTTCACCGACTCAGGTCCCACAGCTTCTTTTTTCAGCCGTATCTCGATGGAGGCGGGCAGCGGGTTTTCATCCAGGCCATCAAGGATGTAATCAGCGTCTTTCAGCGATGTCTTTAACTCCTTGAGCGCCTCGGACTTCGAAATATACTTAACCCTTTCTGTGGACCCACGGCCTTTTATCAAGCCCACGATACTCTGCGTTTCCTTTTCAGTCAATCCTTCCTTGAGGTATGCCACGATAAAAAATCTCTCGGGGAGCTTCCTCGCAAAAAGGTTCACATTGTAAATGGAGGACACCACAACAGTTACAACAAGCAGTCCCATGGCAATGGTCAGCATCGACAGGAGATTGATCCATTTTTCGTGCCACAGACTCTGGAGCGCCAGCTTTATGGAATATGACATGTTCTCATCCCCTCTCTTCAGCAACCACGGCGCCGTTGTCAAGCCTGATTACCCGCTTCCCGGTATCTCTATAGAGCTCTCTGTTATGGGTGGCGATCAGGATCGTGGTCCCCCGCGCGTTTATCTCTTTAAATATCCTCATGATCCCTGCAGCGGTGTCAGGGTCCAGATTCCCGGTGGGCTCATCATCAAGCAATATGATCGGTTCGCCCACAATGGCCCGGGCAATCACCACCCTCTGCTGCTCTCCCCCTGACAGGGTGGAGGGGAAACCGTCGGTCTTATGCCTGAGATTCACCATCTTAAGGGAATCAAGGACATGGGCTTTGACTTCCCTTTCAGGGATTCTCCTCACCCTGAGCGCCAGCGCCACATTGTCAAAGACATTCTTATTCAGCAAAAGCCTGAAATCCTGAAAAACGACGCCGATGTTTCTTCTTAACTGTGGGATAGTGGAGCCGTCCAGTTTGTCCGTCTCCCACTCTGCGATGGTTAACTTGCCGCTGTCCGGCAGCTCCGCAGCATAAATCAGCTTCATGATGGTGGACTTGCCCGCGCCGCTGGGACCCGTGATAAAAGCCATCTCGCCCTTTTCTATAGACAGGTTTATATTCCTGAGGGCTGTGATGGTGTCATAAAATTTAGACACCTCCTGAAAATTTATCATAGGGATGTTTTCACTGTTTTCACAATCTCTTCGGCGGTCAACCCGTAAAGCGCCAGGAGATCCTCGGGCTTGCCTGAACGGCCGAAGGTATCCTGCACGCCGACTCTTTTGACCGTTACCGGATGCCGCTCCGCGAGGAACTCGCATACCGCGCTTCCAAGACCGCCGATAACCGAATGCTCTTCAGCGGTTACGATGAGCCTCGAGGCCTGAGCCGCAGCAAGCACGGCCTCGCCGTCAAGCGGCTTGATGGTAGACATATTGATGACCCCCGCATCCAGCCCCTCGGATTTCAGCATCCTCATGGCTTCGAGCGACGGGGAGACCATGAAGCCGGCAGCAATGATATTGGCGTCCTTTCCAATATGAAAGGTATGCGCCCTGCCGATCCGGAAACAGTAGTCCCCGGGCATTACCACTGGCACCTTTGCCCTGCCGAGCCTCACATAGACCGGGCCATAGTAATCGGCAATGGAATGAATCACCTGCTCTGTTTCCACGCCGTCAGCAGGAACAATCACTGTCATATCAGGCAAGACCCTCATCAGCGCCACATCCATCAGCGCCTGATGGGATGCCCCATCCTCACCCACAGTGATCCCGCTGTGCGTCGCAACGAGTTTGACGTTCAGCCTCGAGTAGCAGATGGTCTGCCGTATCTGTTCCCATGCCCTTCCCGTCTCGAAAACGGCAAAGGTTGAGGCAAAGGGAACTTTCCCTGCCAGGGAGAGCCCCCCCGCGGTCCCGACCATATCCTGCTCGGCTATCCCGACGTTAAAGAATCTCTCAGGAAATGCCTTCGCAAATTTGGCGGTCTTTGTGGAACCTGACAGGTCTGCATCCAGCACCACTATATCGTCCCTCTTCTTCCCGAGCTCGAGGAGCGCAGCGCCATATGCATCCCTTGTGGCGACAAATCCCCCCATCCCCCCTTTGTCAAAGGCGGGTAAAGGGGGATTTAAGTTCGGAGTTGAGACTTCTGACTTCTGTTCTCTGTTCCCCATTATTCCAGCTCCTTCAAGGCTTTTTCCTGTTCTTCCCGCGTAGGCGCTAAGCCGTGATACTCTGCCTTTCCCTCGAAAAAGGAGACGCCTTTTCCCTTCACGGTCCTCGCCACGATAGCCGTGGGCTTACCCTTCACCCTCTCAGCTTCGTCCAGAGCGTCAACGAGCTGCTCCATGTTGTGTCCGTCAATATCCAGCACATTCCAGCCGAAAGCCTTCCATTTATCGGTGATGGGCTCGATTTTCATCACGTCACAGCAAAAGCCGTCTATCTGCAGTCCGTTGTTATCAACGATGGCGCACAGGTTGTCCACACAGTAATGGGCTGCGGTCATGGCAGCCTCCCAGATCTGGCCTTCCTGCAGTTCACCGTCTCCGAGAAGGCAGTACACACGCGAATCGAGGCCGTCCATCCTCAGGCCCAGCGCAATCCCGTTTGCGATGGACAGCCCCTGCCCCAGGGAACCGGTAGAAACCTCCACCCCTTTGAGTGTCTTCGAGCTGGGATGCCCCTGCAGGGGACTGTCTATTCTCCGGAGCGTCTTGAGAAGTTCACGGTCAAAATATCCCGCAAGGGCGAGAGCAGCATAGAGGACAGGAGCTGCATGGCCCTTGGAGAGAATGAAGCGATCCCTCTCCTTCCACGCAGGATCCTGGGGCCTGTGTCTCATCTTGTAGCAATAAAGGGCGGTCACAATGTCAGCAGCGGAAAGCGACCCTCCGGTGTGGCCTGAGCCTGCCTCGGTCAGCATCTTGATGATCTCCCGCCTCACCTCTTTCGCGTGCTCCCCTAACTGTTTTACATCCCTCGTCACCGATACCTTATTTGTCATTTTTTTACGCTCCTCGAAATATGCTCAAGCAGAATTTCGTCAAGACTCCTGGCTCTTGCCCTGGCTTCTCTCTCCTGCTTCTCAGGCGCCGGATCGCTTTCTTCATCCCCGGAAAGAGCTTCTTCATCATGGCCGGACTTTTCGACATCGAGTTTCCCTTTAATCAATGCCCGTATTATCTCCCTGTGCTGATGCTTCATGAGGTTTCTGATCTGCTCCTCAAAATTAGGGCTCCCCGCAATATGGGCATACCCTGTTTTGACCGAGCGGAGGATTGCGCCCCGGAAATACAGGAGTGTTATGATGCAGGGATTCGACAGACCGCTATCCTCCGTCTGGACATGGTAAACCTTGCCTTTATAGGGTACGTTCGTATTGTAGCCGATAAGCATTATGACTATGCCTGCTTTCCCCGGAATCGAGTTGTAATGAAGTTACGCAATACATCCGCGAAGATATTATATACAGGATAAAGGAAGAGATACAAGAGACGCAAGGAGAAAAGGACATCTATTGTAGTGCGTCATAAATAGCTTTACATATAATTTGTCATTCCAGCTTGTCTGGAATCTTTCAGAAGGATTGCGGACAAGCCGCAATGACAGCTATTTATGCCCCTTCGCGGGGACTTTGATCGTTCCCGCATTTATGTAAAGAAGCGTTAGACGCACTACACTATAATGTTTCAGGCCGGCGGATCCGGATCAGTTTCTTCTCTCGTACCGCTCCATCAGGTAAAACATTCCTCCCGCAAGGGCGTATACAAGGGCCATCACGAACCAGTGGCCGATGCCCAACACCTTCGGCAGTGTCGCTCCATCCATCGGTGAAGACAGGTAAAATCCTTCGATGTACGGGTAGAGAATCGCAAATACAAGAGACCCGGCTCCTATTCCCGCCATGGTGACCAATGCATCAATTCTCCCTGATGCAAGGCCTGCCACAGCCGTTCCGGGGCAGTATCCGCTGAATACGAAGCCTATACCGAAGAGGGCCCCTCCCAGGAGCTGAGGCCAGAAAAAGGTCGGGACAATCCATACCTTGCTCATGTCCAGAAGTTCCAGGTCCGACAGAAGATATAATCCGGTAGCAGCAACGATTATCGCGGTAAACATGACCTTCGGAACGGTAAAGTCAGTGAGATAAAATACCCCGGTAAGCTTGTGGGGGTTGCCGAGGCCTCCCCTTTCGAGAAAAAGACCGAAAAAAATCCCTAATATGACGGCCATCAGAAGGCCTGTGCCCTGACTGAATAGTAAAGGCGCCATCATGACCATAACCTCCTGAAAAGCGCTGCGACGATGAAGCCGCCAATGAACATCGCAAGAACAAATATCCAGCCCGCTATGGCAAGCTGTGCCCCGCCTGACAGGGCAACTCCGCTTGTGCACCCCCTCGCCAGCCTGCTCGCAAAACCTATCAAAATGCCGCCTCCAAATGCGGTGAGCAGCCTTGTCCGGCTCCCCATATTCTCTGCCTTATCCAGTCTGAACTTAAAGTTTCCGCTTATGAGAGAGCCTGCAAGGGCGCCCAGGAAAAGCCCTATGATCTCAAAAAGAACCCAGTTCATCAATGGAGCCTCAACATTCAGATACTGGGAAAAATATTCAAGGCTTTTGGCGTACTCTGGACTTAGCTTGCCCATGCCGACACCAGTTAAAAGTGAAAAAGCGCTGGAGGCGCCCAAACCCCATCCTACAATAACGAAAGTTGCCAGAAGGGTCAGCCCAAGACCGGCTCCTGCAACATACGGCGACCAGAAATTATTCTTTCTCATATCATCCTTCTTTAATTCCATTAAGCGTTTAAATTGTCATTCCTGCAAGCGGAGCGCGCCAGGAATCCTTCTGAAAACAAAGAAAGATTCCGGACAAGCCGGAATGACA
>CAMTVV010000121.1:0-24781 GCA_947085305.1 uncultured Nitrospiraceae bacterium
GTATAACGACACCAGCAACTTCGCCATAAGCAGATGATAGGTTGATCGAAGCCCTCTGTTCTCTAAAGAAGTTTTTTGAATTCCTCATCGGTGAGACCGGCATCTTTGATGATTGTCTTGAGGGTGTACGGATTCACCAGGTTGTGGTCGGGAATAGTTATGCGGTGAGTGCCATCGGACATGCCGATATGCTTGCCACGGGTTATGATGCTGAATCCGGCTTTCTTGAATGCCCTGACAGCCCGCTCTGCAGAGACATCAGTGAAAAGCGCTTCAGGCGGGCACCTCTACCTGATATACAGTGGCGTCTTTTGTTTCCTCTTCTATCATCCGGAGATATGTTGTGATGGCGTGAAAGCTTACGGAAGCTTAAGTTTTACGACCTGACCCTTTTCGCCAAGGGTTCCCATATCTCTGTCGTTAAAAACCAACCTGACGCCACCCGCATTCCCCAACTTCAGATCGAATCCTTTCTCCGATGTCCATTTCCTTGTTTCCCCAGGCCTCAGGAGCGCCTCTTCCGATATGCCCTCCCCTGTCTCGACAAGGAGCCATGTTGTCTCTGTAGCGGTCACATCAAGAACGTGCTGCTGCGGTCCCTTCGAAGGCGCACTCCCATCAGGGACAGACACCGGTGAAAGAACTGGGGCCGCAGGCTTTTTCGCATACATAAAAACAACGAGGGTCAAACTGATAACCACGCCAAGTGAGGCGAACAGCGCTATTCTCGGCAATGGGGGATTCTTTCTTGGCCGGGGCAGCTCGGGCTGCACCCCCCCGGAATTCTTCCTCCACAGTTCAGCGTAGTCGTCGAGAAGCGGGAGAGGGTCTATATTGAGGAGTTTCGCATAGCCCCTTATGTAGGCCTTTACATAAACATCGGGGGGGAGCCTTGTGAGATCCTCGTGTTCTAAGGCATTAAGATATTCGTATTGAAACCTCAGAGTACTGGCAACCTCCCGGAGGTCAAGTCCTGACTCTTCACGTTTATTTTTTAGTATCTCTCCCAGCAATTTGGATATCCGGATGATTTATAAAAAATATAGCATAAAGACAGAGGAAAAGGGATATGATTTTCTGCCGGTCTCCCCAATGTCCCTGTCCGGGCTTATGGTATCATAAGCTGAGATGAAAAGAGTAGCGGTGACAGGCATAGGCGCAGTCACGCCGTTGGGCAATTCCTTCAACTCGCTGTGGGATGCTGCAAAGAGCGGAATATCCGGCATAGGACGGATAACGCGTTTTGACGCGTCCCTCCTTCCGTGGACCGTTGCCGGAGAGTTGAAGGGTTTCGATGCAGAGGCGCACCTTTCCCCTAAAGAGATAAGGAGGCTCGACCCGTTTGTACATTATGCTGTTGCTGCTGCACTCATGGCTTCGGAAGATGCGGGGCTTGTTACTTATTCGTCACGCGTTACGCGTTACGCGTTACCCGATTCTGCGGGCGTAATAATAGGTTCCAGCCGCGGCGGGATCAGCACCATCGAAAGGGCTTTACTCCAAGGGAATTCTGAGGTTAAAAAGCGTAATCAGCAATCAGCAATCAGCAATCAGCATTTGCGGCTCTCTCCTTATCTCATGCCTTCCACTACCATTAGCATGGCAGCATCCTATGTGGCGCAAAAGCTCGGCATAAAGGGGTATTGTCTCGGTGTCTCCAATGCCTGCGCCTCAGGGACAAATGCCATTGGAGAGGCCTTTAGACTGATCAAGTCAGGTCATTCATCATTAATGATCGCCGGCGGCTCTGAGGCGCCCATATGCAGGGTATGCGTTGAGGGTTACGGATCTGCCGGCGCATTGTCGGCGCGCATGGGACCTTCTGAGGGTGCGCCTGATTCGCCAAGGCCGTTTGACAGAGAGCGTGACGGGTTTGTGCTTTCGGAGGGAGCCTGCGTATTAGTGCTTGAGGAATATGATCATGCACTGGAGCGGGGCGCTCCTGTTTATGGAGAAATACTGGGATATGGAAATTGCGCCGACGCGTTCCATATGACAAAACCGGACCCTGAGGGTGAAGCAAGAGCTATGGAGATGGCAATAAAAGAGGCAGGGGTGAGTACGGATGATATTGCTTATATCAACACTCATGGCACAGGCACCAAACTCGGGGATCGGGCTGAAACTCAGGTGCTTCAGAGGGTTTTTGGGGAAAGGGCCTCTGAAATCCCTGCCTCCGCTTTAAAATCCATGACAGGCCACATGCTCGCCGCATCAGGGGTGCTGGAGATCGCATCAACTCTTATGTCGATGAAAGAAGGTGTCATCCCGCCAACGATTAATCTCACCAAAAAAGATCCTGAGTGTAATATTAATATCATAACAGATAAGAAAGTTGCAGACATACAAATCGCCATTTCAAATTCCTTCGGCTTCGGAGGGGTGAATGCAGTGATAGTGCTGAGAAAAGTATGACTGCATGTCAAATCATGACTTTATCTATATCTCTTTCTCATAAATCCTGTATCTCTTATACAGCCTTCCCCCCACCAGCTCCACAATCCTCTGCACCTGGATATTATCTTCCAGTATCCATGAAAACTCCAGCCTTTTATAGTTTCCTTTCCTGATGCCGTTAAAGCCCTCTCTGTAGAGCAGGGCATCTACTCCTTTATTCCTGTATTCCGGCTTAATCCCGAGGAGCAGCAGCCTGAGATCTTTGATTTTCCGGGAATAATAGAGCGCTTTCAGAATGGTGAGTGGATTGAGCTTGCCTTTCATGTGCCTCAGAACATGGTTGAAATCCGGCAGGAGGCCCAGAAAGCCCGCCGGCTCCCCGTTGTCTTCAGCAACCAGGATGAGCTCAGGCGCCGCGATCTGTTTCAGCCGCTCTCCGAGATAATAGATTTCTTCATCGGTAAGGGGAATGAAACCCCAGTTCTTTTCCCAGGCAGAGTTATAGACCTTCTGGAATACCCGCATCTCTTCGTTAAACTTTTTTTTGTCCACAGGCCGCACTGTTATACCGCGTTTCTCCGCAATCATCGCCACTCTCAGAACCTTCTCAGGAAGGGTCGCTCTCACATCATGGATAAATGCATAGAGGTCTTTTGCCTTCTGCAGTCCGTATGCTTCCATAAGATCATTGTAGTAGGGCGGATTATGAGGGGTCATGAGCATAGGGGGCTCTTCAAATCCTTCAATGAGAAACCCGCACTCCTCGTTCGTCGAAAAGTTCATCGGGCCCCGCATGAGCGTCATCCCCTTTTTTTTCAGGTCATCGCGCACTGCATCAAGGAGCCCTGAACAGACGTCAAGGTCGTCAATGGATTCGAAGAACCCGAAGAAACCCGCTGTCTCTTTATGGACTTCTATGTGCCGCCGATTAATGACAGAGGCGACTCTCCCTACGGTCTTTCCCCCTCTTCTTGCGATAAAATACTTTGCCTCCGCATGGGCAAAGAAGGGATTTTTTTTTGAGAATTGCTCCTTCATCTCCCTTTTCAGGGGTGGAGCGTAGAGTGGGTCTTCTGAGTAGAGGGAATAGGGGAAATCTATGAATTCGTCAAGAGCTTTTTCAGAGGCAACTTCAAAGACTTCCAATATGAGCTCAGGGTATAAGCCCCAGGGCCTTCCCGACCTTTTCAAAGGCGCTGAGGACCTTATCAAGCTGTTCTTCGGTATGGGTTGCCATATAGCTCGTTCGTATGAGGGCCTTTCCGTCAGGAACCGCAGGACTCACCGCAACATTGGCAAATACCCCTTCTTCCTGGAGCAGCATGGTCATTTTAAAGGCTATCTCATCATCCCCCACGATTATGGGGATGATGGGTGTTTCGCTGGGACCCACTGAGAATCCGAGAGACTTAAATCCCTTCAGCATCTTATGGGTGTTCTTCCAGAGCATCGCGAGCCTCTCAGGTTCATTTTCGATGATGTCCACTGCGGCGCTCACCGCTGCAACCGAGGCAGGAGGCGGACTTGCACTGAAGATAAGGGAACGGGCAAAGTGCTTTATATAATGGATGACTGCCTCGGAGCCCGCTATGAACCCGCCTATGGACGCAAGGGATTTGCTGTAGGTGCCCATGATCAGATCCACCTCTTCTTCAAGGCCGAAATGCTCGGCGGTCCCTCTTCCTGTCTTTCCCAGCACTCCTATGCCGTGAGCGTCATCAACCATCAGTCGCGCCCCATATGCCTTTGCAAGCTTCACTACTTCGGGAAGGTTCACAACATCGCCTTCCATGCTGAATACGCCGTCCACCACAATGAGTTTTCCCCTGCCGTCATTTTGCTGGAGAACCCTCTCCAGGTCTGCCATGTCGTTGTGCCTGAACTTCCTTACTTCACCGTAGGAGAGCCTGCAGCCGTCGATAATGCTCGCATGATCCATTTTGTCAATGATCACCACATCGTCCTTCCCCACAAGGCCCGAGATCACTCCCAGATTTACCTGAAACCCTGTTGAAAAGACCACTGCAGCATCTTTTCTGATAAACCGCGCAAGCTTTTTCTCCAGTTCCACATGCATGTTCAATGTGCCGTTGAGGAACCTTGACCCGGCACACCCGGTGCCAAATTTTCGTATAGCGTCGATGGCTGCCTCTTTCACCTTCGGGTGGTTCGTAAGACCGAGGTAATTATTGGAACCCACCATGATCATACGCCGGCCGTTGATCAGGACCTCAGGATCCTGGGCGCTCTCAATGACCCTGAAATAAGGATAAAGACCGACCGACATCAGTTCCTTGGCACGGGTGAATTTACCGCACTTCTCAAAGATGTCAGTGGATTTCTTTACAGCCATTGATGAATCCTGTACCAATCTGCTGTCCATTTTATTCCTTCCTTTATACTAACTTTAGGGACAAACTTGAAATCCTTTCCCGCCTTTGAGGAATCACATGTCCAGTGGAAATAATTAAGCTCTTTAAGCTTGTCTTTATTGATTATGGATGCCCCCCTGCCCATCTTCTCGCTGATCCCAACGAAAATCGCCATGACCGGCCTGGGTATCCGTATCTTTACTATCTTTGTATCAAGGACAATTGCTATCTCATTCACAATGTCCTCGTTGGAATAGACCTTCCCATCGGATAAAAAATACACGCCCCCTTCTGCATCCTTCTCCTCTGCAGCCATTATTATTCCCCTTACAAGGTCATCCACATATAAAAGTGAATAATAACATTTTCCCCAATGAGGATAAAAGCCCTTTTTCAGCATTTTGAACAAGACATGGAAATCCTTGTCCCTCGGGCCATACACTGCAGGAGGCCTTATGATCGTCACAGGGAGAGCATCCCTGTGCCTCATTATAACCGCTTCACCTTCCAGTTTGCTTTTCCCGTAACTGGAAACAGGCCTGGGCTCCGAGGATTCATTCAGGGGAGAACCGTTTCTGCTGGGGCCTGCTGCCGCAAGACTGCTGAGGTGGATGAAGCGCTTTACCCCGGAAGCCCTTGCCGCTACAGCCCTTAGAAGATTCTCGGTGCCCTTCACGTTGACACAAAAGAAATCTTCCTCCCTCCGTGCCTTGGTGAGCCCGGCCAGGTGAAAGACATAATCAAGGTCGTAGGGGATCTGTTTGAGGGAATCCCCGTCCTCACAGTCACCATAGAGGATGTTCACCTCAAGACCTTCAATCCACCTGAGCTGAGATGTCTTTCTCGCAAGACAAGTAACGCTATACCCCTTTTTGATAAGTTCCTCAACAAGGTGGCTTCCGATAAAGCCTGTTGCGCCTGTCACAAGGGCCTTCATAGGACGCCGTTATTTTGAACAATCATGACAGAAAGAGTCAAGGCCTCCCTCCCGCCAAGGGACGGAGACGGGGGAGGGCAAGGGTAGAGAGTTTGGCAATAAATTCAACATGCTATGTATTTTCTTTATAAAGAATCGCTCAATTTAGGCAATACTATCCGAAAAACAAGACAAATTCAACATCCGGGCGTTTGACTTATCCCTTATCCATAAGTTAACTTTCTATATGGATTTCGGCTCAAACGCTGTCCTTGTGGCAGTGCTTTTTTCACTGACGGTTCTCATTAATCTTCCCTTTGGTTATTTTAGGAGAAGGTCAAAGCGTTTCTCTTTCAAGTGGTTTCTCTACATCCATATCCCCATCCCTTTCATACTCCTTGCGCGGGTACTGTCGCAACTTGACTTTAGGTACATCCCCTTATTTATCCTTGCTGCGGTCATCGGGCAGGTATGGGGCGGAAGGATGGAGACATAGACCGTGCTCGCAGGAATTCTCCTCGGACCGCAAAGGATAGAGATACGGAAAGTAGAGTCTCCCCGACCTTCCAGGGGCGAAGTGCTGGTAAAGATCGGCGCTGCCCTTACTTGCGGCACGGATATCAAGGCATATTTGAGAGGACATCCAATGATTCCGGCGCCCGGGGTGTTCGGCCACGAGTTCTCAGGAATCATTGCTGAAGCTGGAAAAGGAGTCAGAGGGTTCAAAGAGGGGGATGCAGTGATGTCGGTCCACAGCGCTCCCTGTCTCAAATGCAACTTTTGCAGGAAAAGGCTCTTTAATCTCTGTGAAAACATAATGAATTCAAAAGTTCTGGGAGCCTTTGCGGAATATATCCTCCTGCCTGCGCACGTTGTGAAACAGAATCTCTTTCACAAACCGGACGGCCTGCCCTATGAAGAGGCAGCATTCCTGGAGCCCCTTTCCTGTGTGGTCCATAGCATGGCTGACCTGGCTATCAGGAAAGGCGACAGGGCGCTCATCATCGGCGCAGGTCCCATAGGACTCCTCCATCTTCTCCTGTCAAAACTGAAAGGGGCGGAAGTGATCATCACAGGATTGGAGCAGGAAAGGTTAGCGCTGGCAAGGAACCTGGGCGCTCACATGGCAGTGGCCCCGGGGGAGTTAATTAATGCCCTCCGGGAGTTCACCGGCGGTATGGGTGTGGATTTCGTCTTTGAATGCACAGGGCAGGTGAGCGTGTGGGAGGATTCGGTAAGCTATGTAAGGAAAGGGGGGACCGTGATCCTCTTTGGAGGGTGCAAGAGCGGGACAACGGTGACGTATGATACCTACAGGCTCCACTATGATGAGATAACACTGAAGGGGGTCTTCCATTTTACCCCCGGGGACGTGAAAAAGGCTTATGGCCTCCTCAGCGGCGCCCTTGACGTCTCTCCTCTGATAAGCGGCAGCTACAAACTCAGCGAGCTTAAAACTCCCTTTGAGAAGTTGTCGAGGGGTGAAGGGATAAAGTACGCAATCATCCCGTGAGATTCGGAAATCATGAAAGTCGCGAAACTCTACCGCTTTAACGACATCCGCATAGAGGAAGTCCCGGTTCCGGAGATCGGCCCGAGAGATGCGCTGGTAAAAATAAAGGCCTGCGGCATCTGCTCCGGGGATGTGATGCCGTGGTACATAGAAAAAAAGGCGCCCCTTGTGCTCGGCCATGAACCCGTGGGAGAAATCATCGAACTTGGGAAAGAACTCATTGAGCCTACACGCCATACGCTAAACGCTACACGCTTTAACATCGGTGACCGTGTTTTTGTGCATCACCACGCCCCGTGCATGGAATGCAGGTATTGCAGCAAGGGAGATTACGTTCAATGCAAGACATGGCGGAATACGGGGATAGTCCCCGGCGGCATCTCGGAATATATACTTGTCCCGGAGATAAATCTGAGAAACGATACGTTACTGCTGAATGAGGCAATAAGTTATGAGGACGGCACCCTGGTTGAACCTGCCGCGTGTGTGGTGAAGTCTCTCAAAAGGGCATCGGTGAGAAAGGGAGATACGCTCCTCGTCATCGGTCTCGGGGTTATGGGACTGATGCATGTGCTCCTTGCCGGAGAATTTGGCGCAGGAACGGTCATCGGCGCGGATATGTTGCCCTTTAGGTTAAAGAAGGCCTTAGAGTTCGGCGCAGATCATGTCATTGATGTCTCGAAGGAAGACCTTTCCGGAAAAGTAAGGGCTCTCACTGATGGATTTATGGCAGATATTGTGGTGGTCGGACCAAACAGCGCAGAAGCCATGCACCAGGGAATAGGGGCCGTCTCAAGGGGCGGGAGGGTCGTCCTCTTTACTCCGGCAAAACCCGGGGAAATGCTTCAGCTTGATCCAAATTCCCTGTATTTCAGAGATATAACTATAGTCACGAGCTATTCATGCGGACCCTCAGATACCGCAGAGGCCCTCGGGTTAATAAAAAAGGGGGTCGTAACAGCCGGGAAACTGGTTACACACAGGTTTCCCCTGGAAAAAACCGCAGAAGCCTTTACCCTCACTTCTCAGGCCGGGGATTCACTAAAAAGTGTTATTGTGTTTTAATAAAAGATTCGCAAACCCTTTTGTGGGAGGACTATGTGCCTAAAAAAGAAACTGAGAACAAGAGCAGGCTCTACAAACATAAAGGCAACTTTACCTGGCAGGGCATAAAAACTGAACTCTATAAGCCAAAGGGCGGGGATTGGGCAGACATTGTGAGACAAGTCATTGTGGGAAATCGCGGCGAATCAGCCAGATTTCATCTCAGATATTTTGAGATATCCCCTGGCGGTCACAGCAGCTTCGAAAAGCACAGACACGAACATGTAGTTATTTGTGTGCGGGGCAAAGGGAAAGTGCGCACAGGCAAGAAAGTGAACCTTTTGGATTTCCTCGATACCCTCTATATCTCGCCGGATACCTCCCACCAGCTGAGCAATCCCTTTGAGGAGCCCTTCGGTTTCTTCTGCATCGTGAATGCGAGAAGAGATAAACCGAAGATTTTGAGACAGCTTTCCTTGTAACACGAGGTTGATTAATGATGAAACTCTCTATGTTATATATTCTGATGCCTTTAATCATGCTGTTCCCGGTTGTCGCTCATGGCCAGGCATATGGTCAAACAAGGACACTTAATGTCATTTATACAGGCGGCGTGAATGGTGAGCTTGAGCCATGCGGATGCTCTCCAAAAACCGATTTTGGCGGTCTTGCCAGGCGGGCCGGTTATATTGCCGAACATCGAAAAAGACTTTCTCCTTATATCCTTATAGATGCAGGAAACTTTCTTGGTAATGATACTGCTCAGGGAAGGCTCAAGGCAGAGGCAATGGCAAAAACCCTCGGCATCATGAAGTATGACGCAGTGGCAGTTTCAAAAAATGAGAAGGAATTTCCTTATGATTTTCTTTCAGGCATCTTTAAAAAATACAAACTGCCTGTTATTTCCGATATGACGAAATATAGACAGTCGGTCTCTATAAGGCGTGATGGTATTGAGGTAAATCTGAGTGCGAACCCTAAGAATTTTCAGGAGGGGAAATTAAATATCCTCCTTTCTGAGCCGCCCATCTCCGGGATTAAAGATATTGGGAAATGGGATATCATAATACTCTCTTCAGGAGAAACCCTTGAGGAACCTCTCACGGTAAACCCCGTTAGAAAGCCTCGTTCTAACGGGGTAAATGGAACGGTTGTTGTGGCTGGTTATCCAAAAGGGGAAAGATTGGGTATCCTGACCCTTCAGATTGACAGCAGCAGAAAGGTGTTAGAATTTAAACACAGGTGGCAGCCTCTCGGCAGAGATATAAAAGAAGACACAAGTGTCCGAAAGGCATTAAAGGATTATGATGCCAAAGTTGCCAAGCTTTTCAAAGATGACTACAAGCCGGCAGCAGATGCGCCTTACCTTGGTGTTTCTAAATGTGCTGAATGTCATCAGTCCTTTAAGAAAAGTTGGATGAAGACACGACATGCCGGCGCCTTTGCCACCCTAAAAGGCGTAGGCAAGTCAGGAGATCCGGAGTGTCTGAAGTGTCATACTGTCGGCTTTGGCGGTTCCGGAGGGTTTCACAGCATTGAAAAAACACCGGGACTGGCAGATGTTCAGTGTGAGACGTGTCATGGACCGGGCAGGGATCATCTTTCGGATCTCTCCGGACCTATGCAGCCTGTAACAGAGTCCGCCTGTCTGACATGCCATACAAAAAGCGCAAGTCCTGATTTTAATTATCCGGTTTATCTGGAGAAGATTAGACACAAATGAAAAACCCTGCGGTCTCGACGCAGGGCATCTATAATCTCCCTTCCCTTGATGGGAGGGGATGAAGGGGAGGGTGAAACATATGCAACCACCCCCACCCTAACCCTTCCCCGTCAAGGGGGAGGGGATATTAGATAACCCTGTAGCAAGCTACAGGGAATTACAAATTTAAATGTAAATACAGGAGGCATAAGATGAGGGTTAAAAAAATGTTCTTAGTGTTAACTTTATTAGTTGCGGCGTTTTCACCTTTGCGTGCAGAGTCGGAAACTTTTATTAAGGGTGTCTATACCCGATTACCGTGGCATCAATTTAAATATGATGGGAAAACAGTTGAGGTAATAGAATTTCTAAGCTTTTACTGCGACGGTTGTTATTCCCTCGAAAAGGCAATCCCGGCTATCAAAGGAAACTTTCCAAAAAAGATAAGATGGAAGACCATCCCAATCTACTGGGGGAAGAGTTCTCCAAAACCAGGAGAGGCATATTTTCTTGCAGAGGAGGCCGGCAAAGGAGAAAAGATGAAGGAAGCCCTTTTCCGCGCCCACTTTGTTGAAAGAAAAAACATAGGTGATATAAAGGTGCTTGAAGAGATCGGGCAAAAGCTGGGGCTTGGCTTTGATTTCAGCAAAAAACTGAGGGCAGGGGATAAGGCTCAAGATGTTCAGAAGGCGCTGGATATGGCTGGCGCATATGCCGTTAATGAAACCCCTACATTAATCATTGCCGGCAATATTATGACAAACCTCCATCCATTTAATCATAACATTGATTCCTTCAGGGAAAATCTCATGATGATTCTGGGAAGTATACTTAAATGAAACAGACAATAATAATCTTAATGCTCGTTGCAGCAGTATTAGTGCTTTTATTTTTCCCAAGGGAAGCGAAGATACAGAGGACCGTTGTTGCAGTCGGCCTTAAAGCTCCGGATTTTGAGTTGCCGGAAGTAGATACCACCGGAAAGGGTTCATTCAGAATATGGCGCTTCCCGGAGTTGAAAGGGAAGGTTGTGTTTATAAACTTCTGGGCCGTCTGGTGTGATGAATGCAAATTAGAAAAGCCTGCTATGCAAAGTCTTTATGAGAAGATGCAGGGCCGTCCTTTCCAGATGCTCACAATCCTTTACAGGGATGATGCAAAAAAGGCTGTTGAGTATATGAAGATAAATGGCTATTCCATGCCTGTGCTTTTTGATAAAGACATGAAAGTTGCGAAAAACTTCGGGGTCAGAGGGGTGCCTGAAACCTTTATCATTGATAAAAAAGGAATCTTACGAGAGAAAACAATCGGTCGAAGGCAATGGGACAGTCCTGAAACTATAGGGCTTATTGAGAAGCTGCTTAAGTGACTTCTTTGCGAAAAAGGAAAAAGCATATACTTTTTTTATAAAAAATATTAAAATAGCAAACTTAAACCTCAGGAGACAGCAGTGGAAAAAGAAAAAAATACGTCATTTGTAGACAGCATATGGGATTCCCTCGCTTCCATCAAGCTTGCCATTATCATCTTTGCCGTTCTCTCCATCACCTCCATCGTCGGCACTGTCATAGAGCAGAATGCAGACCCTGAGAAGAATATCAGATTGCTGGCGAAACTCTTCGGGGAGTCAGCAGCGCCTTCCCTCTTCAGGATTTTTGACAGTCTCGGATTTATGGACATGTACCGTTCATGGTGGTTTATCACCATACTGCTGCTCTTTGCGGCAAACCTCATTATCTGCTCCTTGGACCGCTTGCCGAAGATACTGAAATTAGTGAAGGAACCCCTTAAGCCCCTTCCTGAAGAACACTTCAAAGGATTCGGGATAAGGAAGGAGCTTGTCCTTCACGGAGGTCCGGAGAAGACAAAGGAAGCGATAGCAGCTGCTGTAAAGAAGACCCTGGGATTCGCCCTTAATGAGACAAAAGAGGCGCAGGGCTGCCAGCTCTATTCTCAGAGGGGCAATTATACCCGACTCGGGGTGTATATCACCCATTTCAGTGTCCTCGTGATTCTCCTTGGCGCGGTCATCGGCATCTTCTTCGGATTCAAGGGTTTTCTCAACCTCCCCGAGGGGAAGGCCTATGCCGTTGCTTTTGCCCGCACGGGCCACAGGCAGGATACAGAGGAGTTTGAAAGAATCCTGCATGCGGTGGATTCGTCCTCAGGAAATCTTTCCCAGGCAGCAAAGCAGCTCCGCACCGACGAAAACACATTGAGGGCAAAGATGCGCATGTACGGCATATTTCCCCTGGGTTTCACTATACGATGCGAAGAGTTCTCTGTAGATTTCTACGGCAGCAGCGACATGCCGAAGGAGTATAAGAGCTGGCTTACGGTGATTAAGGACGGCAAAGAGGTCATGAAAAAGATGATCGAGGTGAATGAACCACTGATCTATGAGGGAATAACCTTTTATCAGTCAAGTTACGGCCTTCTTCCCGGCGGGGTAGAGAACGGCGTCTTTAAATTCACGCTGACCTCAAAGGACGGCAAAACAGAGGATGTGAATTTGCGGTTTGGCGGCGCTTTTACTATCCCCGGCACAAACATCACCGGTAAGATCGAGGACTTTTCGCCTGCCCTCGGTCTCGATGAACGCACAGGCAGGGCATTCACCTATGCGGAGCAGATGAATAATCCCGCGGTGTATGTGAACTTTTCAGAAAACGGCAGCCCGAAATTCAGCGGATGGCTGCTCAAGCGGTATCCGGAGACATGGACGCTGCCCGACGGCAGCATAGCGGAATTCCACGGCGTCTGGGGAATCCAGTACACAGGCCTCCAGGTAAGAAAAGACCCCGGCGTCTGGATTGTCTATCTGGGGTGTTTCGGCATGTCAGCGGGCCTGTTCATTGCCTTTTTTATGAGCCATAAGAAAATATGGATCAGGCTCACAGGGGAAAAGAACAACACCCGCGTCATTATCGGAGCCTCAGCCAACAAGAACAGGCATGCCTTCGAGCAGAAAATCGAAAAGCTGACGGCGCTCTTAAGCAAGGAAAAGGAAGGGGGAAAATAATTTATGGATAGTTCCACATTATTCGGAGTCTCGACAGTGGCATATATTGTTGCCATGATAATTTACATAACGTATATTGCGTTTAGAACATCCCAGATCGGGATCATGGCCACAACAGTAACAGTCATCGGTTTTGTGTCGCAGACCTTTGCGATCCTGTTCCGGTGGAAAGAGTTCTATGAAATGAGCGGGATGGGGATTATCAGGGCCGCGCCATTTACCAACCTCTATGAATCCCTTGTCTTTTTTGTCTGGTGCCTCATTCTGGGATATCTGGTCATCGAATTCAAATACAAAAACAGGTCCTTCGGGGCATTTGTAACGCCTCTTGCCGGCATCGCACTGGCCTTTATCGAGCTCACCGGCATGCAGAAGGGAATTCAGCCCCTTGTGCCTGCGCTTCAGAGCAACTGGCTTCTGGTGCACGTTGTGATGAGCTTTATTGCCTATGCCGCCTTTGCCATTGCCTTCAGCACAGGCCTTATGTATCTCATCCTGAAAACCGAGAAGAGAAGCGAGCCGTCGTACATCTTCTGGACGGTCATCACAGGGATTTTCATAGTGATTCTCGCAGCCATGGGACTGGATTATCTCTCCTTTAAGGTGCTCATCAAGGATGCCGATGTCCTTATAAAGAACTTCCTCTTCAAGGCTTCATTTGTCAGCCACTCAATAGTGGTTTCAGCGCTGAGCTGGATCGCTGCCATAGTTTTCATCTTCATGCTATGGAGATATGGATATTTACTGAAGAAAGTCGTCGGCACCTTTTCCCTCTCGCTGGAAATACTTGACGAGATTACCTATAAGAGTATTGCCATCGGCTTCCCTGTCTTCACCCTCGGGGGATTGATTTTCGGCGC
This sequence comes from uncultured Nitrospiraceae bacterium, assembly GCA_947085305.1. Lineage (GTDB taxonomy): Bacteria > Nitrospirota > Thermodesulfovibrionia > Thermodesulfovibrionales > UBA9159 > JAMCQB01. Next base: position 13,827 of record CAMTVV010000121.1, read on the forward strand.
CATATGGGCTGACCAGGCATGGGGCGTTTACTGGAGCTGGGACCCGAAGGAGACGTGGTCGCTGATCACATGGTTTGGATACGCTTTTTACCTCCATTCGAGGCTGCTCAGAGGCTGGAGAGGGAACAAGGCCGCGGTGGTTGCCGTCGTGGGTTTTGTGCTGGTGCTCTTCACCTATCTTGGGGTAAACCTCCTTCTCTCAGGCCTCCACGCCTACGGAGGCATATAGCAGCAATCAAATACTTCTGAGATTTTTTTTGACCAAACAATAATAAGGCGGGTTTTCTAACCCGCCTTATATTTTCAGGAGTTGCCATTATCCGAGCCGTGATTTCAGTATGGGGTCGTTAACCTCATATCATGGATATTACAAAGAAGCGATTTTGTGATTTTTCTTTTCCTTTCACTCCGCTACGATGCTTTCACCACAACTGTCTATCTCCGTCGTGGCAAATTCAACGGCATGTCGAAAAGAGATTGGACTATATTCATGTCAAGCCTTATTCTCAGCAACGTCTACTTGGACCATCGCCTGTTTTATGGACATCACGCTGGTTGAATGGGTATGGAAGGCAGTGGCGGGATAAGTTACACCTGTTGAAAAGTGTCTGCGTCAAAGAAAAACTGAATAAGATTTCGGATTACGGTGAGCGACACGGAGATCGGGATTGCGGAGAATGAACTCCAATATCTTTTCGCCAAGTTTTCCCGCGGCAAAGACACCAACCGCTTGAACGCTGGCGGCACGGGGTATTTTGGCATTGCTAAATGCCAATTGGTATGTTAAAATGCCAATAAAGGGAGGCTTGCCATGAGAACAACAATTGACAGATTCGGCAGAATAGTGGTGCCAAAGAGCTTACGGGAAAGATTTGGTTTGCAGCCCGGCACGGAAATCGATATCGACGCGCATGAGAGAGATTGTGATAAAACAGGCAGCGGGAGAAATATTTGAAGGCTGGACGGTGCAATGCCTGGCGATCTGTCAGAAAAACTGAGTCTTTCTCCGGTTCTTCTCTATTGCGACCAAAAGCAGGGAAACGGCCGCCGGCGTGACCCCCGGGATCCTGCTTGCCTGGCCAATGTTCGCCGGTCTCACCTCTTCCAGCTTTAAGACGACCTCCTTTGAAAGCCCATTGATGGAGGAATAGTCAATGCCCTCGGGTATCCTTTTTTCATCCATCCTCTTGAGTTTCTCTGCCGTTTCCATCTGTCTGAGGATATAACCATTGTATTTGATCCGGATTTCGATTTCCCTGCAGACGTCCTCCGACAACGGTTTCTCAGGAGGAGAAAATCTTTTTATGAAATCGTAACCCACTTCAGGACGTTTCAGAAGCTGCTCCAGCGTGGCGTCTTCTTTTATTAGGGCTGTATTGAGCGCAACCAGCGCCTCATTTATCACCGAAGGTTTGAGCCTCGCACTCTTCAGCCTCGAGGCTTCTCTTTCCAGGAGTTTCTTTTTCTCACAGAACCTCTTATACGCTGCTTCGTCAAGGAGACCGATGCCATATCCCTTCTCCATCAATCTCGAATCGGCATTGTCGTGGCGCAGAAGGAGCCTGTACTCAGCCCTCGAAGTAAACATGCGGTACGGTTCATTTGTGCCCTTGGTGACCAGGTCATCAATCAAAACGCCAATATATGCCTCGTGTCTTCCGAGGGTTAACGGCTCTTTCCCCTTTATCTTCAGGGCCGCGTTTATGCCGGCCATCAGCCCCTGCGCCGCAGCCTCCTCATAGCCGGAGGTCCCGTTAATCTGCCCGGCAAGGAATAGTCCTTTTACGAGCTTTGTTTCGAGGCTGTGTTTCAACTGTGTCGGATAGACAAAGTCATACTCGATGGCATAGGCAGGCCGCATTATCTCGGCTTCCTCAAGCCCGGGGATCGACCTCACAAGCCTCACCTGCACGTCATAGGGAAGACTTGTGGATATGCCGTTTGCATAGTACTCCTTTGTGTCAAGGCCTTCAGGTTCCAGGAATACCTGATGCCTTTCCCGTTCGGAGAACCTCACCACCTTGTCCTCGACTGATGGACAGTATCGTGGACCGACGGATTTTATCCTGCCGCTGTAAAGAGGTGACCGGTCAAGGTTTTCACGGATTATTCTATGGGTTTCACTGTTCGTATAAGTAATATAACAGGGCAGTTGAGGATTGATGATCCGATCCGTGCAGTAAGAAAAGGGAAGGGGTGGGTCATCACCGTACTGGGGCACTGCCTTTGAAAAATCTATTGTGTCGGCATCAAGCCTCGGGGGTGTCCCTGTCTTGAGACGGCCCATTTTGAGCCCCAGCTCTCTCAGGGAGTCGGAAAGCGCGATGGAGGGGAATTCCCCTGCTCTCCCTGAAGGATAATTGTCGAGGCCTATATGGATTAATCCTTTGAGAAAGGTTCCTGTTGTAACAATAAGCGCCCTTGCTCCATAAAAGATGCCCAGGGATGTGGAAACCCCCTTGACCTCTTCGTCCTCCACAACAATCTTCTCGATAAGCGCCTGCTTTATGGAAAGGTTCTTCTGAGATTCAAGGACCTTTCTCATGGAAAGCCGGTAAAGCGCCCGGTCTGCCTGCGCCCTCATGGACCATACCGCAGGCCCCTTGGACCTGTTGAGCATCCTGAACTGTATCCCTGAGCTGTCGGTATTTTTTGCCATCTCTCCGCCCAGGGCATCTATCTCTCTCACGAGATGGCCTTTTGCAAGACCGCCGATGGCAGGATTGCAGGACATCTGGGCAATGGTATCGAGATTCATGGTGAACATGCAGGTTGCCATGCCCATGCGCGCGGCTGCAAGGGCAGCTTCACACCCTGCGTGTCCGGCCCCTATGACGATCACATCATATTGAGAATCTCTTATCATAATTTTTCCTGAACCATATAATAACTAACCCTATTCAGAATACGTTTGAGCGGTGACCTTTGAGAAAAAACTTAGTTGGGGTTTGGTTAACCAGCCGTGAATGCCACTTAAAGCAAATACATCGAATTCCCCACGCTTTTTGAGAAAAACGACTATTCTAAATTTTTTCGAAATGGGCATCGCTCAAGAAACCGAAAGAATCACCGACCAAAGACACGTCACAGCGGGATCATATCCCTCTTTTCCTTAAAAGGCATACCGCATGTGCCGCCATCCCCTCCTGACGCCCCACAAACCCCATGCCTTCATCGGTCTTTGCCTTTATGTTGATAGCTCCGGGAGGAATGCATGCCTTTGCTATGGTCTCTTTCATCGACTCTATGTATGGCGCAAGTTTTGGTTTCTCGGCCATCACTATGGAATCTATCCATGTCACCTCATAACCGCTCGCACGTGTAAGTTCCACAATGTATTTCAACATTTCTATGCTTGAAGCATCTTTCCACCTCTGGTCTGAATCCGGGAAATGCCTCCCTATATCGCCGGTCCCCAAAGCGCCTAGGATGGCATCAATGATGGCGTGGCAGAGCACATCGCCGTCTGAGTGGCCCAACAGCCCTTTGGGAAAGGGGATAACGACTCCTCCTAAAATAAGCTTTCTCCCTGCAACAAGCCTGTGGGAATCATACCCAACGCCGATTCTCATCCTGCGGGTTTCATCCTCTCTCGTAATAATTGCTCTGCAATAGGTATATCCTCCGGCGTCGTGACCTTGATATTCGAGTACGACCCCATAATAACCCTGACCTTGCCCCCGTTTCGTTCCAGTAATGCAGCATCGTCGGTGGAATAGAATTTCTCTTCCATTGCCTTATCGTATGCCTTCATAAGGGAAGCATAAAGAAAAAGCTGCGGCGTCTGTATAGCCCATAATGCCTCTCGCTTCAATGTCCTCTTCACCACGCTGTCCTGCACTTCCTTTATGGTGTCCTTAACAGGGACCCCTGCTATCACCCCGTCAGAACCGGAGATGGCGCTCAGAGCGGTCTTCACTATGCTGCCGTCAACAAGGGGCCTCGCGCCATCATGAATAAGCACCATGTCTGCCCTGCCTTTTACAAGCTTCAGCCCATTATATACCGAATCCTGTCTCTCCTTGCCCCCGGGGGCAATCCTCTTCACCTTCGACAGGTTATATTTCTCAAATATCTCCACGCCCGTCTCCAGATCAGGCTCCTTCAGCACGGGGATTATTTCTTCTATCTCATGAAGTGTCTCGAAGATCTCAAGAGACCAGATAATTAGAGGCTTGCCCAGAAGAGGGTGGAAGGGTTTGTTTGCGCCGGGGCTGAACCTCGTTCCCAGGCCGGCCGCCGGCACAATGACAACAATGCTTTCTTTCATAGCGCACGTCTGCTTTTATGACTTAACTGTCCTGAACTCTTCCCTCTCGTATTCTTCCTTCGGCTTGGAGAATATCATCCTCCCGGCAGTGGTCTGAAGAACACTGGTGACCGCGACCTCTGCATTCTTTCCGATCAGCCTTCTGCCGTTCTCGACCACCACCATTGTCCCGTCATCAAGGTATGCAACGCCCTGGTTATATTCCTTGCCCTCCTTAATCACAAAAATCCTCAATGCCTCGCCGGGAAGGACAACGGGCTTCAAGGCATTGGCAAGCTCATTTATATTCAGCACCGTAACTCCCTGAAGTTCAGCCACCTTGTTGAGATTGAAATCATTGGTGATCACCTTTGCATCATGAACCCTCGCAAGGGCAACAAGCTTTGCATCCACTTCCTTGATTTTCGGGAAGTCCTCATCCGTTATCCTGACCGTAATATGGGCCATCTTCTGTATCCTGTGGAGAATATCAAGCCCCCGTCTCCCCCGCGCTCTTTTCAGGGAATCCGGCGAGTCAGCGACGTGCTGAAGTTCCTGCAATATGAACTGAGGGACGAGAAATACCCCGTCCAGAAAGCCTGCATCGCAGACCTCGGCTATCCTGCCGTCGATGATGACACTGGTATCAAGTATCTTGAGATGCTCAGCTGAGTCCTGTCCCTTAATAATCCTGAAAAGACCGGGAAGAGTGAGATTCTCTCCCCTTTTGAGCCCCAAAAGCAGCCCTCCATATCCAAGGAACGAAGTCAAAATAAACGAGGCCAGGGATATATCGGGAAGGATCCTTCTGAGAGGCAAAAGAAGGAGGGTTGCAAAGACAATACCGGTAACGAGCCCTGCCAGTGCGCCGATGATCCTCCCAAGGGAAACCTGCTTGAATGCTCTCTCGAGGAGGAATGCCAGTACCCCGCACAGGAGACCAATGGCAGCTCCCTCAATAAATGCATTATACTTCAAACCAAGAAAATATCCTGAAAATACAAACAATAGAAAAACCGCTATTCTTATGACAAGCAACATTATCTCACCTCCTTTCCTGACGCGTAACGCGTAACGAGTTTATTGGCCCCGTCACGCATCACGTGTTACGCGTTACGGTATTACAATCCTTTTATCGTTATATAAAACCTTTTCCCTCCCCTGTTCACAAAAAGGAGGGTTGTATCACCAGGCTCTATGGATGAACTAATCCTGTTAAAATCCCCGATTCCTCCCACTCTTTTTTTGTCTATCTCCTGAATCACATCCCCTTTTTTAAGTCCGGCTTCATCCGCTGCGGAGCCCGGCTCGACCCTCACCACCACCACTCCCTTTTCATTGGCGCCAAGACCGAGCTGCCTCGCGATCTCTTTTGTGAGATCCATTGCCGTAATGCCTGAGAATGCATTTCTCTGGATATCCTCAGGCAACGGCTCTGCGGGCGCCCCTGCCGCCTCCCTGGGAAGTTCTGCGATAACAGCGGATACTTCATACTCCTTGCCGTTCCTGAGTATCCTCAGCTTCGCCTGGGAACCCACCTTGCTCTGGGCAACCATATTGCGCAGGCTTGCAACGCTCTTGATCTCCTTTCCATTGAACTCGAGGATTACGTCCCCCCGCATAATGCCTGCCTTTTCAGCGGGGCTGCCCTTTGCAATATCACCTACGAGGGCGCCTTTGGAGTCTTTAAGTCCGAATTTCTGGGAAAGTTCAGGGGTAATGTCCTGGATGGTCACACCGAGCCAGCCCCTGACGATCTTCCCCTGCTTCATAAGCTGATCCATCACGAGCCGGGCCATATTGCTCGGAACTGCGAAGCCGATGCCCTGATACCCGCCGCTCCTCGAAAAGATGGCGGTATTGAAGCCGATGATCTCACCTTTTATGTTCACCAGGGGTCCGCCCGAATTCCCCGGGTTGATGGCTGCGTCGGTCTGGATGAAATCCTCGTAATCGGCGATTCCGACATTTGCTCTGCCGACAGCGCTGATAATCCCCATGGTCACGGTGTGGCTGAGCCCAAAAGGGTTCCCTATGGCGAGGACAAATTCGCCCACCTGCAGTTTATCCGAGTCGCCCCATGGGATTGTGGGCAGTTTATCGGCAGAAATCTTGACCACAGCGATATCCGTCTTGGGGTCCGCTCCCACCACCTTGCCCCGGAAACTCCTTCTGTCAAAAAGGGTTACTCTTATATCTTCCGACTTTTCCACTACATGGTTGTTGGTGATGATGCAGCCGTCACCGGCTACGATCACCCCTGAACCGAGGCTCTGTTCTTTCCATTTCTTCGGGAGACCAAAATCATGAAATGGTTTGAAAAAATCGAAAAAAGGGTCCTCTGAAAAGGGCAAGGCATCCCTGCGGACCGTTTTCGTGGTTGATATGTTCACAACCGCAGGGGAGACCGCATGCACGATCTCTGAAAAGGCCCTGCTTGACTCGAGTATGTGGCCCGGAACCCTTGGGGAAAAGGGGGTGCGGACGGAAGGGGGAGAAACAACTTTCCCGATGATGTAATAGGACACGCCCCCCAGGAGAAACCCCACCAGGAGGATAATGATTCCCGCAAAAATCTTTTTCTTCATATTTATTAATTATACTAATCCTTTCATGAGCTTGTAAAGCAATCTTGACCAAAGAGCGCTGCATAATATATGCTAAACAACCGCAAAAGCGTTGAAAAAAAGTAAAGCGCAATGAGATAAGAAATCTCCATTATGCGATCGTTTCGCTTTACCGACATATTCTGAAGTTAAAGGAGGATTTGATGCTAAAACGGTATCTGCTTGCTCCGGGACCGACGCCCGTGCCGCCTGAAGCCCTGCTTGCCATGGCCATGCCCATCATTCATCACAGGTCACCCGATTTTCTCCCTGTGCTTGATGCGGCAAAAAAAGGCCTTCAATGGCTTTATCAGACAAAAAATGATGTGCTCATCCTTTGCTCGTCCGGGACAGGGGGCATGGTGGGCTCGGTGAATAATTTCTTCAGCCCCGGGGACAAGGCCCTTGTCATTAATGCGGGAAATTTCGGTGAGAGATGGACCAAGATCTGCAAGGCTTACGGACTCGAGGTGAAGGAGATAAAGATTGAATGGGGGTATACGGTTAAACCCGAGGAGATCGAGAAGGCATTAAAAGCCGACCCCTCAATAAAAGGGGTTTTTGTTCAGGCTTCCGAGACCTCAACAGGGGTTTACCATAATATACAGGCCATTGCCTCCATCGTCAGGAAATGCAGTGACACGATTCTCATTGTTGATGCGATTTCTGCTCTTGTCGCCCATGACCTTAAAATGGATGAGTGGGGGATCGACGTCCTCATCGGCGGCTCCCAGAAAGGACTTATGCTGCCTCCGGGCCTTGCTTTTGTAGGAATCAGCGACAGGGCATGGAAGTTTGCCGAACATGCAAAGTGTCCGCATTTTTATTTCAATTTCAAGAAAGAGAGGGAATCTCTGGCCAAGAACCAGACGAATTTCACCTCTCCGGTGACCCTGATAATAGGGTTGAACGAATGTCTGAAGCTTCTCCAGAAAGAAGGATTGGAAAATGCATTTGCACGCCACAGGAGGCTTGCAAATGCCACACGGGAGGCCGTGAAGGCCCTTAATCTGGAGCTGTTCTCAAAAGAGTCGCCAAGCGATGCGGTTACCGCCATAAAAGCGCCCGAGGGCCTCGACGGCCAGGAGATCTACAAGAACCTGAGAGTCAACTACGGCATCACCGCTGCAGGAGGCCAGGGGCAGGCAAAGGGCAAGATATTCAGGATAGCCCATTTGGGCTATGCTGATACATTCGACATCATTACGGCAATTGCAGGGGTAGAGATGGTATTGAAATCAATGGGCCACCCCTTAAAACTCGGTTCCGGGGTCGCGGTTGCCGAAGAACTCTTGATGACATGAAACCACAGAAGAAATTTCACCACAGAGAACACAGAGGTCACAGAGGAGAAAATTAGAGGTGAAAATATATTTTAACCGGGAGGATTGATGAAGGTTCTGGTGAGCGACAATTTGTCCCCTCGGGGGATAGACATACTGAAAAAGGCAGGCATTGACGTGGATGTAAAAACAGGGATGAGCCCTGAAGAACTGAAGGCCTGCATTGGTGAATATCATGGGCTTATCATCAGAAGCGCCACAAAGGTGACCGCTGACATTGTTGAAGCAGCCTCAAGCCTGAAGGTAATAGGGAGAGCCGGCTCAGGACTGGACAATGTGGATAAGATTGCCGCCACAAAAAAGGGGATTGTGGTGATGAATACGCCGGGGGGAAACACCGTTACCACAGCAGAACATACCATAGCCCTTTTGTTTGCTCTGGCAAGGCTGATCCCTCAGGCAACGGCTTCCATGAAAAGCGGCAAATGGGAAAAGAAGCGTTTCATGGGCGTTGAGCTCTACAACAAGACTCTCGGCATAATAGGGATCGGCGCCATTGGGAAACAGGTTGCAAGAAAAGCCCTCGCCCTCGAAATGAACGTGATCGGTTATGATCCCTATCTCAGCGAAGAAAATGCAAAAGAGATGGGGGTCGAGAAAGTGGAACTGCCGGCGCTCTTCAGCCGTTCCGATTTCATCACCATTCATACGCCCATTACTGCAGAGACAAAAAATCTCATCAGTAAAAAAACCATCCAGGGGATGAAAGACGCTGTAAGGATTATTAATTGCGCCAGGGGCGGTATTGTAAATGAGGCCGACCTTTACGAGGCTCTCAAGAGCGGCAAGATTGCGGGGGCTGCCCTGGACGTCTTCGAGAAGGAACCGCCGGGGGATAACCCTCTGCTGGCCCTTGACAACGTCATATGCACGCCCCATCTTGGAGCCGCCACAGAAGAGGCCCAGGAAAATGTGGCCATTGCTGTTGCTGAACAGGTAGCGGACTATCTCATCAGCGGGGTTATCCGCAATGCAGTGAATTTCCCTTCAGTGCCTGCTGATCAGGTTTTGAGGCTTCATCCCTATTTAACCCTTGCAGAGAGGCTTGGGAGCTTTGCCGCGCAGGTCTTTGAGGGCGCAGTCACTGAGGTGACCATAGAATACAGGGGGGAAGTGTCCTCGCTGAACACCGCGCCGTTGAACATTGCGCTGCTGAAGGGCTTCCTGACGCCGATCCTTGAGGAAACCGTGAATTTTGTGAATGCGCCGGTTATTGCCAGGGAGCGGGGCATCGCGGTCAAGGAGATGAAGAATGCAGATGGAGGCGATTTTCAGAGCATGATCATCCTCAGGGTCAGGATAAACGGAAAGGAGAACTATCTTGCAGGGACTCTGCTGGGGAGGCTGGATCCGAGGATCGTAAAGATAAATGATTTCCCTGTGGAAATCGCGCCGGAGGGGAATATGCTCTTTATGTATAATAAGGACAGACCCGGGGTCATCGGCAGCATCGGTTCCTATCTTGGCAAATGCAACATTAACATTGCGAGGATGCATTTTGGAAGAGAGTCGGCAGGGGGAATAGCGATATCAGTGGTGAGCATCGATACACCGTTAACAGAGGCACAACTGGAAGATATAAGAAAGATGCCCAATATCCTTTCAGTGAGGGTAGTATCCCTCTAATTCATATGGTTCGTCTCCAGGATGCGCATTAGTAATGCGTTGTCTGCAAAAAGATTCGGGGGTCGGAATTTTATTGAAACAAATTCTTATTTTTTATCAAGAGGTCAAGAGATGTCCGGAGTAGTGATTGTCAGCGCCCAGTGGGGTGATGAAGGGAAAGGGAAGATCGTTGATGTCCTTACAGAGAAGGCTGACGTGGTCGCCAGGTATCAGGGAGGCCACAATGCAGGGCATACCGTAGTAATCAATAACGAGAAGTTTGTCCTCCACCTTATTCCTTCAGGCATTCTTCATAAAGACAAGCTTTGCATAATCGGAAACGGCGTTGTTATCGAACCCTCTGCCCTCATCGAAGAGATGAACGGCCTTAAAGAGAGGGGCGTGGATGTGGGGAAGAACCTCCTCATCAGCAAAAACGCTCATCTGATCATGCCCTATCATATCGCCATAGACAATGCCCACGAAAAGCTGAGGGGATCCAGAAAAATAGGAACAACAGGGAGGGGCATAGGCCCTGCCTATGTGGATAAAATGGCGCGGACAGGAATACGGGTCGTGGACCTCTATTATCCGAAGGTCCTCAAGGAAAAACTTGACGCCAACCTCAGAGAGATCAACTTTCTCCTGAAGAACCGGTATAAGACAAAGGGATTTACCACAAATGGAATCCTAAAGAAATATATGGGGTATGCGGAAAAGCTTTCCCGCTATGTCGCTGATGCTGATATTATCATCAATGATATGATCGCGAAACAGAGAAAGGTCCTTTTTGAAGGCGCCCAGGGAACCCTTCTTGACGTGGATCACGGAACATATCCCTTTGTGACTTCCTCCAGCGCCACAGCAGGCGGGGCATGCACAGGCCTCGGCGTCGGTCCTACCAGGATTTCGAAGGTTCTCGGCGTGGTAAAAGCCTACACTACCAGAGTGGGCGGGGGACCTTTTCCCACGGAGATTATTGGGCGCGTAGGAGAAGAGCTGAGGCAGCGGGGGGGAGAGTTTGGCGCTACGACAGGGAGGCCGAGGAGGTGCGGATGGCTTGATTTTGTGGGCTTGCGCCATGCCCTCAGGGTAAACGGCCTGACAGGCATCGCCATCACAAAGCTCGATATCCTAGATCGGAAGAGCACA
>CAMTVV010000122.1:0-22211 GCA_947085305.1 uncultured Nitrospiraceae bacterium
CCTCAAGAAATGGCGGCGGGTTTGTCCTGTTCTTCTCCATTATCTCACGGGGAATGGGAATAAGTTTTATCTTAACGCCGTCAGCATGTTCAATCTCATGACAGACAAGCCGCAAGTCCATCTCAAATTCCCATGCAAGGCAGTGGAGCTCTTTTGCGCCTGCTTCTTTCGCAGCCTTTGCAACTGCTTTTAATTCATCCCTTGTAAAAAGTCCGTCAATAGCGTCTACATGACATAAGGCATTGCCCTTTCTACCGTGAATGAGAGGAGAGCTTGAGTTTTGCAATACCTCTGCTTTGTAAAATTCAAGCACAAACTTCATCATAATGCTTGTAATGCTTTTCAAGCCGTTCTTCTGCGAGAGGAACATATTGTTTATTGAACATAGACGTTTCGTTTCTTGAATAAAAGAAAATAGTATCAAGGACATTTCCAAAAGATTTACTTTGTCCTTTTGATGAACGTATTTTCTGCCGAACTATTTCATTTCTAAAATTACCATTTCCAAAAACCTCATCCAAGATTACTCTCAAATAACTATTTACCCGCCAGTCACAATGCACATAAATACTCCCTGTTTTGCTCAATAGTTCCTTTATCAATACTAGCCGTTCATACATCATGTGCAGGTAGGAATCTGTTCCTTTGCCCCACATATCGCGATAGGCGACCATTTCAAGTGTTGACTGATCTTTGTTGATTGTATCTTTTTCATTTCCAATCGGCACATCCATAGTAAAATCCGCGCCGACATCAAACGGCGGGTCTATGTAGATGAGGTCAATCTTTCCTTTGAAATCTTTGAGCAGACTTGCCATGACGAGCTTGTTGTCGCCCCAAATGAGCATATTTCTGAAGTCGTCTTTGTGGGCTTTCTGAGCATCAAATAATCCTGTCCGACTCAAGCGGCTGGCGGGTTCGTCAATCGTCTCAATCTTCTGCATCGGCATGGCACACCCGGCAATATCTACCTCGCGCCTGTTGCCAAACTCGTCATACTTCCCTTCCCACACAAGCTCGGTCTTCCTTGTGCTTAAAGGATGTGGGTTTTCCGGGCTGTATTTATGACTGTAGTCAGGCATTTATTCCTTACACATACATTCAATCCGTCGAATAGATATAACTATCAAACCACTGCTTTTTCCGGTATCGTCCATGACGGAAGAGGTCCCCCTGTTGCCTCGTGATAGAGTGTCTCAGGCGCAATATCCACCCCATCCGGCCAGCACAGCGTTCCGATTTCTTTGTTAACATAAAACTGTTTGAAGTAGTCCATTTCGGAGAACCAGCCAAAGACCCCGCCTTTTTTCGTATAGGGCTGCAAGTCAACGGTGCCTCTCTTACCGGTTTCAAATACAAGCTCAAGTTTGTATCCTTCAATATGCCTCGCTTCTACAACATCATAGTACATTGCGACCTCCTTACCCCAAAAAACCTGCTTATCTCCGGCATCATTACTCCTTCAATGACAATTTTTAATATTATTGCATATTATCGCTTCCAAAAGTCACAACCTATAGTACGCCGCCCCTGAACCTACCTCCCGTGTCTCAATATTCTTCCCGGCCTGTTCCCGGTGTAGAACCCTTCCCACACCACCGGCGAACCATTCACCAGAACATAATAAATACCTTCAGGCTTCAGAAAGGGTTGTTCAAAGGTTGCCCTGTCGATGATGCGCTCTTCATCGAACACCACGACGTCCGCATGAAACCCTTCTTTCAGCCGGCCTCTCCCCATAAGGCCGAAGGTCTCCGAGGGAAGCAGGGTGATTTTGCGGACTGCCTCGCTGATGTTCATCAAATGAAGGTCCCTTGCATACCGGCCGATGAATCTCGGAAAGGTCCCGAATCCACGGGGATGGGGTTTGCCCCTGTGGGTTGGCCCATCGGTGGACCGTACGGAGCTGTCTGAACCGATCATTACATAGGGACGTGTGAGAAACCTCCTGAGGTTGTCCTCGCTCATGGAATGGAAGATCGCGCCGATCCTCAGCTTTTCCTCAATCAGTATGTCCAGAAGGAAGTCAACGGGTTCCTTTTTCACTATGCCCGAAAGAAAGGAGAGGGTCTTCCCTTCCATCCATTTATTGGATTCCGAGTTCACTGATGATATGGCGATGCTGCTCCAGTACTCTTCCTCCGCGTGCTGCGCCATGACTTCATTTCTGACGGCAGACCGCACTTCCGGGGTCCTCAACCTCTTCAACTCTTCCTCAGCCCCTCCTGCATAGGTCCAGGAGGGAAGCACAGCATCCAGGTCCGTGGAAGCCGCAGTGTAGGGATATCGGTCACAGGTCACGGCTAATCCCTCAGCGCGCGCACTTTCCATAGCCGAGAGGGCCCTGTCTATCTTTGACCAGTTATTTCTTCCGCCGGTTTTTATGTGAGATATATGCACTGCAATGCCGGACTCCCGTCCTATCCTTATGGCTTCCTCAATAGCCTCTAACAACCGGTCCGTCTCGCTTCGCATATGCGACGTATAGATGCGGTCCTTGATGCACCGTGAAAGCCCGATGAGCTCCTCGGTGTTTGCATATACGCCCGGCGGATAGATCAGCCCTGTGGAAAGTCCAATGGCCCCTTCACCAACCGAGTCTTTCAAGAGCGTCCGCATCCGTTCCATCTCGGCGCTGTCCGGGCGCCTGTCAGCGTAGCCGATTACAGAGGCTCGGATGTTTCCGTGGCCGGTGAGGGTGGCAAAATTTATGGCAGGTCTTCTCCTTTCGAGGAGCTGAAAATACTCTTGAAAGGTGGACCACCGTTCCTCAATCCCCAGTTCATTGAGGTCATTCTCCCTGTGTGCACGGGCTTCGCCATACAGTGGGGCCGCAGACAACCCGCAGTTGCCGTTGATTTCGGTCGTCACGCCCTGAAAGGTTTTCCCCTCAGCTTGACTATCAGCAAGGAGGGTGAACTCAGAATGGGCATGGGTATCAATGAAGCCGGGAGACACGGAGAGATATTTTGCATCGATAATTTTTTCTGCCTTTTCTGTAAGCCGGTCTCCGTTTTTTGAAACGAATGCTATCCTGTCACCGGCGATAGCCACATCACCTGTGAACGGTTCACCTCCGGCGCCGTCATACACCCTGCCGCCCCTGATTAGAATATCAATATCCACGGCCATCATCAACCCAAGTACTAATAAGGTCATTAGCAAGAGGACATTGTTTGTACAACTTTGTCATTGCGGCTTGTCCGCAATCCTTCTTGAAGAAAGATTCCCGACAAGCGGGAATGACAGGAAATGTAGCCTTACTTATGTACTTCTTAGTAAGTCCGATTGCGCTCCCAAAGGACATCGCTACAAGTCCTCTTTGACTTTCAGGTCTTCACCTTCAGAGACAAAGAAACTCTCCGGCGACCGGATGCTCTTCACAAATACCGGCATCAGGAATGATACCATATGTCTCATGCGCTGATGGACTCCCCGAATTCCATCATTCTTCATATTTTCCCTGAATTCCTTCAGGAGATATGTCATCAGTGGGGGAAAGGATTGCAGGGTCAATCCCGTGACTGAGAAAAAATCCTTAACCGGTAACCCGAGCTTCTCCAGGTGCCGAAGGATGCTTTCCAGGGAAAGGACCATTTCGTCAACAGAAAGCGCTGCCGTCAATACCTTTGCAGCGAATATCATCGAAAAAACCCTCAGGGTCCTGACACCTGCCAGCAAGAGTCCTTCATCGGTGATGGAGAGAAGACCGCTGCTGTAAATTATCCTGCCTGAATGGAAAAAGAGGTTCCCGGCAAAGGTGACGAGGAGGAAGAGGGTTATGGGAAAAAGTCCGCTCTTCATCCTCCCGGGGTGAAGCGCCGCAAGGGAAAAAATAAAGACAGCAACAGCGGTGAATACATGGATGTATATGCTCTGAACAAAAAAAAGGCTTACGATAAAGACGACGTAGAGTGTGATCTTAAACCGGGGTGACAAACGCTCTTCACCGCTCTGCAAGGGAGGCCCGGGACGGTTTCGCGTGAACCTCTGAATGACGGACGAGATTATCCGGATTCCCTCCGTTCCCTTTTTTCAGGTCAGCCGTTTTCTGGACAGGGACAGATGATGAGAAATACGCCTTTATCCCAGAGGCAATGGACCTTGCGAGGACCCCGCGGTATGAGTCACTGGCAAGGAGTTTTTCTTCTTCAGGGTTGCTGATAAAGGAAACCTCCACAAGGATGGAAGGCGGCATGGAAGCGCCCATAAGGACAAAAAACAATGCCTGTTTCACGCCAAGATTGGCGGTCTTTTTATGAACCTTTATCACATTCGAGTAAAGGGAGTTCTGAACATAATTGGCAAGGGCAACTGACTCATCTCTTTTATAGTCCCTATTAAGATCGCTGAGGATCTTGCCAAGCTCATCGCTTTTGTACTGTGCCATCTTCTCCTTCATCCTTTTTACAGAAACGTAGTTCTCTCTCGCAGCAACTCTTATAGCCTCTTCTTCGTTGGTCCAGTTCTGAAGATATGTTTCGATCCCCCTTGCAGCCCTGTTCGGACTTGCATTGGCGTGAATGGAGACAAAAAGGTCAGCCTCTTTCTGCAGCGCGACAAGGGATCTCTCCTCAAGCCGCATAAAGACGTCCTTGTCCCGCGTAAGAATAACCTCGAAATTGGGTTCCCTGGACAATATCTTTCTCACCTTCAGTGCGATGTCCAGCACCACATCTTTTTCCTGCAATCCCTTTTTACCGACCGCGCCAGGATCATGCCCTCCGTGCCCCGGATCAAGGACGACTATTCTCCTGGTCATCGCCGGTCTTTCAGGTCTCTTTGCATTGACATCAATCACCAGTTTAGTAGGGTCGTCAAGGATATAGGCATTGAAATCCTCTATTGTTTCGAGATCGAGGACGATCCGTACCGTGTCAGGGTCGAACTGCCCTGCCCTCACAGACTTGAGGATACCGTCACCCACAGGGAGCCTGTTCTGTATTTCCCTTGGGATTCTTGAACTCTTGAGGTCGAAATAGAGCCTGTCAGGACTTGAGAGACGCTTTTTGGTGAATTCAACCGGCTGCGACAAATCTATAATGATTCTTGTATACCCCTGGGAAGACCAGTAGCGAATGTTCCTGACCTCTGCTTTATCCGCAGCAATTGCAGAAGCCGAAAGCAGGAGAGTAAATAGAGAGAAAAGAGACGTGAGAATAAAGAGAGGGAGGGGTTTTCCGTTAACCCCGCAACTCATGACACATAGCTCATTCCAGTCTTTTGCGACCTGTTCCTTGTTCATAGAGCCCGTTCATACAGAATGAACAGCAGCTATCTCCGGAATCTCCTTTTTAAGATTTGCCTCTACCCAGTTCTTCATGGTGAGTGTTGACATGGAGCATGTGCCGCAGGCGCCCGTGAGTCTCACATAAACGATATTGTCCCTTATATCCACAAGCTCAATATCCCCGCCCTCTGCTTTGAGGCCAACCCTTATCTTCTCAAGGACCTCTTCAACTTTTTCCCTTAACATATGAAACCTTCTATATAATCATAAACAAAACCTTCTAATTATTCAAGTATTTTTTTTAATTTGCATCTTTCATTTCCCGAAGGGACATACGGGATACCTGCATTCCTTGCAATTAAGACACAATCCTCCATGTCCAAGTTCTGCAAGCTCTCTTCTGCCGATGGTCTCCCCGGCAAGCGCCCTCGGAAGGATGAGATCAAGAGCAGTTGTCTTGTGGTACATCCCGCAGGCAGGAATTCCCAAAATAGTGATTGGGGACTGGGGATTGGGGATGGGTTCTTTACTAACCCCTAACCCCAAATCCCTAACCCCTCTTTCAAGGTATGCCACCAAAAACATTGCTCCCGGCAGCACTGCCGAACCGTAGGTGACGCCTGTGGCGCCGAGATTCCTTATGGCAAACCGGGTCACATCATCCGGGTCGACAGACATGCCCCCGGTGACCAGGAGCAGATCCGCGCCGGCAGCAACCAGTTCTTCCAGTCTCTCTTCAATACAGCGTCCATCATCAGGCGTATAATAGATACCCACGATTTCGCCATGAAAGGCAGCTACTTTCTCCCTTATTATGGACGCAAAGGCATCCTTTACTCTTCCATAGTAAACCTCGTTGCCGGTGATAACAACACCGACTCTTGGTTTACGAATTTCTCTTACCTCAATTACACCACCTTGAGAGGATTCGAGGATTCGAGGATTCGAGGGTTCGAGGGAATGATTCGTTTTTTCGCTTGACCCCTTGACCCCTTGACCCCTTGACCCCTCCGCTATTCTCACCGCCTCTTCCACGATCTTCTTTTTTACCACCAGCGGTATCGCCCTTGTGCCTCCGACTATCTGGTCTTTTTTCACCACGGTATTGTTATGCAGGGTAGCGCACATCACCTCCCCAAGCATGTTGAATCTCAGCAGCGCTTCTTTATTGATTCTCAAAAGTCCGTCCCGATCAGCAACAATATTTATCTTACCCTCTCTGGGTTCACCCTGGATGCTGACCCCGTGGCCCATCAGGGCCCTTGACAGGGCAAGGGCGGCGTCGTCTTCGTGCATTTCATCATCACCCACGTGAAGGACAAAGAGATGCTCTTTTCCCAGCCTCTGGAGGTGACATACGTCCTCCTGCCTGACCACATGACCCTTCTTAAATGCCCTGCCCTTGAACTCGCCCGGTCTTATTTCGGTTATATCATGAGCAAGCACTGTGCCGACAGCATCTGTAACGGGAATTGTTTTTACCTCCGAGATGGATTTTTCATACGTTTCACACATAGTTTCCTCCAACGGCCTTAGTCGTAATCTCTGATCCGTCATTCTGGCTTGTCCAGAATCCTTCCCATTTTTCAGAAAGATTCCCGACAAGCGGGAATGACATTTTAATTAATGCCTGTTCAACAGGAGATATTTGTCCAACATATCTCATGATCCTTACTCTCCAAAAACCTTTTTAAATTTCGCATCAACAATCTCTTTTATCCCCTCTTCCATCTGTTCATATTTCTTCAAGAACTCTTTGGCGTCTTTTGTGAGAACTGCTCCGCCGCCATGCTTGCCGCCGGTCTGCCGCTCGATGAGTTTTATGCCGAGCCTTTCTTCCATCGCTTTTATGTATCCCCAGGCCTTTCTGTACGAGATGTTTATCTCCTTTGCCGCCTGATTGATTGAGCCATATTTGTCTATGGCTTCAAGGAGAAATCTCCTGCCCCTGCCGAATACAGGCTTCCCTTTGATCTCGATCCAGAGCTTTGATTTAATCTCCATTATTGCCTCTTCACGGAATATTAGTCCTGCCTGTCATCCCCGCTTGTCGGGAATCTTTCTGAAGAAGGATTGCGGACAAGCCGCAATGACGACAATGTTTCGTTATGGAATAACTGCATAACGCATATCAAAAAATATCCTGCCCGGGATGTTCATAATATCCTGAATCTGCACAGGGCCTGCACAAGACCTTTCCGTCCCTGTAGACTTCCCTCATGTCCTGAACGTACTCACCGCATGAGTCGCACTTGATCCTTCGTAATGGTCTCCCGGGCATATCTTCAGGTTTTAAGGTAACTTTCACCTCCATTATATCAAAAAGCTCTTCATCAGGCATGATCTTATATGCTTCAAGCTGGGCAGTATACTTGTTCTCGATCTCAGGGAAATATTCCTTTGCATTCTGCCGTGACTCCTCTTTTGCAATAACCCTCACTGCCCTGCCTGTTTTCAGGTTCACAAAGGTTGCAGCCATTTTCCCGTAATCCATGAATTTCATCGTCCTGTGTCCAAGGCTGCATCCTGTGACTGACTGGACAGCATCTGTTGCGCACCTGTCCATTTCGACAAAAACAATGATGCTCTTTCTGTCTTTTCCCTTCGGGTCCGTAATGCCGATCTCCGAAAGCCCGAGCATAGACATTTTCACCCCAAGTACCTGGCCGGGGCAGAGATGGCCGTGTATCTTTATCGATTCTTCGAGGAGCGAGTCAAAGTTCAATATAGTATCACCCTTTTTCACGGTCATATACTGTAAACTTTACCACATAAACTCGATTTTGTTAATACCATATGTCTCTTGTTTAATTTAAGTCTCGCTGCTCCTCGGCCAGGGGGACTTGTCCCTCACTTCCATCACCCTGATGAGGTAACCAAAGGGATAATCAGGCTGGTAGAGGTGGAACTTATCGAACTCGAAGAGCTTTCTTGCAGAAAGGAGAAAGTTATAGTATTGGTTGTCTTTAGTTAGTATATCTACTATTGCGTTCACCTGAAAACTCACATATTGCACAGCTACAGGGTTTTGCGGGCTTACACTTTCTCTGTCGGAAAGGTTTGGCAACATACCAACATACAGAAAACTTGCATAAGGATTTTCTCTCAGATTCTTAAGAGCAGTGCCCTCGAATATCTCAAGCCCTCCAAGCATCGCAGGATCGAAGTTCCCACTGTCACTATAAAGTCTCGTCATAGCTTCAACCCTCTTACCGAGGCTTTCGCCCCAGGGCATTGTCCTCGACTCTGCGATCACGCTTTCAAAGATGTCTATATAGTCCTGAAGGAGATTAGCTTTTGGGATAAGTCCGACCCCCTTTACAGTCATGTTGACAGGAAAGGGGCTGTCATGATTCCATGTGGACATCACCGGCAAATGGGCGGAGAAATACCGCATCGGCTTACCTTCTATCATCTCATTCAGGAATTTAACCCTCGAAGATGCAAGCCACTCAAGGAAATGGGCCGGGATGGCATTAAGGGTAAGCCTTTTTTCGTTCCGCGTTCCGCATTCCGCATTCCGCAATTCCATTACGACCTCCTTTTTCTTATTATTGTAAACAAACCAAACAACGATCCTGCTGTTATTATAAATGCCGACACCGGGTATATATAGACACCAATAGGGGTCTCTGTCGCAATGGCCACATAATACCATGTGGAAAAGGCCTTTCTTGCACCCCTCTCTCCTTTAGCGCCATCCCATACAGCAAATGTCACAGGAGTTAGTTTGCCCTCTTCAAATTGTGCCTCATATTTTTCAGCGCCTTTGATTGGCCTTTTGAATACTACCTTCCATGTTCCTCCGTCCCATTTCCCGCCTCCTGCGACATTCGGAGCCTTTTCTTCCATGGCTGTAAGGGTCCCGAATCCTCCAGCTATGAGGTTTTGGATAGGGGTTTTATGCAGTGAAACAGGATTGCCTGCCTCATGACCGGCAAGAAAATCATCCACCATAGCATAAACCACCTTTTTGTCTGCGCCATCCTGGAAAACTGCCTTCCAATTCCAGATATTCACAATACCTTCCTCATGGCCCATCCCAAAGTGGGGCATTGTCTTTGTCTCCGAGGGAAACTGAAGGGCTGCTGCATCAGAAAAGGTATGGACGACCTCGAAGGCTGAATCCCTGGTGCTGTCCTTCCATTCAAGAAGAAAGGCAATATCTTTGCCATTATGGAGCGCCCTCACTCTTACTTCCTTAACCGATGCCTCATAGGTCCTCGGCCTCGTGACAACCTGGGAGGCGAGGGGGGCATCTACGGCATCTGCCTCAGCCCATTCAGGAGCATTCGGGTCCAAGGGAAGTTCCTTTATTATCTTCTTAGCCATTATGACCATCTCCTGGGCAGAAACCACAGATGCTCCGATTAAAAGCAGACAGATTGAAAACAGCAAAAGCGATGCACAATGCACGAGGTGGGTTGGGCGCTCAGTGAATTTTTTTCCCTGAATCTTGCATCTTGAATCTCGTATCTTACACCCTTTGAATTTTAAACCTTGAACTTTCATCATTCACCCCTCATGTTATATTGTGTCTGAATGCCTCGACCTTCCCGTTCCAGAAGGGCCTTATAAAAACAGGCTCCTTAATCGGAACTCTCACAAGCTCATTTCCTTTCGCATCATAACCGAAGGCCATTTCTTTCGCTACCTTATACTTTTGCACCCATTTATCTGTAGAGCCGAGAAGTGTGAGCACCCCCAGGAACTTGGCGTCTGTATGGGCTGCCCTGTATGTCTTTATGGCGTGCTCAACACCTGGTCCAAAGAGTTGCCTAAGGAATTTCGGCGGCACATGAACCGGCGGAATATAATAAACATTGGGCTCGAGTCCGAATTGTGGATAAAGGGGCAGAGCCACTTTCTTTATATGGACGAGATAGTCTATAGGGTTAGTTGAATCAAACTTCTCAGGTGGGTTGATCCACCCGTTAAGCCTGATTCTGCCGATACAGGTAGTGACACACTGGGTCTGGACCCCCTGTTCAACCAGGGGATAACAGGCTATGCACTTTTCAGAAATCTTTGTTTCAGGGTTAAAGAGTACCTTTTTATACGGACATGCCCTCAAACAGTCTCTATAACCCCTGCATCGCTTCTGATCAATCAGGACTATACCATCCTCTTCTCTCTTATAAATCGCCTTTCTTGGACAGGAAGCAAGGCATGCAGGATAGGAGCAATGGTTGCATATCCTCGGTAAATAGAAATGCCATACCTTATGGGGTATGGTGATATAATCCCCTTTATCTATAGATCCGCAAGTCTCGTCCTCTCCGATATTCGGGTAGGCCCAGTCCATCTCATCAGGCACATACCCTGCTGCCGTTTCGCCCTTGGGAGCTGCCTCAAAGATCGTTCTTCCCTTATAGACATTACCCTCCCAATTCTGGGGGCCAAGGAGTTCGAGTACCTTCACATCCCAGGCAAGGGGATAAAAGCCATAGGGCTTTGTCTCGACATTATTCCACCACATATATTCCTGTCCCAGTCCGCCTGTCCATGTATGTTTGCAGGCCATTGTGCATGTTTGGCAGGCGATGCATTTGTTTATATCGAATACTGCTGCAAACTGTCTCTTCGGCCTTACCTCTTCGAATGGATAGACCATCTCCCTCTGAATCTGCCAGTTCCTTACCTTAATCTTTGCCATATCTATCCTCCTTAAATAACATATCCGCCATCCAGATACTTCTTCATCGCCTCATTCTCGTAAGTGGGTCTGAAGCCCAGCGCTGCAGGTCTCCATAGGCTCTTCCTATCTATCCCACCCGGCTCGGCCTTTGTGACTTTCACGATACTCTCCTTCGGAGCGCCTATAACGCTATGAATATCCGGGGCAAAGCCCTTGCCTATCAATTGCCCGAAGGTCTCTTTTCTTACCATTGTATCTGTCATCAATGTAGGTCCAAGCCATGCCCTGGTGCAGCTCTGATGCCCGCCATATCTCGACATGGCCTGATAATTCGTCTCGGGGTTCTTTGCGAGGCCGTCAGGATTCCTTTCGTGTGCTTTTACAGTTCCATGGCTTGCCTGATACATATTGAAAAACATGAGGAGGACACCCCTCGGTATGGCGGTGAAGTATCTCGCCCTCGTCATCAACCTCATTACTTTATAATCCTCATCTGTCTTTTTCCAGCCGCGATAGGGTCTATCCTCAGGGTCTGCGTCAATCCATATGTAATCACCGTCCTCAACCCCCAGTTCCTTAGCATCCTTAGGATTGATATTCACATAAATCTCTCCAACCCAAGGCGTGCGTTTATCATACCTGCGGATATCCCCAAAGGGACCGAAAAAGACAGAGATGACATCCGTGTCAACCGGTGTTGTATGGGCGCCGTGGCGGTATTTAGGTGTTATGAACTGCAGCCTGAATCCGTCCTTTATCTTAGGGTGCCTGGTCTTTTTAAGTTCATCCCATGCCTTCACAATATTCCTCACCTGTCTCACCTCCGCAGAGAGGTCGTCTGTCCTGAGACCATAGTCCTCGGGGCGGGAAGGTCGCAATGTCTTAACAGGTTTACTCACTATCACATTGGGTTCGTAAAATGTGGCGTCTATTGGTTCTCTATAAACAGGGAGGTTCTCCCCATGTTCAATAAACTCCGGCTCTTCCCTGTAGAATTCAAGCCTTCCTGTCTTTGTGTACCATGGCTTGCTCTCATTGGTCTGCTCCCATCCGGGGACCTTGGGATATGTCCTTAATAGTTTAAGGGACGGTATCCCCTCCTTTGCGTCCCTTTCAAGTGTTTCTATCTTATACCCCTTCGTGGTTGAACTGGCATTAAGTATCCTCTGGATGTACGCATCAACCTTCCCTTCATAGACAAACCTCCAGCAGTCCTCAAACCTTTTATCACCTGTCATTGCAGAGAGTTTCTTTGCAACACCGGCATATGTTTCAACGTCAGATACCGTTGGGAATATGCGTTTCAGAGGGGTTCTGGGGTACATGGTGAGGAAGGGATTTGTTACAGAGCCGCAAATATCAGGGTGTTTGAACTCTGCCCATGAATCCACGCCAAATACCACATCAGCGTACTCACAGCTCATTGACCACCACCACTCGTTTACTATCAGCGCTTCTATCCTTGGGAGTGTATTATGTATAACATCATATGCCCACTTGGCATTTCCAAGCAATGAATTACTATTTGCCCACCACAATATCTTTGTGGGTGTGGGCATATGGGTATCGCCTGTGAAGAGTTTATTTCCCAGCCTCAGAGGTCTATCCCCGTAATTGTAATAATGGGCAGACTCAAACCTCAGATACCCCTTTACCTTAGCCATTTTAGCAGGGTCGAGTTCTATATTAAAGGGGTCCTCCAGCAAAAACTGAGGCACGCCATTAAAAAGGGCGATACGATAGTTGCCTGCATAGCTTCCGGGACTGCCTCCTATCATCCCTATATTGCGGGTAAGGGCGCAAACCAGGAATATACCCCTGTCCTTCAGACCTGCATTGAAATAATGGTTTGGCCCCATGCCCACTGTAAACAAGGTCTTTCCTTTATTTGCTGCTATCTGTCGCGCAAGGTTTATTATCGCCTCCTTTGGCGCCCATGTAATCCCTGAAACCACATCAGTGGTGAATTCCTCAAGGTATTCCATGATCACATCAAATAGGGGTCTAACAGTTGTCTCTTTTCCATCAATGGTTTTAACACTGAAACTGCCCCTCAAGGCTGGTTCAATCCCCTGGTTTAAAAACCTTTCTCCCACAAGGTCCCGGCTGATGGGAACCATTGTCTTTGTTTTTTCGTTCCATACTACAAAGTCTCCCCATTCCTCCCGCATTTTTTCAGGGATAAACTGGTTCCCTTGCGTAGCGCCGGCGCCGAGGGGTTCTCCCGGCTTAATGACCTTGACATAATTTTTCAATTCAACTGGTCTGTAACCCTCTATGATATCCGAAGGCCTTAAGAGCTGCAGATTGTCCATCCTGAGCAGGAGGGGGAGGTCTGTAAAACTCTTTACAAAGGCGTCGTCATATAATTTTTCTTTCATTATTATGCGCGCAACCCCCAATGCCAGCGCCTGGTCTGTCCCCGGCCTTATGATGATGACCTCATCCGATTTATTCGCAGTGGACTGATAATCAATGGTTATATCTATTACCCTCGCACCCTTCTGCCTCGCCTCAGTAAGCCAGTGGCCATCAGGCATCTTTGTGGATATCCAGTTCATACCCCAGAGGGTGATGAGTTTTGCATGTTCCGCACAGTGAAGTTCAAAATCCACAGTCTGCTGTCCTGTTACCATCGGGTGTCCAGGCGGCAGATCCGTATGCCAGCTATAATTATCCCAGTAACGGCCGCCCACTGCCTTATCAGGGCCTGTTTTTCTTAAATGGTCGTCTATGAGCGCCAGCATATTTGCAAATCTGCCAAGTCCTGCAATACGGGTCAACCCAAGGAGATGCATTCCACCCCTCTGCTTAAGTGTAAGGGTGCCGGCTCCTTTCATCTTATCTATCATTGCCCCATCATAACCCTGCTTTTTTAAGTATTCAGCGCCTTTTGGTCCAGTATATGTTTGGGCTACATTCATGTAGGTTTTAGCTGTTATATCATAGGCCTCGTCATATGGAAGTTTGAGCCATTTATCCTTACCTCTGTTTAAGTGCTTCCTCGGAACCGCTCCTGTTTCCGGGTCCCTGGGGAATCCTGCCTTTACCCAGTCATAAAAGCCCTTCCTCACCATGGCGCCTTTCACCCTCCTGTCTCCGTAAAAGCGTCGAGGCAGTGATAGACCCTTTTGACAACATCTTGGTTCCCACCTGTGAGATGGTTTATTGCCATAAAGGTCAACTGTCTTGCCATAGCCGTATGTGGGGCCAACGCGGGTAACAATGCCGTTCCTTACATATGCCTTTAATAGGCAATCGTGCGTATCATTCGGCGCGCAAAGAAATGTAAAGGCGCTGTCGTATTTAAATTTGTCTCTATAAAGCTTTTCCCAATCACGGGTAGGATATTCGCCCAGGGGGTTGTCAATGTTTATTGGTTGCAGGAATGCCAGTTTTGGAGAACTCACTGCTAATCCGGCAGCGCCTGCCAGAGACCATTTTATAAAATCCCTTCTACTGAACTGCTTCATGTATAACCTCCCCTAAACAGTTTTTTTCTTCTTCAATATCTTCCATGTCAAAATACTCTATCTTCTTTGGCGCTACATTGAGGTATTGACATTCAAGATTAATCCACAGAACCAAAAGCGAGGCGATATGGGTATAAAAAAGGCTCTTTCCCTTTGCCAGCGCCGCCCAAAAGGCGTCCGCCCATCTGCCGAGGTGGTCATGCAGGAATTTCCCCTCTACAGAAACGCAGAGGTCGATATTTTCCATATCCGCCTTTAATGCTGCCGCTGCCTCCTTTATGGTCGCAAGATGCATGAATTCCAGCTCTGCTGCTATATGGTCAGGTCTTTCTTCTGAACAGATCATGCCAAATGCCCTGTAAAACCCTGCAATATCTGCCATCTCCTCTGTAGAACAGATACTGCCGCCCCTGCCCCTGTAATACTCATTCTCATAAGGCGGGCATTTACTCTTCATGGTTAAAAGCCTCATGTATTCATCCACGGCAATATCATTATCAATAGCAGCCACGTCATTTTTGAAGTGAGATAAAGCAGCCCTCCACTCTGTATTAACAGGATGCCCTTCAAATGCAGAGGAGATCTCATTTATAAACTCGCTGCCCTTTATAAAGTCCAGGAGTTCATCATCAGGATAGAAAAAGGAGTATGAAAGGAGACTGTAACCCTTTGACCTCTGAAATGCTGCTTCTGCCTTTTTTACAACATTCAACCTTTCTTTCATTACCATGTCCTCGGCTTTACCCCTGCCTTGTGATACATATACATAATTGTCTTCCATATCTCATCATCATCCATCTCTTCAGCCCATCCAGGCATAGCGCTCATAAATTGTTTGTCACGGATGCCTCCGTCTTTGACCCTCCAGTAGGCATAGGAAAGCTGAATCATGCGGATAGTCGCCGGATCCTTAAAGTTAGTCGGTGGAGCCGGATACCTGATCGCCTTTGCCTCAGGACCTTTTCCATCAGCCTCTTTCCCATGACAGGATGCACAGTTGTCCTCGTATAGCCTTTTACCCTCCTCGATATATTTCATATCCCACCTGGCCGGGTCTTCGCCCCCCATCCACTCAGGGATCTTGAAACCCACTACCCAGCCGGGAGGGGTCGGATGGGGTGTGAAGATCTTTGCAGGCGGCATATGGGATATCTTCACATTGGCATAAACAGCATAGGCAACTACTACTGAGACCGCGAGGACGATTGCCGCTGATACAATATTTCCTTTCACTCCGGTGATAAAGTCGAGTATGCCTTTCAACTCCTCTATCCTTCTGTCATCGAGAGTTATATGGATAATAGTACCTGCAATGAAAAAGAGCATATAGAAGTTCACAAGTGGTACCGGTAGTTCAGCAACAAACCTCATCAGTATATAGGCGCCGATAAGGATCACCAACGCTACTGCCCATGACGGAATTTTTTTGTTATTGCTCATCTCCTCCTCCTCAGATTTATGGCGCTTTTATATCACCGATCCTCACCGTCGGCCTACTCCCAAGGCTCTGAAGATAGGCGATAAGGGCTGTGATTTCTTCGTCGCTCAGGTTCACGGGCGGCCTATTAGCCGGCGGCATGATATCTACTCCACTGTAAAGAATCATTGCAAGGGTTTGAGCATCCCTTTCAGCCCCGATCCTCGACAGGTCACGCCCTCTCAATTTCTCGCCCATAACGCTATGGCAGACACCACAGCCTGCCTTTTTAAATACTTCCACACCTTCCTTTACAAGCTGCCTGGGTGTGAGGTCAGGACTTAAAACCTTCCTTTTTGGCGCCTCCCACGGCGATGTAGGTATTGCATTTGCGAACCATGTATAAAGCC
The DNA here is from genome assembly GCA_947085305.1 of uncultured Nitrospiraceae bacterium. Taxonomy (GTDB): domain Bacteria; phylum Nitrospirota; class Thermodesulfovibrionia; order Thermodesulfovibrionales; family UBA9159; genus JAMCQB01. Next base: position 16,169 of record CAMTVV010000122.1, read on the forward strand.
CGGTAACAATCAGCGCCACCAGTATAAGCCTGATACCACCACCTTTCATTTTTCACCTCCTTGAACCTTTTGCTCTGCTATCCCTGTCATATAAAAGACAAGGGATATTAAACCAAAAAAAACGAGGGTGAGGGCAGAGATTATGAGGGTTGCATCACCCAGGCCCGGCAGTCCTGCGTGCCTTGAGGTATCTTCTATAACACCATAGACATGCCAGTTAAGGCGGGCTGCAGCCCTGCCGTAACCGAGGAGCGTCATTGCCCATACAGTCGATACAGCAACAACAATCAGTGCATATTGCGACCTCGGGGGCATCTCTCCCCATTTCACCTCTCCTATCTGTCTCGAACCCTTTAATAAGAGCCCATCAAATAGATACAGAAGCCCTATGGCAGGGACCATAAATAAGAAAAGATAGATTGTATATTTTATCCTTGTAGCTGAATCCCATTGGTAGCTCAAAATGAGGATATAGAGATTCAGGATAACCACGAGGAGGATTACAGCCCACTGGAGATAGGCGAATCCAGCCCTGTTTTTGAGTATCTCCCTGCCTGCCCTTCTGTAGAGCATGAAGGTGATCAAGACACAGAGGACTGCGATTATAACAGCAGCGTTCTTGGGAGCCATAATACCGAGCAACCCATAAATGGGATGAGGCCCTGCTGCAAGCTCCGCCAGAGATGCTACCCATGCCCTCGGAGTTGCCCACACAGCAAAGGCTAGGATCAAAATCCAGCTCAGGTAAGGTATATATTTTCTATATCTTTCGCCTCCAGTCACCCTGCCCATACCGAGCCAGAGGTAGTAACATGTGCCGATGAATATAACCGCTATCACAAGCGCCTGCACCAGCCATAGCTTCATGAGGGCGCCGCCCATAAATGTCACCCCCATCTGCTCATTGAATCTATATATCTCAATTCCGAACCAGTAGCCGATAAAAGGTAGAAGGATCATGGTTACAATGCCGACCATCATTCCTGTATATCCCATCCAGTCATAATGGGCCTTTTCTTCAGGGGTTCGGGCTGAAAGAAACCTGTAGGCAGCATAGGCAGCGCATATGAAACCGCCGAATGTTACATTGGCTACAAAGCGGTGGAGATTTAACGGCCAGAAGGTGTAATTGAATATAGCGCCCACAACACTTACAAGATTTCCTGCGGCATCAACTCCGGCAGGGGTCATCTTAAAGGCGGTCCATGCATTGGCCACAAACATCACAAGAGTACCGGCGATATTAAGGAGAACGCCAAGGATAAGATGATTCGGCTTCTTCATCTTATCCCATGTGTAATACCAGACATAAAGAAGGGCTGTCTCAATAATTATAAGACCAAAAAAGATATAGATGGTCGGCCTGAAGATACCGGCCATATGCCCCATAAATTTTGGATAAAGATGAAAGCTGAGCACAGTGAATATACTGCCTAAGAGGGCTGTTATCATGTAAGCTGTCGGCAGGAGGCTTGCAAAGTCTTTGGCAAGCCTATCATATCTTTCATCTTTCTTGAAATATCCCCTCGCCTCGATGATAACAACAAAGACAGGCACAGCAAGGATGAAGGCTGCAAAGAGGAGCATCAGCTGTGCAACGATCCAGACGGCATTCCTTGCGCCTATCACTGGAAATTCCTTGTATGCCTCTATAATAGGCGCCTTGCCGATGAAGTACGCTACAGCTATCAGTACCACTACTAACAGGTAAACAATGACTTTCTTCATAAGCCCCTCCTTAAAAAATAAAAATTCAATATCCTAAATCTTAGGGAGCCCTGTATAACTATGCGACCTAAGTTCGTCTATCAACTCAGAGGTGATGACGCTGATTCCCCTTTCCCTCGCCTTTGCCTCTATCACCCTGGTGATCATGCCACTCATAAAAATAGGAATCTTCTTGATCCTGTCCTTTGCCTTCTCTTCCCACAGGAGGTCTGTTTTGAAGGTGTCACTGAGGACAATAGCATCTCTGCCGGACGGCTTATAGGCGCATAAAGGATCCTCTTCCATGGGATCGCCCTTTTTCACCAGCGCCCGTGCCCTGCATCCTCCGCAAATTTCTCCATATTCACATGCGCCGCATCTTCCCTTATAGCTTCCCTGGCGCAATAGTTTCAACATTGGAGCATCTTCCCATAGGGGAGTGAGAGAATTCTCTTTAATATTCCCGATGGCAAGCGGCATATATGGGCATGGAGTCACATTGCCTTCAGGGTCTATTCTCATATAAGCCCTCCCTGCAAGACATCCTCTGGTCCCCTCGGGAATCGGGAACCCATCCTGATGAAGTATCCTGTATACATGCGGCGCACACCGCGCCCTGACCATAAGTCTTCTTTCTCCGGAAGATAGTTTCGCAATATGCTGTATTGCCGAATCATAGTTCTCTGTAGATATATTCGTACTCATTGCCCTTCCTGTGCAGACAAGGAAGAAGAAATTGACCGCCCTTGCGCCAAGATCGACCCCGAGTTCGACAAAATTATCTATCTCCCTCCAGTTCTGATCCGTCAGAGTAACATCTAACTGGGTCTCAAGGCCCGCCTCCCGCGCCGCCCTCAAGGCGCTGACGGACAACTCCCATGCCCCGCTCAAGCCCCTGAAGGAATCGTGGGACTCCGGAACAGTTGAATCTATGCTTATTCCTGCGCCTTTCAGTCCTGCAGCTCTTAAAAACTTTATACTTTCCCTGGTGAGGAGCGTTCCATTTGAACCGAGGACCGTTATAAAGCCTGCCTGAGAGGCATACTCGACTATATCGAATATGTCCTTTCTGAGCATAGGCTCACCCCCGCTCAGGACAAGCATAAGTCTGCTGTTAAGATAAGAGAGTTCATCAATGACAAACTTGGCCTCGCTTTCGGTGAGCTCATTCCCCCCCACCCATCCCTCCCCCTCGAGGGGGGAGGGTAAGGGAGGGGGTGAAAGTTCGGAGTGCGGATTTTGAAGGTCAGAGTCTGCTTCCAAATAGCAGTGGGGGCATGAGAGGTTGCACCTTTTTGTAAGGTTCCAGGAAACGATATACGGTTTGTCCTCTAAAGCTCCCATCCCCGGTACTCCTCCTGTTGAGCCACGAAGACATTGCATGGTGAAAACCTCACCACATTTTCTGTAACAGACCCTATATCCATGCCTTCAACAAAGTGGCGTCCTGTCCTTCCCGCAAATATCAGCTCCGCATTCACCTCGGCAGCATAATCGCATATTCTCTTGTAGATATGTCCTTCTAAAACCCTTTTGATGGGGGGCATGCCGCTGCGCTCGCCCACTAACCCCCAGCCATGAGTGGAAAGGGGTTCTTCGGATGTTTCCCCGAATACCTCCTTCTCAGCCTTATGAATTATCATGGCGCCGACCCGCGCAAGTCCTTTATCGATGAATTCATCGTGTAGCTTCTCCTGTTCCTTTCTGTTAAAGGAGAACCCTTCCTTGTTTATCACCGATTCTTTAAGCCGCTCGAATATGTCCTTGTGGAGACTTGAATCAAAGACATAAATGAGATGGAGTTCGGCGCCGAATCTCTCGGCAAGCAGCTTCGCTGCCCTCAGCGCCGTGATGGCAGACGAGCTTCCGTCAAGGCCTACGACAAAGACAGGGCGGTTCTGTAATGCAAGCGGTTTTTTCATCACAAGGAAATTTCTATCATGCGCCCTCAAAACCCTCAAACAGACACTCCCGATAAATCCGTTTCCATTCGAGTTGAAACCGGAGGAACCGACCACAACAAGGTCGCCCCCCTCTTCGGTCAGCAGTTCATTCACCGCCTTGAAATTTTTACCTTCCTTGACCCGCATTCTAAAAGGGACTCCGGCAGCATTGAAAGTGTCTTCAAGGGGCTTAAGATAGGAAAGAGATATCTTTTCCATGCCGACGTTGATGAGCTTTGTGTGCACTGCCCTCTGTTTTTGCAGCACCTCCTCTTTCTGGTACTGCTGCGGAAGCGTCGGCTCCATTATCCTGAAGGCGCCCTCATGCATCGCTGCATTGTATCCGTGTATCCCGACAACCTCGGAATCAAATGTCCGCGCGAAATCAAGCGCAACCTCTGCAACCCTGAAAGAGAGGTCGCTGTTGTCAATACATAAAAGAATTTTTTTAAAGGTTGTCCGATCCACTTATGATAAGTTTAGCAGGGAAATATTTGATGTCGCAGTAACTTAAGTCACAGTCTTTCAAAATTAAATGTCATTGGGGTGATACAATCCTGTGGAATTTCTTATGTGTAAAGTGCTTAGCCTTTCCCCTTCGAGGTGAAAATAATTTATACCAATGAATATCACTATCAAACCTTCTACAATCAGCAGTATTCCCGGAATGAGTGATGGCAGAGTAATATTTTTTACATTCCACTTGTTAGGATTCGGTGTATGCTTTACATTGTCGGTTGCCAGAGACATTGTCATAAAATCAATAGATACCCACGAGCTTGCCCGTGGGTATCTATTTGAGATATTTTTATATTCAGATGGTGCTCTTACTTTTAAATCCATTTTGATAGCTCCATTAAATACTATGAATCAGATAAATTACGAGAAATATCCCGATTGCGAGGACTGATATTGTCAGCAGTATATCAAGTATGAGCGATGGCTTATATGTATCTTCGTCTATTTGCCTTTCAACCTTTTTATATCTTATAAATGCGAGTACGCCCATTATAGCGCCAAGCCCCACAAGGAATATTCCAAACAATGATGAATACCCATGTGGAGGAGGAACAACTTCTTTTCCCAAGAAATATGATATTTGCTTAAGGAACAGGGCAAACTTCTCCACAACAAAACCAAATGCCATAATTCCTATGCTCGTCCTTATCCATGCAAGAAATGTCCGTTCATTAGCCATATGCACACGGCGGTTGCGGACTTTGCTTTCTTTATTTAGCATTTAAAAACCTCTATAAAGTGATATGGATTCTCCATTTTTAGATAGGAAATTACAGGTCTTTTTTGCCTATCCACATATGGATGTTTATGATAATTTTCGATTAAATGCTCTTAATAGGAAATCTATTTTTTCACGGTTTCATGTCTTTGTCAGGTATAAGCACAATATTAAATATTTCTTCACTGCCCCGCTTCTTAAAATAAAGCTGAGTCGTCAAAGGTCTGAAACCTGCAGCCTTAATTTTCAAATGTATATGAGGTGGCCGTCCGGGATATATGCCCGGAAAATCTGTGATAAGCTTGTATCCACCGTCTTTATCAGAAAAAAGTATTGCTCTGTGGGCATCATCATATACTCCAGCTGGATTTGTATGCCAGTATTCAATCACAGTCTTTGGGATCGGCTTACAGTCAGGATAAGAAAGAACCCTTCCCTTTACTGTCAGCCCAATACCCGTTTTATCCCTTAAAGGCGCATTTGGCTTGTAGAATGGTCCTTCCATATCCGGTCTTGTAGGTATGCATTCCTCTGAGGCATAAGATAATGGAATTATTAACAGTATAGCAAATAAAAAAAGCATGCATATTAGAAAATTCCTAAGGTTATTATTCATAATTGTTTTCACTATTTCCCCTTAATCTGCACATACCGTGCAATGCCGTTTCTTGTAATGAGACCTATAATCCCTTCATTCTTTGTTACCGCAAGCCTTCCTTTGTCTTCTGTTATCATGAGTTCAAGGGCTTTCATTACGTCCTCTTCGGATGCTACCTCCCATCTTGTGTTATGGGGCACAAAAACATCGGAAACCTTCACCCTTGACCAATTCTCTCTGGGAACTTCCTTGATCTCCTTTAAGGTTACGATACCGAGAAATTTCCCGCCCTCAATAACAGGGAATCCGCCGTATCCGTACCTGAGGAAATAAGCGTTTACGGCCTCATCGATTGAAAGCAGCGGGCTGAGCGACACGATATCTCTTGCCATTATATCCTTGACTTTGATGCCTGACAGGCTCTCCTGAAGGGTTGACTGCTGATAACTTGTCTGGGCTGCGGTATAGAGAAACCACCCTATGAGCATCAGCCACAATCCGCCCGGCATCCGGGTAAATAGCGAGAAGATTCCGAAAAAGATAAAAAATAACGCTATC
>CAMTVV010000123.1:0-7057 GCA_947085305.1 uncultured Nitrospiraceae bacterium
TAGATTGCTACAAGAAGCCATTGGAAGAGAAAGGTGTGACAGGAATAAAGACTGTTATTAAAGCAGGACATCCGGCAGAGGAGATACTTAAAACCGCAAAAGAAGAAGGCGCGGACATGATAATCATAGGATCCAAAGGGAAAAGGATGCATACGGTCTTGTTGGGGAGCGTCAGCAGAGAGGTGGCAAATAGCGCTGACATTCCAGTGCTGATTGCGAGGTAAGCGCGCACAGAGAGATAAAGAAAGGAGGTGAAAAGCATGAAAATGAGGGCAATCGTTGCAGTGTTGTTAGCATTAGTATTTACCTTCAGTGTCGTAAGCCTCAGCTTTGCAGCAGAGGTGAAGGGCACAGTTGCAAAGGTCGAGGGGAAAAAGATTACTGTAAAGGATGCAAAGGGCAAAGAGACAACAGTCGAGGTTAAAGACACTGCCGGCGCAAAGGCAGGCGACGAGGTGGAGATAAAAGATGGCGCAGTGAAGATAGTGAAGAAGGCTGCGGATAAGCCTGCGGCAGGAGGCGGCTATGGAGCGCCCAAGTCAGGCGGTTACAAATAAGGCTCTGAGTAGCTAAATATTAGGAGATAAGTTGTATTGACTGCCCTGCGATTATGCGCAGGGCAATTTTTTTGAATGGGAACGGTATCTTTCCATCCAGTTTTGCGAAGAGATTTATTGTCAGTTATCTCCAAAGCTTTCATTTACGGGAATGGTTTATAATAAAAAATAATGGTGAGGACCGCTCTGCAAGGGGAAAAACATGGCTGATGGAAGAAACGATATAGTGATCATCGGAGGAGGTCTCACCGGTCTGTCCGCCGGTTACGTCTTGACGAAAGCCGGCTTCAGGGTCAGGGTCTTCGAGCGGGATACTACGGTGGGAGGCCTCTCAAAAACAGTGGTTCGGAACGGTTTCCGGTTTGACCTCGGCGGACACAGGTTTTTCACGAAGAACAAAAAGATAGACAGCTTTGTCAGGGATCTGATGAACGGGGAACTGATCGCGGTCGGCCGTTCGAGCAAGATATATATGCGCGGCAGGTTCTTGGATTATCCGCTGAAGCCCTTCAATGCCATGTTAGGCCTGGGGATACCGACCACATTCAGGATCCTGGCGGACTACGGGCTTGAGAAGGCAAGGAGGCTTGTCAATGACCCTGAAAGCGTTTCGCTTGAGGACTGGGTGGTGAAGAACTTCGGACGCACAATGTTCGATATCTACTTCAGGGAATACAGTGAAAAGGTATGGGGGATCGACTGCAGCAGGATAAGCGCCGAATGGGTCGATAAGCGCATCAACGGCCTTTCTCTTGCGAAGGCGGTAAGGAGCGCATTCTTCAAAGTAAGCGGCAGGGATCTGCCTACGCTCGTGGATGAGTTCGTCTACCCTGAGTTAGGGATTGGACGCATCTCCGACAGGCTCAGGGAAGAGATAGAGACCGAGAATAAGGTCTTTACAGGCACAGTCGTAGAACGCATAAACATCTCCGATTTCAGTGTCGAGAGCATTGTCGTTAGGAACCATGATCATACTGACGTTGTGCCGGCTGAAGAGTTCATTTCGAGCCTTCCGATAACAAGCCTTATCAGGATGCTGAACCCAGCGCCTCCCGAAAATATAATCAGAGCGGCTTCAAAGCTTAGGTTCAGGGACCTTGTTGTCGTTACCGTCATGGTCGACAGGGAAAGGGTCACGGACCAGACCTGGATATACATACCCGAGCAGAAGATACCCTTCGGAAGGATACATGAACCCACTAACTGGAGCGAAAAGATGGCACCCAAGGGCAAGACCCTCCTGGTCGCAGAGTTCTTCAGCTATGTCGGAGACAGAGTATGGAACGAAGATGACAGGAGGCTTACAGACATAACTGTCGAGAGCCTCGAACGTCTCGGTTTCATCAGGAAGCATGAAGTCATCGACAGCGTTGTTGTAAGGGTGCCGAAGGCATACCCGCTTTTCGAAGTCGGCTACAAGGAACTTTGCGATGAAATCTACGACTACCTCGGCATGTTCAGCAATCTTAATATTGCGGGAAGATCCGGCATGTTCAGGTATTACAACATGGACCATGCTATAGAGTCAGGCATAGAAACAGCAGAAGGGATAATAGAAAAAAGAATACAGAACATAGGAGTCAGAATTCAGGATGAAGCCTTTGTATAACAAGTTACACAAAGGACTACTAAAATGTCATTCCCGCTTGTCGGGAATCTTTCCGAGTTGTTCGGAATCGTAAGAAAGATGCTGGACAAGCCAGCATGACAACGAGAGGGCTTTTTAGATGAAATGCTCATTAGTTATTCCCTCATGGGTGCCGGAAGAGATATTCTCCTCGAAGACCGCTGCTTCCCAGATTAACTACTGGCAGCCACTGGGCACACTTTATGTTGCGGCGGTGCTCCAAAATGCCGGCCATGAAGTGAAGTTCTTTAACGGCGCATTCGTGACCAATGAGGAGATCCTCAAGGGCGTAGAGGAGTTTCAGCCGGAGTTTATAGGTATTTATTCAACAACCTTTGGCTGGAAAAAGGCGATTCAAGCTGCCGGCGATTTTAAGAAGATTTTCCATGGACAGGTCTTTACCTGCGCAGGAGGCCCGTATCCCATTGCCATGCAGGAACACTGCCTTGAGGATGCCGGGGAATCTCTTGATGCCGTGGTTACGGGTGAGGGAGAATTCACGGTCCTTGAGATGATGGAGAAACTCCAGTCAGGAAAAAGCCTTGACGGCGTTCAGGGCGTTGCTTACCGGGAGGGAAAAGAGATCAGGAAAAACCCTGCAAGACCCTTGATCGGTGACCTTGATTCTCTTCCTTTTCCCGCCAGGGAACTTCTGGGAGATGCAACCCGCTATATCCCTCCCCCGGCTACCTACCGGAGAAAGCCCGTAGCGGTCCTCATTACTTCGAGGGGCTGCAACAGAAAGTGCATTTACTGTTTCCAAATGGACAAAGAGAGAAAGAGCGGAATTCGCTACCGTAGTGTAAAGAGTGTATTGCAGGAGATAGAACACTGTATAAAACAGGGATACAGGGAGATAAAATTCATCGACGACACGCTGGCCGCTGATTATGACAGGGCCATGAACATCGCGCGGGAGATAAAGGCCAGACGACTTGATTTCACATGGTTCGCATCGGCGTGTGTGAACCAGGTGGATAAGCCGCTTCTTAAGGCATTCAGGGATGCGGGATGCTGGGCGATACTTTTCGGGGCGGAGAGCGGCGTCCAGAAAAACCTCAACACTATAAAGAAAGGAACAACCCTTGAGCAGATACGAGCGGCAGTGAAAGCGGCGAAGGAGGTCGGCCTGAGAGTCAGCACCCCGTTCATTTTCGGCATCCCGGGAGAGACCTTTGAAGAGGGCCTCCAGACAATTCAGTTCGCAATAGACCTTAACCCGGACATTGCCAATTTTCACGCCATAACACCTTTCCCCGGAACCTATCTGTATGATAACCTTGACAAATACGGCGCCATGTCCGAGGAACTCACGGACTTTACCTACCAGGGCGCAGCATTCATACCACATACGATGACAAGGGAAGATATTCTGAAACTGCGTCAGATAGCCTTTAAGAGATTCTATTCAAGACCTTCGTTCATCCTCAGAAGACTCCTTGAACTGAGGAATCTCAATGATGTCAAAGTCGCTGCGAAAAGTGTAAGGAGCCTCTTCCGGCTCTGGACCAGGAGAGATATCTTCAATAAGCCGAAAAACGCCTGAAACGACGCTCTCAGAGCTGCATGTATTCCTTTGCAAGCTCAGGATATAACTTTGGATTAAAAAGGATATTCGTCATGAAATAACATTCGTGAGTGCAATAGCATTGGTTGTTCGCTATTGAATCAATTACCTTTCCGGCCTTCTCTGATTTAATTATTTTCCCTACGTCATAATCATAATCTCTTATATTGCCGAATGTTTCTGTGAGAATCTCGCACGGGTAAACATCGCCGGTTTCCGTCAATACCAGATTCAGCCTTCCTGCATAACAGGGGATGAGCCGTCTTTTTTCCATAGAAGTCCGGTATATCAGACGGCGTTGCAGTATGTCCTGCGCTGCCTTGATGCGCGCTCCCCTGAACCGGTAGGTGCGTGAAGTCCGGCCCTTCAGGTTCTTCTCAAGTCTTTCTATGGCAGCATGATATTTCTGGTGATCCACTTTTTTAAAGCCTTCCTCCGTCAAATCTCCCCGAACCATGGATATGGTGTGAGTCTTTACATTTTTCATGCTGCTCACAAAATCGATGAGCTCATCCATCATGTCCTGGTTCCCGGAACAGAAGACCGTATTGATCCCCAGTTCGAAGTGCGGATATCTCTCGATGAGGCCTTCGAGGCGGCGGTAGGTGCTCATGGTCTTCTCAAAACTGCCCTTCTTACCGCGCAGCTTGTCGTGGGCCTCGTTCAGACCGTCAAGGGAGAGCTTTACTGCTATCACGCTTTTTTTGCAATGGCTGAGGATCTCTTCAGTCCTGTCACGGATCAGCTCCGGAAGCATTCCGTTGGTAGAAAAAAGCATTATGGCAGGCTTGTTGTTTTCATAAAATGTCCTGCTTATCTTGACGAGGTCTTCCCTGAGAAAGATCTCGCCTCCTGAGAAGGCGAGCCAGAGCAGGTTGCCCATGGAGCGGGAGATTTTCTTGATTTCATCGAGAGATAATTCTTCCGAAAATCCCTCCATTCCCCCTTTACTTCCGCCTGAGGCGGGGGGGGGTGAGGGGGGATTGGAGTCGCTTTGGAGGTAGAAACAGAAGGGGCATCTGAGATTGCACCGTCGGGTCACAAAAAAGGTGAGATGGATTATCCTGTTCTTTTTGAGAACTGACCCGGCATGCCGGAAGGGCGAATACATCATAGTCTTCCGCCTGAACGGAAGAATCTCCACGCCCCTGCCAGGGCCCCTGCTCCCACTGATAGGGGATAAACCATAGTGTAATAAATCGTGGCTGCAACCGCAAAGGGGAATCCTTTTGTTTCATGGAATGCCCTGATCAGTCCCCTGCTTGAGAAAAGATTAAGTGCGGTGATGAAGAGAATCAGGAATAAGAACAGTTCCTTTCCTGAGAAATAATAGAGGAGTAAAAGGAGTGCAGACAGGAAAAACGATGCAACATTCACCTTGAGTTCTCTGGATGCGGTGCCTGAATCCGCGAATACATCTTTATTTTTCAGGGAATATTCGGTCCAGAACATGGATTTCCTGAAGGCATTTCTGAGGGATTTCATCAGTGTGAAATTGAACACATGGCGAACGAGGATATGGGGATCCATTACCAGGCCGTAGCCTGACCTGCGGAGCCTGTGGCTGAATTCCACATCTTCAAGGATAGGGAGGAAGTCTTCCGGGAAGCCCCCGAACTTCCTGAAAAGCTCCGGGGTGATGGCCATTGCATGGGTTGCGATGTAATCCGGAACAGTGTTTTTTGTTTCAGAGTAATTCACGAATATGGACTGGAAAGCGCTGAAGAAAGTATCGTCATAGGGAATCTTTGTGTAGGTCCCGCCGATGACCGAATTCTCACGGCCATGTAATGACCGGGCAGCGCGTGAAAGGGTGTCTGTCTCGATAATACAGTCTGCATCAGTGAAGAAGAGAATCTCACCGCTGCTCTGCAGCGCCCCCAGATTCCTTGCCTTTGCCGCTCCTGAGCGCCTATCCAGTTTCACAAGCGTGCAGGGGAATTTCCTTATGATTTCCGTTGAATTGTCCGTAGAGCAGTCATCCACCACAATTACTTCAAAAGGTGAATAGTCGGAAGAAAAAACCGCGCCAAGGCACTTTTCAATGGTGGCGCTCCCATTGTAGTTGGGGATGATCACAGAGACGATTTTTTCCATAGTTCTATTATGAACCAAACAGGGATTTATATTCCATATGGCCCCATTAATCCCTTGACGAACGGTCATCTTATGTGAAAAAATAGACCAACATACCTATTGGGAGGGAGAAGGACATGGCAAAGAAAATCGCTGTGCTCGTAAGGGACAGGCAGGCAGAGGCATTAAGGATGGCAGTGGGACTCACCCTCGCAGACGATGAGGTTAATGTATTCGTTATGGACAGAAAGCTGGAATCCAATGAGAATATCGACCTCAATATCGAGACCCTCGGCGATATGGATGCAAAGATTTTCACCAATAATCCCGAAAATAAATTTGAGCAGATGACCACTGAAGAGATAGCCCGGGCCCTTTTGGGTTATGATGTAATCATTCCATACTAAAGTTTGGTTCTTTCGGAAAAAAGTTGAAATATTGTATAAAGAATAAACCTTTTGGATTCCTGCCTGCACGGGAATGACGTAAAAACAAGCTCTTAAGGGTGTCATTGTCCCGAAAATGCATCCGCCAATGTTGTCATGCCGGCTTGTCCGGCATCCTTCTTCATGGCGAGAGGGAGGGACTCCCGACAAGCGGGAGTGACAGAGAGAATAGGATTTCGTATGTGCGGGAATAATGGCTTCTTGAGCCGATTAAAGTTACGTAAATTGAAAATTGAGGTTGACACCAGGGAGAATTTCTGTTAATTTCTATTACGGTGCGGTGCGGGGGATCAGTATATCAGCAATTTGTCCTATGTCCTTATTCTTCAAACACATTCTTGCGAACACGGGAAGAACCTGCTGAAGATGGCGCATCTTCAGGAGTCAGGGCTTCTCGCCACATGAAGGAGGTGATGTGTATCGAAGGCGCTGAAGAGGAGAAAGCGGGGAAATGTTAAAAAATGGGAAAAGGAGGGTTTATGAAGGGTTTTAAGATCATGTTGATTTTGCTTTTCATTGCTGTGCCATTAGCGGCGTCAGCACAGAAGGCAAAAACTGTTGATGAACTCGCAAAGATGTATGATATATCTTCCTGTAAGCAGTGCCACGCAAAGATCTATGATGAATGGGAAAAGTCCATGCATTCCCGTTCCCTGTTCGGAAGCAAGAGGACAATGGGCGGCTTCAAGGGTTCATTAGAGGCCGGACTCTTTAAGGCATTTGGGAAATCAGGGGCAACGAAGGTAGAAGAAGTAAAAATGGAGCATTTTGCGCAATGCTTTAA
>CAMTVV010000124.1:0-5760 GCA_947085305.1 uncultured Nitrospiraceae bacterium
GTGCTCTTCCGATCTTTCCAGTGCCTTTCTCACCTCATGGAGGTTTATCGTTTTCTCGAACTTGAGCTGGATCGATGTGCCTCCCGCGAAGTCTATGCCGAGGTTCGCCTTCCCGTTTACTATCTGGACGATGGCGACGACGCCTATAATCGAAAGTATTCCTGAAAAAATGAATGCAAACTTCCTTTTGCCGAGGAAATCTATCTTTGTTTTCCTGATCAGTTCAAACATCCCTTCTCCTTTATTTTATAATTGTGTATTTCAGATTTATTGAATCAATCAGAAATCTGAAAGCATATATCTGCAATTGGATCATATGCTTAATTTCCTGACCTCTTTCCTGCTGTTGATGAGGTCGAATATGGATTTAGTGCCTATCAGCGCCGTAAAGAGATTTATCGAAATACCGAGACTCAAGGTCACCGCGAACCCCTTTATCGGTCCCGTGCCGAACTGGAAGAGAACCGCAGCGACGATAAGTGTGGTCACATGGGAGTCGAATATTGTCCAGAACGCCTTGTCGTATCCTGAATCCACTGCTGCCCTCGGCGTCTTACCTGCCCTCAACTCTTCCCGCATCCTTTCGAACATGAGCACGTTGGAATCCACTGCTATGCCGATAGCAAGGATTATCCCCGCGATACCCGGCAGCGTCAGGGTCGCATTGAGAGATGCCATGGCGCCAAGGAGAAGAAATATATTCAGCGCGAGGGCAAAGTCGGCGATTGCTCCCGACAACTTATAATAAAAGATCATAAAGACCGCAACCAGTATGGTTCCGATTATGGCCGCTATCTTGCCTGCCTCAATGGAGTCCGTGCCCAGCGACGGCCCGACGGTGACATTCTGGAGCATCTTCACCGGCGCAGGGAGCGCGCCGGCCCTGAGGACTATCGCTAAGTCCTTAGCTTCATTCAGCGAAAATCTCCCCGTGATCTGAGCGTTCCCTCCCGCGATCCTCTCCTGGATCACGGGGGCCGAATAGACATTGCCGTCCAGGACTATAGCCAGTCTCCTCTTAACGTTGGCCGCAGTGATGTCCTCAAAGAGCTTTGCTCCTGCTGCATTGAACGTTATGGAGACATGGGGTTCGTTGAACCTCTGGTCGATATTCACCTTCGCCTCGGTGAGGAGGTCCCCTGTCATCAGCACCTGTTTTTTCAGAAGGATAGGTCTTTTCGAGACTTCACCGGTTTCCCGGTTCACCGATTTCTCGAAGAGGATCTCATCATCTGCAGGGAGCTTTCCTGCGAATTTTGCAAGCAGAGCATCTTCTTCTCCCGGCTTGACGGCCGCAGGGAGCTCCGCGGCCACAGGCGCGGAATCATCCACAAGCTTAAACTCAAGCTGCGCGGTCTTCCCGATGATCTCTATGGCGCGTTTCGGGTCCTTGATTCCCGGGAGCTGAACCACGATCTCATTGATCCCCTGCCGGTGAATGGTCGGTTCCGAGACGCCGAACTGGTCGATCCTGTTGCGGATGGTTTCGAGCGCCTGCTCTGCCGAGGTCTCCTTTATTCTGTTCGCCTCCTTGTCAGAGAGCTTATAAACGAGTTTTGCCCCGGTCTCCACGGGGGTGAGTATAAGGTAACTGTCTTCAATGGCCTTTCTCACGTCTATTGAATTCGGCGCGACAGAGAGGAGAAGGCCGTCCCTGTTCACCTCTGCGGGGATATTCTTTTTCTCCAGGAGCTCCTTGATCGAGTGGGCTATCCTTTCTGTGGTGAGATATACCGCCCTGTCACCTTCAACTTCAAATACGAGATGAACACCGCCCTGAAGGTCGAGGCCGAGGGTTATCCCCTTGTCCGGCATGTTGTTTTTCCACCATCCTGGCATATACTGAAAGAGCGGGGTATTCGGGAGAAAGAAGACAAGGGCGAGCACGACTGTGAGCCCTATAAGGATGAATCTCCAGAGAATATTTTTTTTCATCGAGTATCCATAACCTCCTAAGCCATTCTGATGGTATTTATGAAAAGATTGAATTCGCAGCCGAGAACCTTCGCAGCCCTCCTGCAAGCGGTCATTCTCGCAAGGAATATCTCAAAGTACTCTATCACCTGGGAAATGCGGGTATCGATGGTAAGGTCAAGGGCAATGAGCTTCTCCTCGGGTTTGATGGAAAGTTCCGATTCCGTTGCGGCATAATTCACCCTGTCATGGATGTCTTCAGTCACCATGTTCGGGTTTCTCACCCTTGACCTGTGGACATCGGCCTTGTCGGCAATGATCAGCGCCGCGCAAACCTCATCAGGGATGACCCCTTCGTCCTCCTCGTGAATCACTATGGCCCGCATCACCTTTACCACGCTTGCAACCTCATAACCCTCTTCTTCCAGAATCTCTTTTGCGAGGAACGCCCCCATCCGGTGATGGCTTTGCCTCCCCAGCATATTCCCTGTGTCATGGAGAAAGCCGGCCGCTGCTGCAAGCGCAGCCGTTGCATTGTCGTAGCCGAGTTTCTTCAGGATGTCGTAAGCCGTTTTCGAAACGATGTCGGAATGCCGGAAACCGTGTTCAGTGTATCCGAGGGCCTCCAGGTACCGGTCAGCGGACTCGATGTACGTGAGGGCCCTCTGGTTCCCGCGAAGCGCGCTGATGCGCGCTCCTGGCTCAGTCTTCCTCTGACGGAGGCCTGACGGCTGCAATGTTTACCTTTCCGAATTTAACCCTTACATTCTCGGCGATCTTCAACACGACGGTATTTGTCCCCACGCTCTCGACAACAGCATATACCCCGCCTGACGTGATGACCTTATCTCCCTTTTTAAGGTTCTCGATCATCTGCCGGTGCTCCTTTGCCCTTTTCTGCTGCGGTCTGATCAGGAGAAAATAGAAGATGACGAATATCAGGATGAGAGGCAGAAAGGACATAAACGCTGAACCTCCACCCTGCGCCCCTGCGTCCTGGCCCGGCGCCATTGCCCATGCAATATCTAAAAACATCACACACCTCCCAAAAATTTAGTTTATTATACTAAACATTTTATCGTATTTAATCAAGCCGATATCACTTTTCGCCGCTGAACCCCACCACCGATATCCCCGCCTCTTCAGCCTCCCTCAGAAAACGCTTCTTCTGGAGCAGGATGCTCTTCTTTGCCTCCAGTGCGAGGACCCTTGCCTTCACCTCAACCATGGCCCTCAGAGTATCGAGACCGACCACAGGAACATCGAACCTCAAGTCCTGATGGGGTTTGCTGACCTTCACCACCACCGCGCCCTCATGGGCGTAAAAGCCTCCCCTCCTTATCGCCTCGTCGGTGCCCTCTATGGCCTCCACAGCCATGACCGCCCGGCCCTTTACCACAACGGTCTGCCCTATGTCGAGCCTTCCCATCTCCCTGGCAATCTTCCACCCGAACCTGATATCCTTCCATTCATCCTCCGTGACGTCTTCCCCGGTTAAAATCCCTTCCGGGGTGAGCATGTTCTGACAGAAATCAGTGGTGTTCAGCAGGGTGATGCCGTCCTTTTCGAGCTCCCTCGTGATAGCGAGGAGTATGGAGTCATCGCTCCTGTCTTTCAGGGTAAAGAGGAGTTTCATTGCCCTGAGATCCGGGGTGATATTGCCCTTGTAAAGAAGGGACTTTGGAACTTTTCCTGCCATGACCGCTTTTTTTACTCCGGAACGCTTCAGGGATTCTATGATCTTGCCCAGCTTCCCCACATTCACCCATTTTATCTCGTCAACATGGGAGGCCAATGTCTTGTCAGCCAGGTGCTCAAGGGCAACGGCAACTACGTGGAACCCCTTGTCCTTTGCCTCCGAGGCAACGGCCTTCGGCAATTCGCCTATGCCTGCGATTAAGCCGAGTGTCTTCACAGCGCAGTAGCGCAGCAGCACAGTAGTGCAGCAGTAAAAAACTTCTGCTCTTCTGATCTATAGCTCTTCTGCTCCTCGTTTTTCATCTACCTGCATATTCCCCTCTGGTTCTTCTCGATGAACTCAATGAGGTGTTTTATCTCATCCGTATAGGGAAGTTCTGCCTGAACCTTCTTAATGGCTTCCTTTAAAGTGTGTTTTCCCCTGAAAAGTATCTTGTACGCCTTTTTTAGTTCGGCAATCGTTGCGTCCGGGAACCCGTGTCTTTTGAGGCCTACCGTGTTCAGGCCAAAGAGCTTTGCCCTCGGTCCTGATGCCATTGTATATGGCGGTATATCCTGACCAATACCGCTGAACCCTCCGACCATTGCATAAGCTCCAATCCTTGTGAATTGATGAATAGCAACAATGCCTCCAATATACGCGTAGTCCTCAACAACCACATGCCCTGCCAATGTTGCAAGGTTTACCAGTACGACATTGTTCCCTATCGTGCAGTCATGTGCGACATGCACATATGCCAGAAGAAAATTATTGTTTCCGATTGTGGTGACCCCGTGCCCACCAACTGACGCCCTGTGAATGGTCACATATTCCCTTATTATATTGTTGTTGCCTAGCTTCACCCCAGTTTCCTCACCTTTATATTTAATGTCCTGAGGGGGAAATCCTATGCTTGCAAAAGGATATATCTGGCATCCTTCACCAATCTCTGTTTTCCCTTCGACAACCACGTGGGAGACAAGCCTTGAGCCCTTCTTAATCTGTGCGCCTCTGCCTATTATGCAAAAGGGACCAACGGATACATTCTCGTCAATGAGCGCCTCTTTGTCTACTATCGCTGTTGCATGGATTTCTGTTGTCATTACGACTCCTTACCCTGATCTTTTTTCAGAACCATTGCAGTGAATTCGGCCTCTGCCGCGGTCTTTCCGTCCACAGTGGCAACCCCTGAAAACTTCCAGACATTCCCCCTCTGCTGGATTCTGGTGATCTCAAGTCTGAGCTGGTCGCCGGGCACCACGGGTCTTCTGAATTTTGCTCTTTCAATGCTCATAAAGTATACGGTATCACCTTCAACGCCGGAACTAAAGGCCATAATCCCTGCAACCTGGGCCATTGCCTCCACAATCAGGACCCCCGGCATTATGGGATTCCCGGGAAAGTGGCCCTCAAAGAACGGTTCATTAATCGTCACATTTTTTAAGCCCACTGCTTTTTTTTCGGGTTCCATCTCCAGGATCCTGTCGACCAGAAGGAAAGGATACCTGTGCGGGAGCATATTCTGTATCTCTTTCACATCCATCATGACTGCCTCCTTTCCAAGTCTTTTATCTTTTCCTCAAGTTCCCGTATCTTTTTATTGAGTTCTGGAAGTCTGGCGAATAATGCTGATGACTTGAGCCAGTTCCGATGAGGAATCGCAGGTGATCCTGAGTAAACTCCGTTTTCGAGATGCCCCATAATTCCCGATTGGGCTCCTATCATGGAACCGTCATCAACTTTAGCATGGTCAGCTATTCCTACCTGGCCTCCAATGATCACAAAATTCCCAATCTTTGTGCTCCCGCCGATCGCCACCTGGGCCACAAGAATAGAATTTTCTCCGATCTGTACGTTGTGGCCTACCTGTACAAGGTTATCGATCTTTGTGCCCCTCCCGATGACGGTGTTCCCCGTTGTGGCCCTGTCTATGGTGACATTGGCCCCTATCTCCACATCATCACCGATAATGATACCGCCGACCTGCGGTATCTTGTGATGTTTGCCGCCTTCCATCACATACCCGAAACCGTCGGCGCCTATGACAGAACCCGCATGGATTATCACGCGGTTACCGATCTGCGCCTTTTCCCGTATCGTCACATTGGGATAGAGGATGCACTGCTCACCGAGCACCGTATCTTCCCCGACAAATACTCCCGGATAGA
>CAMTVV010000125.1:0-4002 GCA_947085305.1 uncultured Nitrospiraceae bacterium
AATATTTGCTAAAGGTATAGCGTCAAGCATTACGTAATCAAATGCGACATCGTTCAAAACGGGGGTGTCAGCGCCACTTGATTCCAACCTTACAACAATGTTTATGTATCTTGCAACTCTCTTAATAGGAGTCAGCAGCGTCTTTGCCCAGGAACAGCTCCCGCTTGTAAATTCCATTGAGGTGAAGGGTCTGAAGAGGATTGAAGAGGGAGCGGTGAAATCCAGGATCACTCAGAAGGTCGGCGAATTGCTCTCCAGCGAGAAGATCTCCGAGGACATCAAGAATATCTTCAAAATGGGATATTTCGACGACGTCAAGACCGAGATTGAGACCCTGGAAGGCGGCATAAAGATAATTTATGTCGTTAAGGAAAAACCTACCATCATCCGCGTCGAATTCCAGGGCAATAAAGAGCTGGCCGAAGATAAGCTGAAGGAGAAGACCGCCATAACCGTAGGGGCCATTGCAGACACTACGCTCATTCAGGACAACGCCGCAAAACTCCAGCTCTTTTATGAGGAAGAGGGATTCTGGCTTGCAAGGGTCGTCCCGGTGATCAACAAGGTGAACGAAAATGAGGTGTACCTCACCTATCAGATTGATGAAGGAGAAAAGGTAAGGATAAAAAAGATAACCATCAGCGGCAACAAGGCGATCTCCTCAGGAAAGATCACAGGCGCAATGAAGACGAGCGCCTGGAAGATCTACTCATTCATTACGTCCTCGGGATACTACAAGAAAGAGACGATGAACGCTGACCTCGAGGCGATAAAGGACCTCTACTTTAATAACGGCTTTATCAAGGCCGTGGTCTCAGACCCCGAGATACAGCTCACTCCTGATAAAAAGGGCATGAGCATAACCATTAATGTTTCGGAGGGAGACCAGTACAAGATTTCCACTGTGAACCTGACGGGGAACAAGGCCTTCCCCGATAAGGAGCTGAGAAGGCTGATATCCTCCGCCCCGGGCAGGGTATTCAGCAAGGAGGTGTTAAGGAAGGACATCGCTGCCATGACAGACCTCTACGCGCAGAACGGATATGCCCTGGCAAATGCCTTCCCCGAGATTGTTCCCGACGATGCCGCAAAACAGCTTGCCCTGACCTACAAGATTGAAGAAAGCGATATTTACCGGGTCGGCAGGATCGAGATATCCGGCAACACAAAAACGCGGGACAAGGTTATACGGCGCGAAGTGCGCATGGACGAGGGCGATATATTCAACAGCGCCCTTTTGAAAAGGAGTTATGAGAGGCTCAATAACCTTAACTTCTTTGAATCTGTGGATATGGCCCCAAAACCGAGGTATGAAGAAAAGCGCCTGGATATCGACATCAAGGTAAAGGAAAAGGCCACAGGGTTCCTGAGCGTGGGCGGTGGTTACAGCTCTGTAGACAAGCTTGTCGGTATGGTGGATATCACACAGGGAAACCTCTTCGGAAGGGGTCAGTACGTCAAGTTAAGGGCAGAACTGGGCGGCAGGACGTCGTTTTACGAGCTGTCCTTCAGAGACCCGTGGTTCCTTGACAAGCCAATTTCCTTCACCACAGATATTTATAAGACAAGAAGGGAATACATCGATTACAAGAAAAGGGCAACGGGTTTCGGCTTTGGCTTTGGAAAGGAGCTTGGCGAATACTGGGGGGCAACACTGTCCTACAACATTGAAAGGGCGACCATCTACGATGTGAGCGATACCGCCTCCAGCATCATCCGGGAACAGGTGGGCACCAAAGTAACGAGCAGTGTCACTCCCTCAATAACCAGGGATTCCAGGGACAATTACCTCGACCCTTCACGGGGGTCCAGGAACTCCGTTTTTCTCACCTTTGCCGGACTCGGCGGCGATAATGCCTTTATCAAAGGCGTTGCGGACTCGGGATGGTTTTTCCCCCTGGGAAGCACCACCATCGCGCTTAGGGGACGGTTTGGATATGCAAAGGGGATTTTCAACAAGATTCTTCCCCTCTATGAGAGATTCTGTGTAGGAGGCATATATACGGTGAGAGGGCTCGGTTACTGCCAGGCAGGACCGAAGGATGACAAGGGAGATCTGATCGGGGGCACAAAGCAGCTCATCTTCAACGCGGAGTATATATTCCCCATATTTTCCGAACTGAGGCTCAAAGGGGTAGTATTCGCGGATGCAGGGAATGCGTATGACGCTGCCGAACCTGTCGGCAAGCTGAGATACACTACGGGTGGAGGGATCAGGTGGATATCCCCCCTGGGTCCCATAAGGATCGAATGGGGATATAATATAAAGAAAAAACCTGGAGAGAGCTCGAACAAGATCGAATTCACTTTCGGCAGTTTCTTATAGGGAGACTGCGGCTGAGGTCAAGACCGCGACAACATCATTTTCTTTGCCTCTGCAACTCTCGAACATGTTCTGTGATATATTTGAAGATGTGCTATAAAATAAAAAACAGGAGGATATGATGAACAAGAAAACAAGTCGTGCGCTGATGTTCCTTATGCTGTGTGCAGCGGTTGTTTCCGCGTCGCTCTTTGCGGGCGTTGCCGCTGCAGCAGAGGTTGCAAAGCTAGGGTATGTTGATCTCAGGGTGGCCCTCAATGAGTCTGAGGCGGGCAAAAAGGCAAAGATCGAACTGGAATCACTGATAAAGACAAAACAGGCTGCCATCGATGAGAAAGGCAAGTCCATCGAGAAACTGAAGGGAGACCTGGAAAAGCAGGCCTCCGTGCTCTCAGGCGAGGCAAAAAAGTCCAAGGAAGAGGAGATCGAGAGGCTTGTGAGGGATTACCAGAGGCTGGTGCAGGATGCCCAGAACGATGTGAAGAAAAAGGAAACTGAACTTACCGGAGCCATCCTCAAAGAGTTAAGGGATGTGGTGGATAAAATCGGCCGGGACGAAGGATACTCCATCATCCTGGAGAATGTGGAAGGGATCATCCTCTACTCAAGGAAAGATCTGGATATTACGGATAAGGCAATAAAGAATTTTAACGACCTGAAGGCCAAGCAGAAGAAATAGCCTGTCCACAGTAATCATTATAAAAACTCATAGAGGAGGAAAATTCTAAGCCCCAAGCACGAATCTCTAAACAAATTTGAAATTCAAATGACTCAAACAGGCAACCATTTGGAATATTGAAATTTGTTTAGGATTTAGATATTAGAATTTAGGATTTGCAAAGGCATTGCCTATGAAACTCAAAGAACTCGCATTAATGCTCGGCTGCGAAGCTGAGGGAGATCCTGAAACAGAGATACGGGGCGCCGCAGGCATCCATGAGGTGAAGGAGGGAGAAGCCACATTCCTGTCTGATCTCAAGCTGCTGAAGGAATGCGCCGGGAGCAGGGCATCCTGTGTCATTGTCAGGGATTTTATCCCGGACCTGGGCAAACCCCAGATCCTCGCAAAAAACCCTCTGTATGCCTTTGCGAGATTACTGGAGCGCTTCTATATCCAGCCGCATAAGCCGACCGGAATAAGTGAAGCTGCCTTTGTATCCCAAAAAGCCAGGATCGGAAACAATGTCTCGATCCATTCCTTCGCCTTTATTTCCGATAATGCGGTGGTAGGCGATAACACCGTTATCTATCCGGGAGTATTTGTCGGGGAAGATACGGTGCTCGGTGAGCAGTGCATCCTCTATCCCAATGTGACGATACGGGAAAAGGCGCAGATCGGAAACCGCGTGATAATCCATGCGGGTTCTGTCATAGGCGCCGACGGTTTCGGGTATGTAATGGAAGGCGGCAGACATCACAAGATACCGCAGGTTGGCGGCGTCATCATCTGCGATGATGTGGAGATAGGGGCAAATGTTACCATCGACAGGGCGACAACGGGGAATACCTTCATCGGGAAGGGCACAAAGATCGACAACCTTGTACAGGTAGGCCACAACGTACAGATCGGAGAAAATTCCATTCTTGTGGCCCAGGTGGCGATCGGCGGGAGCACAAAGATTGGGAATTTTGTGATCATTGGAGGCCAGGTAGGAATAGCTGACCATGCTAAAGTTGAT
>CAMTVV010000126.1:0-17197 GCA_947085305.1 uncultured Nitrospiraceae bacterium
CGGTGGACGTGACTGGAGTTCAGACGTGTGCTCTTCCGATCTGCTCGTCTTTAAAATCCCTCCACCTGAGACATTGTAGGCGCTCTTCGGAGGGACAACAAAGGCAAGGGTCTTACTGTCGTGTGGATTCTTCCTCAAATGACCATAGACATAGTAGTGATTTACGATTGCCACATCTGCCTCGCCTTTTGCAACAGCCTCAACAGCCCTTGAATCAGACGGATAAATCTTATCCCCGGCATTTGCCACTATTGCCTTTAAAAACTTCTCTGTCCATGCCTCGCCCTTTTCAGCAATCATCATTGCAGTATGTGACTGTGGATAAACATTAGAGCCTGTCCTTATTCCGAGCCTTCCCTTCCACTTTGGGTCCATAAGGCTCTCAAAGGTCTTAATCTCATCAGGATTAACTTTCTGTGGATTGTATGCTATCACCCTAATCCTCATAGACAGTCCAATCCATGAATTGTCTGGGGCTCTCATCTCGCGGGGGATATTTTTTTCAATTATCTCTGACTTTAGAGGTTGAAGGATGCCGGCTATCCTTGCCCTCTCAAGCGTGCCTGCGTCAACCGTTAAATAAACATCGGCAGGCGTTCTTTCGCCTTCAGCCAGAAGCTTATTCAGAAGCTCAACCGTCCCGGCAGAATGAAGCGTAATCTTAATGCCTGTCTTCTTTGTGAATTCATCGAGCACCGGCTTGATGAGCCTCTCTCCCCTCCCGGAATATACGATCAATTCCTGTGCAAAAGCCTCGCTCATAAACCCCGCAAAAAGCACACAAATGGTTAATACAAAAGCAGCCATCTTCCAAAAATCTTTTTTCATCTAAACCCCCTTAAATAATTGTGTAGATTTACCGTCAAAGACGGTTAATAATGAGTTTCTTTCTCAATTAATCTTTCAAAAATCAAACAAGCCCTGCCATTTCATCAAGACAATCCTCTGTAACCAGCGGAATATGTCTGTCCAGCGCCTCTTTTACCACCTTATTGACCGAAGGCGACAGTTCTGCATCCTTTCCGAGCACTACCATATCTACAAATGGGACGAGGACAGACATCGGAGGGTCAAAATTGTCACCGTTTTTTGAGTTGTAAAATGAATATTACTGATGCCGAACTTCTCAAGTTTTCTGGACATGTCAATAAATGTCCCAACGCTGCTTATTGCCATTGCCGCCATGCTTGCACCTCCTTATTACAAATGGTAATCATTATCAATAAGTGCTTAATAAAAAGGCAGGGCTTGTGTCCCTGCCTTTTTACAGGACTTAATATTTAACCTTAATCCCGTTCATCTCCTCTTTGGTTATCTCAGGCCATCTCTTGAGTATCCAGTTGCCGACCCAGTCTTTGAATATCTTCAGGTTTTTCTGCCTTTCCTCCTCTGTCGCTCCGAGATGTTGATACATATTGCCCGGCTTTCCGTCCTTCGTGTTTTTCCCGTCATCGAGCCTGCGCATCAGGGCTCCCGTATCCGGCCATGCCGTGTAAAAAATCAGGTGGCTGTAAGTATCCATCCTCATCCCCTGGCCTTTTGAAAGCCACTTGTCCTTTTCCTGCTTAAAGGCGTCATACTCGGGAGCCGAAGCCGGCCCATGGCAGCCTATGCACTTTGCATCGAAGACAGGCTTCACATGGGTCGTATACTTCTTTTCCTCCGCAGACGCGCCCTGGACAAACACCAGCAGCGCTGCAAACGCCACCGCTAAAACCGCTACCTTTTTCCTGCTCATTGCTGACCTCCAACGTTATCGTTTTAGTTCTTACAATACCCTTTTTTGGCCACCCGGCCGCCCGACGGACCCCTTTGCATTCACCTCCCCTCTCAGTTAATAATGAGACGCATTATCAGTGAACGTGCCAAAAAAATTATCTGCACTTTTTGCATAAACCGTATATTTCCATCTTATGTCTCATAGGCTTGAAATCGTTTGCTTCTGCGAGTTTATCCTGCAGCCTTTCTATCCTTTCATCATTCACTTCTATAAATCTCCCGCATTTTAAACAGATGAGATGGTCATGATGCTCATGCCCATATTTCTGTTCGTATCTCGCCTTTTTATTGCCGATCTTTATTTCATCGGCCAGGCCGGATTCGCACATCAATTTTAGATTGCGATGCACCGTGGCGTATCCTATCTCCGGGTCTCTCTTTTTCACCGTAGCATACAGATCGTCGATAGTGATATGTCCGTCAGCCGAAAGAAATGCCTCGAGAATCTCTTCCCTTTGTTTGGTGTTGCGCAACCCTTTTTTCCTTATATTGCTTAAGAAGATATCTTTTGCGTCAGCCTTCCCCATAAGACCTCTTCACTTAATATTGATTATTAATATCAACAATATCAGAAGCCCCTTTCCTTTGTCAAGCTTTTTTCTTCCCTTTTGCATTCAATCAAAACTGCGCTCCTCCTTGTGGGAATCTCGATGATCCTCGTGAGCCGGGCAAAAAGCTTTGAATACGTTCTTGCCCTCTACTTCCTGACCGGTATCGGAAGCGGCGCATCCAACGTGCCGGTGATGGGTCTCGTATCCCACTGGTTCGCAAGCACCGTTCGGGGCAGGGCTGCGGGATTCATTGTGATAGGGAGCGGTTTCGCCATCGTCATCTCAGGGAAGCTGTATGCACTCTACAACGTCGAGCTTCCCGAATTCCATGCATCCGTTGCACGATATGCAGTCAGCCGTTTTCTTGCCTTCCCTGAATTTGTTCGGTAGGTCAGGCTCCCTTATGAGCGGCCTCGACAGGGAGATCAGGTCCGCCTCTCCCTTCTGAAGCGCCTCCTCCATAACAGCCCGTGACCTCATCCCTCCCACGAGCATCACCGGAATATGCAGCTTGCTTTTGAATGCCTTCCCGCGGTTTCTGAAGTATGCCTCATCGTCAGGGCTCAGGATATCAGGCTGGGCGGTTTTCCGGCTCGACTCGTACATCCCCCCGCTCACCTCCACAGCGTCAAGGCCCAGTTCCTCGAGCCTTAGAGCGATTCTTACCGCTTCATCGCCTTTCAATCCACCTTCTATCAGATCATCAGCATTCATCTTTATCAGTAAAGGATAATCCTCCCCCACCTCTTTCCTTACCGCCTTAAAGACCTCTTCCGGGAAATGGAATCTCCGTTCTTCATCGCCGCCCCAGTAATCATCACGCCTGTTGGTGTAGGGGGAAAGAAATTCGCTCACAAGGTAGCCGTGGGCCCCATGGATCTGGACAGCGTCAAACCCTGCAATCCTCGCCCTCCGTGCGGAATCGGCAAAGGCGTCGATAACCTCCCATATTTCTTTGTCGGTCATTGCCCTTGGCATGATCCTGGTTGAAGTGTCATACACTGCTGAAGGAGCCAAAGGATCATTGCCCCCAAGGAGGATAGGGAAAGACTGCCTGCCTCCATGGGTAAGCTGGATGGCAATCACCCCGCCAAGCTCATGGACAGCAGTAGCGAGCTTCCTGAGCCCCTGGATGTATATATCGCTGTGAATGCAGAGCATCTGGGGAATAGTTCTCCCTGACGGATGCACCAGGGCATTGCCGGTGATCATAAGCCCAATCCCTCCCCTGGCGAGGTCTTCGTAGAGCTCTATGAGCGACTCGGTCACAAAACCGTCTTCGTCCGCCCTCTTTTCATACGTCGCAGAGCGGACCAGCCTGTTCCTGAGATTCAGGCCGCTGAAGGAAAAAGGTTCAAATAACATGGTTGCCTCCTATAAAAATACTGCTATCACTAAAATATCAGACTCTCTACAGTTAGCTCCCCTCCCTTGAGGGGAGGGGATAAAGGGGAGGGTGCTACGAATCACCCCCACCCTCACCCTCCCCCCCCTCAAGGGGGAGGGACTATTGAGGAATCCCATAACAAACTACTGAGAGTGAGCAGGGTTACAGTTTCAGCCTTATCGCCATCCGTATCGCCTCTATCATACTGGAGGGGTCTGCAATCCCCTTCCATGCAATGTCATATGCTGTCCCGTGGTCAGGGGATGTTCTGATAATGGGCAATCCCACGGTGACATTCACCCCTTTGTCAAAGGCTATCATCTTCAGGGGAATCAACCCCTGATCGTGATACATGCAGACCACCATATCGACCTCCCCTTTATATGCCTTCCGAAATATTACATCAGGAGGATAGGGACCCTCTGCAATGATCCCTTCTCTCTTTGCCCCTTCAATTGCCGGCGCGATCTCCTCCATCTCTTCTGTCCCCAGTATCCCCGATTCACCCGCATGGGGATTGAGCCCCGAAACAGCAATCACCGGTCTCTGGATGCCCAGCATGTCACAGGCTTTTTTCCCAAGACGGATGGTCTTTAATACCCGCTCTTTTGTCACAAGGCCGGGGACATTCTTCAGTGCAGTATGGATGGTCACCAGGATGACCTTAAGCGGTCCTCCCGTCAGCATCATGGCATATTCCTTCGTGCCTGTGAGTTCAGCGAGCATCTCTGTGTGACCCGGCCATGGAAACCCGGCCAGTTTCAACGCCTCCTTTGATATTGGGGCAGTGACCATACCATCCACCCTCTTTTCCATTGCAAGCTCCACTGCTTTTTTGATGTAGTTGACAGAGGCTGCGCCGTTTCCCTTATCCGGCTTTCCCCTCACAAAGGTTCTCATAGACCTGGGGTCTATGTACCACAGGGAGTCAGCAGAGGGGAAGGCTTCATCCACACTCTCAATTTTTCGTATTTTAACGGGAACCATGAACGTTCTGACCGCATCTTCTATCACAGAGCTACCCCCGATGACAATGGGCAGGCATTCTCCGGATATGGCGGGCAACGTCTTCACAACCACTTCAGGACCTATGCCTCCCGGATCTCCGATGGTTATGGCAAGCTTCTTCATGGTATGAGTCTGTCCTTATGGATATTACTATCCCTCCCTTAACTATTTCACTATAATAATACCAAACGGGAAAAATTTCTGACTTTAACGGAGGGCACGATGGGTTGTGAAGATGCCGCTTCCTGCTGGAAGCTTATTATGTCTGATATTTCCAGGAACAGGGGATTGTTCTCTGTTATTGAGAAGTTTGCACGGGAAAATACCGCGCCTGCAACGATAGTATTCGGCACCTCAGGCTGGCGGGGGGAGATCGGCTCTGACTACACATTCAACAATGTGCGCATCGTGACCTCCGCAATCATCAAGATGTTCAGGGAAGAGGACAAGGCCGTAATGGAGGCTATGGGAGTTGCGGGAATTAATGAGATAAAGAAACGGGGTGTCATCGTGGGCCACGACAACAGGTTCCTCGGCCCTGCTTTCGCTATGGAAGTCATAGGGCTTCTCCAGAGGGAGGGGATTAGGGCATGGTATGCCGGGGAAGCGCCCACCCCGGAATTTTCTGCGGGGATCGAGATGCTCAAGGCAGCATGCTCCATAAACCTCACCCCTTCCCATAACCCGGCAAACTATGCCGGCTTCAAGTTCAACCCTTCTGACGGCGGTCCTGCGGGCTCCGAGATCACTGAAAAGATAGAGGAGATATCCAGCAGGATGATGCGTGAGGCGCTTGTTATCGAAAGTATAAAACCTCAAAAGATCGAAAAAGTCGATCTTTCGGCACTGTACCTCGATTATATCAAACAGCGAAAGACCATTGACCTCGAAAGGATCAGGGAGTTTATCACACAAACGGATTGCGTCGTCTGCGTTGACAATGTCCACGGTTCGACGCGGGGCAAAATGCAGAGGATATTGGGAGAGAGCTCAAAGATCATCTATCTGAGGACTGAGGACGACTTCCTTTTTGGTGGTGTGGCGCCTGAACCTTCGGAGAAAAACATGGCAGGAGTGGAACAGGTCCTGAGGGAAAGCAGCGCACGATTCAGGCTGGGGGTTATCATGGACCCTGACGGAGACCGCATACGGTATTCCGACGGCGCCATGCAGATACCCATGAACTACTTTGGGGCCATGGCCTTTCATTACCTCCATGTACACAAAAAAACCTCCGGTGTCGTGGCAAAGTCGGTGGGGACAAGTAACTTTGTGAATGCCATAGCAGAAAAACTCGGCGTGGCAGTAAAGGAGACAAAGGTGGGGTTCAAGAACTTCAGGCCTTACCTGTTAAAAACATCCCCTGAAAGGGCGATCGTCGCCTTTGAGGAATCAGACGGCATATCAGGATATAACCATACCCTTGAGAAGGACGCCCTCTTCGGCCTCCTCCTTGCCCTTGAGATGATGGCGGTCACGGGGAAGAATCTGGGCCAATACCTGAAGGATCTCATGGATAAATTCGGCCACTTCTACCCCGACCGTTCAGGCATCTCAGTGGACCGGTCTCTTGTGGGAGATCCCCTGATAGAAAAGCTCTCTGTCATCACGGAGCACTATAAAAAAGGGACATCCCTCGCCATTGGAGGGTCACTGCGAACAGTCAAAGACGTTATCACTGTGGATGGAACAAAGCTTGTATTCGATGACGGCTCATGGCTCATGATCAGACCCTCTGGCACAGAACCCAAGGTGCGATTCTACATAGAGGCAAGAACCGTGGAAGGCAAGAAGGCGGTCTTCGAGCTGGCCGAGAAGATGACCGAAGAGGCATTGAGGATGGAATAAACAATGGCTCCTTTTCTTCCTGAAATACTTTCTTATCATATCATCATTTGTCCCATGTGCAGACCGGCCTTGCCTCCTTTTGCCCTGCGTGTAATTGACGGAACTCGCATCAACGTTTTATCATAATCCACCATGCAGGAGCCAAGAAAACAGCTTGAGATAATCAAGAGGGGAGTTGTGGAGATTATCCTCGAAAAGGACCTTTTCCACAAACTCGAAAGATCCCAAAAAGAGAAGAAACCTCTCCGCATTAAAGCCGGTTTTGATCCGACTGCCCCTGACATCCATCTCGGCCATACCGTGCTCCTCGAGAAGATGAGGCAATTCCAGGATCTGGGGCATGAGGTGATCTTTCTGATCGGCGACTTCACCGGCATGATCGGCGACCCCTCCGGAAAGAGCGAGACAAGAAAACCCCTCACCAGAGAAGAGGTCCTGGAAAATGCCAAGACGTATAAAGAGCAGATATTCAAGATCCTGGACCCTGAAAAGACCATCATCGATTTCAATTCCCGGTGGATGTCCTCCATGACTGTTGAGGATCTCATCAAACTTACAAGCCATTACACCGTTGCGCGAATGCTTGAGAGAGAGGATTTCAAGCAAAGATTCACAAACCAGGGACCCATCAGCATCCATGAATTCATCTACCCGCTGGTCCAGGGCTATGACTCTGTGATGCTCAGGGCGGATGTGGAGCTGGGCGGGACCGATCAGAGATTCAACCTTCTTGTGGGCAGGGAACTCCAGAAAGAGTATGCTCAGGAACCGCAATGCCTCGTAATCATGCCCCTCCTTGAAGGCACTGACGGGATAAAGAAGATGTCCAAGAGCCTGGGGAATTATATCGGGATAAGTGAGCCGCCGAAGGAGATGTTCGGGAAGATAATGTCCCTGAGCGATACGCTGATGATACGCTATTACGAGCTTCTGAGCCATATCTCCATGGAAGAGTTCAATGCGCTCAAGCAGGGCCTTGCCAACAGCTCAGTCCATCCAAAGAAGGCAAAGGTAGATCTTGCCGCTGAGGTCGTGGAACGGTATTGGGGGAAAGAGGCTGCAATAAATGCAAAAGAAGAATTCGAGCATATATTCAGGGATAAAGAAACTCCTGAGGATATTCCGGAGATTTCTGTCCCCTCATCAGGCTGGCTTCCCCAGATAATGAAAGATGCCGGTGTTGCAAAGAGCACAAGCGAGGCTATCAGACTTATGAAGCAGGGCGGGGTTAAGATCGGTGAAACCGCAATTACTGACCCTGATGCAAAGCTCCAGACAGGCGAACACATAATCAAGGTCGGCAAGAGAAGATTCCTAAGGGTAACCATAGAAAAATGATTACCCCATCCAGGTCCGTAAAGCGGATTTTTCAAAATATCGGCAAATACAATTTACTTGCGCGCCTTCTTTTTTATGATCTCCTCAACCATCGCTTCTATGGTGGACTCCTTCGGCATAATATCCACTCTTAATCCTGCCTTCTCGATGGCCTTTGCGGTCACGGGCCCGATCACGGCAATGGAGACCCCTTTCAGGAGTTCATAGGCTTCACTGCCGATAATCTCGACGAAATTGTTAAAGGTGGCCGCGCTGGTAAATGTAGCGACGGTGATCCGGCCTTCCTTCAGGAACCGCTTAAGCCTCTTCCCGTGAAGTTCGGGTTTGATTGCCCGGTAGGCAACGGGGACATCGATCTCCCCTCCCAGCTCCCTCACCTTTTCTGGAAAAACCTCCCTCGCCATTTCTGCCCTGGGTAAAAGAAATTTCATTCCTTTTAGGCTGACTTCTGACTTCTGACTTCTGACTTCTGACAGAAACGCTTCGATCAGTCCCTCGGCACGGAATTCCTCGGGTATGAGATCCACCTTCATTCCGTATTTGTTTATCCCGGCAGCGGTCTTTGCGCCGATGGCACAGAGCTTTATTCCCTTCAGGTCCCTGATATCCTTTTCCTTTTCAAAAAACCTGTTCAGGAAATATCTCACTCCGTTTGCGCTGGTGAAGATGATCCAGGCATAGGAATCAATCTTTTCGATGGCGGAATCGAGCTCGCCATAGTCCTCAGGAGGCACGATCTCGATGGTCGGAAACTCAATGATCTCGGCGCCCAGATCTTCCAGGGGCTCGAACCCCGTAGAGCGCTCCCTCGTGACGAGTATCCTGTGGCCGAACATCGGCTTGTCCTCATACCATTTCAGGGTATCCCTGAGCTTCACCACATCACCGATCACCACTACGGCAGGAGGCTTGATCTCATGCCCTTCCACAACAGAAACGATGTTTTTCAAAGTGCCGACAATGGTCTTCTGGTCAGGCCGTGTCCCCCACCGAACAACAGCCACAGGGGTTTCAGGACTCCTCCCGTTCTCCATCAGTTTCCGAACAAGCCTGCCGAGATTCTTCACCGCCATAAGGACAACAATGGTGCCCACACCGGTTGCGAGCTTTGCCCAGTCAATGGCCGATTCCTCCTTGGTAGTATCCTCATAACCGGGAATGACTGCAAAGGATGAGGAATACAGCCTGTGGGTGAGGGGAATCCCGGCATATGCAGGCGCTGCAACAGCAGAGCTGACACCGGGGACCACTTCAAACAGGATGCCTCTCTTCGCAAGGACCTCTGCCTCTTCGCCGCCCCTGCCGAAAACAAAGGGGTCGCCTCCCTTAAGTCTGCAGATGATCTTCCCTTCCTCTGCTTTTTTCACAAGGACATCATTTATTTCGTCCTGGGTCATGGTATGGTGGCCGCCCCGTTTCCCGGCGTAGATGAACTCTGCATCGTGGTTGATATAGTTAAGTACCTGGGCGTTGAGATGCAAGTCATAGACAACCACTTCCGCCTTCTGGAGGCATTTCATGCCTTTCACGGTGAGAAGGCCGATGTCTCCCGGCCCTGCTCCGACGAGATAAACCTTGCCGCTTCCCTTTTTCATCTTTTGATTTTAACATATTTGCTGTTGTCTCCTTCCTGACAGGGAGAGAAGATAATCACTTACTGATACGGCCACAGGTGAGAAGCCATTACTAGGACCATTTCTGTCATTGCGGCTTGTCCGCAATCCTTCTGAAAAGGAAAGATTCCCGACAAGCGGGAAGGACAGCCATGGTGCTCTGCCTATGCACTGCCGGATAAAAGGAGGGTTCATTTTTAAATTATCCTATGGTAAGCTTTGACTGTCTATAGTTATGGAGAACACCCTTGAGAGCCTATGACATCATCAGGAAAAAACGCGACGGCCTTGAGCTTTCACGGGATGAGCTGGCACATGTGATCTCAGGATATACCGCAGGCCGCATCCCGGATTATCAGGTCTCGGCGCTCCTTATGGCGATCTTCTTGAGGGGGATGAGCGAGAAGGAAACCGTCTGTCTCACGGATATCATGCTCAAGTCCGGCATGGTACTTGACCTCTCCGACATACCAGGACTCAGGATAGATAAACATTCCACTGGCGGGGTTGGAGACAAAACAAGCATCATCCTGGCGCCGCTGCTCGCTTCTGCAGGGATTGTTGTTCCGATGATTGCCGGAAGGGGCCTCGGCCATACCGGGGGGACCCTTGACAAGCTTGAGTCCATTCCCGGATTCAGGACTTCCCTTTCCCTTGCTGAATTCAAAGAGAACCTCAGACGCACAGGGTGTTCGATCATGGGACAGACGGAAGAGATAGCCCCTGCGGATAAAAAACTCTATGCCCTCCGCGACGTGACAGCCACTGTTGACTCCACCCCACTCATCGCATCCAGTATCATGTCAAAGAAACTTGCAGAGGGTATCCAGGGCCTTGTGCTTGATGTGAAGGTCGGTTCAGGGGCCTTCATGAAAACAAAAGAGGCAGCAAGGAGGCTTGCAACGACCATGGTGAAGATCGGAAATTCCACGGGCGTGAAAACAGCGGCAGTTCTCACTGACATGGATCAGCCCCTTGGAAAAACCGTCGGAAACAGCCTGGAGATAAAAGAATGTATATCTGCCCTGCACGGAAAATGGTCCGATGACCTCAGGGAAGTGACCCTCACCCTGGGCGCGTGGATGGTGAATGTGGCAGCTCTGGTCTATGGTGCGACGTTCCATTTTGCCGGAAGAGACGTTGTCGGACTCGAAGAATACAGGAAAGGGCTTGAAGACCTCATCAATAACGGCGCAGCTTTTAAGAAATTCGTCGAGCTGGTGGATTCACAGCATGGAAATCCTGAGGCAGCATTTAAACCAGGGCTTCTGCCGGCGGCAAAGATGACAAAACAGATAACTGCGAACAAGGAAGGTTATATCTGCAGGATGGATGCGGAAAAAGCGGGCAGGGCGTCCATGCTCCTCGGAGCTGGAAGGGAGAAGGTCACTGATGCCATCGACCATTCCGCAGGGATAATCCTGAACAGGAAAGTGGGTGAACAGGTAAGACCCGGCGACCCCATCGCCATGTTCCATTTCAATGAAGAATCACGGGTGAGAGAGGCGGAGGAGATATTTTTATCAGGAACCGAGATCGGTACTGAAAAACCTGAGCCGAAGAGTGTTATAGTAGAGGTAATTCAGTAATGACAACCGTGGCAAAGGCTATGGCTGATTCGGAGGAAATCCTCTTGTCAACCTTAACCTCAACCTTTTTTCTATTTTTTTGCGTATGACGATCCGGGAACAGACAGAAGAGATAGAGAAGAAGACCCTCCACCCAAAAGCATGCCTCAGCTCGCAGAGCAGGGGCAGAATGAAACGTGAAAAGGAGGGGGATATCAGGACCTGTTTTCAGAGGGACAGGGACAGGATCATCCACTCAAAGGCATTCAGGAGACTGAAGCATAAGACACAGGTCTTCCTCGCGCCTAAGGGTGATCATTACCGGACCAGGCTTACCCATGTCCTTGAGGTCTCTCAGATCGGGAGAACCATTGCCAGGGCCCTGCGCCTGAATGAGGACCTCACCGAGGCCATCGCCCTGGGACATGACCTCGGACATACCCCCTTTGGTCACGCAGGGGAGTCGGTCCTCAGGGAGATACACCCGGGGGGGTTTGACCACTATAAGCAGAGCCTCAGGGTCGTGGACTTCCTTGAACGGAACGGCAAGGGATTGAACCTCACCCATGAAGTGAGAAATGGGATAGTAAAACATTCCAAAGGCAAGGGGTTGATCATTCCCGATGCTCCCGGAGAGAAACCAGAAACCCTGGAGGGTCTCGCCGTGAGGGTATCGGATATCATAGCCTATGTGAACCATGACCTCGATGACGCCCTGAGGGCCGAGGTGATAAAGAGATCGGATATTTCCAGAGATATTATAAAAATTCTCGGTGACAACCATTCCAAAAGGATAGACGCAATGGTGAAGGATGTGATATATAATTCCCTCAGCACAGATCTGGAGGAGCTGGCCATGAGCGAAGAGGTCTCCACAGCGACCTACCGGTTGAGGGATTTCCTCTATGAGCGGGTCTATGAAAGCGGGAAGATTATGAGAGAGTTCATGAAGGCGAAAAAGATCCTCGGTGATCTCTACGGATACTATCTTGAGCATATTGAAGAGGTCTTCAGGGATATCCCCGCGGAAAAGAAACTGAACAGACACAGGATGGTATGTGATTTTGTGGCGGGAATGACCGACAGGTTTGCCATGGCAACGTATGAGAGGCTCTTTCTGCCTCAGCAATGGACCATCGTATGAACAAAGACCTCATACAGGAGCTCACCAGGGAACCGAAGATCGCCTATTTCTCCATGGAAATAGGCCTCAGGGCGGATATGCCCACGTACAGCGGCGGCCTCGGCGTGCTGGCAGGGGATACTATTAAGTCGGCAGCGGATCTAAGACTCCCCATGGTGGCGGTCACCGTCCTCTGCAGAAAGGGATATTTCCACCAGATGCTTGACGAAAAAGGCAGGCAGACAGAAGCGCCCGAGAACTGGAACCCGACCCGGTTCATGGAACTCCTGCCAGAAAAGATAACAGTGGAGATAGAGGGAAGGGATGTGTACGTTCAGGCGTGGCTGTATGAAGTGAAGAGCCTGACAGGCGGGAATATCCCGGTATTCTTCCTGGACACGGATGCGGCAGAAAACGGACCTGACGACCGGGAGATCACCTCGTCCTTATACGGCGGGGACAAGGCATACAGGTTGAAACAGGAGATCGTCCTCGGGATCGGCGGCGCCAGGATGCTCCGCCGGCTGGGATTCGCAATAAAAAAATATCATATGAACGAGGGCCATGCGAGCCTCCTTGCCCTTGAGCTGTTAAAGGAATACAAGCGGGATATAGAAGAGGTGTGGGATGAGCGCCTTGTATGGGATGTGGACAAGGTAAAGGACCTCTGCGTGTTCACTACCCATACTCCTGTGGAAGCAGGGCACGACAAGTTTTCCTATGACATTGTGGCGAAAGTTCTGGGAGAGCCGATACCCATGAACGTCCTGAAGGACCTGGGAGGTAAAGACAGCCTTAATATGACGCTCCTTGCCCTGAACCTCAGCGAATTTGTGAACGGCGTTGCCAAAAAGCATGGGGAAGTCTCAAAGAATATGTTCCCCGGATACCAGATTTATGCCATCACCAACGGTGTTCACTCGTACACCTGGACCTGCGACGGTTTCAAAAGGCTCTATGACAAATATCTTCCCGGCTGGGCAAATGAGCCTGAATTGTTCGTGCGGGTGGGCCGCATCCCGGATGAGGAACTTTGGGAAGTCCACATGGAGGCGAAAAGAATTCTCATGGATTTTATCCGGTCCGAAACAGGGGTCGAAATGAGTCATGATATCCTCACCCTCGGCTTTGCCAGGAGGGCAACTGCATATAAAAGGGCAGACCTTCTCTTCTCTGATATCGAAAGGCTCAGAAGGATCGGCGGGGGGAAGCTGCAGATCGTCTATGCAGGAAAGGCCCATCCCAGGGACGATGCCGGAAAGCAGCTCATCGAGAAGATCTTCGGCATAAAAGAGCAACTTAAGGACAGCCTCAAGATCGCTTACCTGAAGAACTACAATATGGATGTCGCCCTGAAGATTGTGTCGGGAGTTGATGTCTGGCTCAATACTCCCCTGAGGCCCCTGGAGGCGTCAGGCACAAGCGGGATGAAGGCCGCGCATAACGGGGTACCCAACTTCAGTGTCCTGGACGGGTGGTGGATCGAAGGGCATATAGAAGGGTTCACCGGCTGGGCCATCGGTCCGCAGCCCACGGAGAACAATGCTTCTGAGAGCAGCATGGATACGCGGGACGCTGAGGACCTCTACTACAAACTTGAAAACATCATCATCCCGACCTACTACAGCGATAGACACACGTGGATACGCATCATGCGGAACGCCATCGGGAAAAACGCCTACTACTTCAACTCCCACAGGATGATGAGGAGATACGTCACCGAGGCGTATATCAGGTAGCGCCCTTTTCTCCGCGGAAAGGACAGTGGGAAGGCCTTTCATTGTCGGCATAGGCTTCGCCACATATGAGACAACGGTAGGAAGTTCTGAAACCTTCGTTGTACATTCCTGCTAATCATTGCCACTCGCAAATCCAATAATTTCTTTCTCTGTGTCTGGATAGATGCTATCTATTTTTTCCTGAACCTCCATCGTCTTTCTTAGGACAGTAACAACTTTGCAGTAATGTTTTATTTCCTCAACGGACAGGCCTCTCCCTTTTCTGTCTTTGAGCCATTTGTCGCAGACCTGATAGCCGCCAATTTGATATTCCCAGACTTCGTGATGTATGCCTTCGAAATACTGATTATCATTGATATAAATTCTTTTTGCCTTATCGTCATATTTCACTTTCTTTATTTTGTTGTCACCATCTGATAATCTGGTAATAGTTTTATTTACCTCATCCGACCTCATAAGATGAAGTCCCACAAGCCTTTCGCCAAAATCAGCCATTTTGCTGAAGAGTTTGTAATTATTTGCAAATGGGATACGTGGAAAGTCTATCTTCAAAAATTCGGCATATTTTGTGCGGTAGATATTTGAATAAAGGACTGCATAGATGTAATAAAAGATTTTTTCAGGAGAAGGTATTTTCTTGTACGCTTTTGTTAAGTTCTCAACCAATGTCGGAGACAGGTTCGGCTTTTTACCATAATAATTTGCCTGCGGCTCAAAAAGCATGATGACGCTGCCGAGAGAACTTTTCTTAGGTTTTTCCTTTTGTTGATAAAGATAGAGGGGAAAAAGAAATGCAATTCCTTTATTGCTTAGTGTCATACGGCTTTCAATAATGCTGTCAGTTACAAGAGTATGATTGAAAATACCTTCTGCAACTTGCCTTACTGAAATTAATCCCAAATTGTCCTGCATCATATGCTGCATTACTTCATGACGAGGCATGCAATGAAAGCCGCGCGATTTTCCTGTATAGTAGGTATAGCGTATATCAAATGGCCTGTATAAGATTGGGACAATTTTCTTTTTATCTAAACCGCTATCTTTCAAATCCTGCAGGGCAAGTTCAACCTTCCAGTCCCTTACATCATCCCCCAGATCATAAGCCTGTCGTGCTAATTCAACGTCAAGTTTTGAAAAATTTAAAACAGTTTGCCAGATTTCATTCGGCGTCCATTTTATAGTCAGATTATCTCTTGCAGTTACGATCCCGACACTATTCACCGGAAACACATCCGTTATTTTGATAAATTTCTCGTAGCTTTTTAAAAGCTTATCGTCCCTCGGAATAAAAAGGTAAAATTCGGATTTCGGCTTCAGTTTCTTCCACTTCGTTGTCTTTATGCTGTTCCTTTCAAGCCAATCGTACTTTTTCTCCCGCAGCCCCCATAACTCGGCATGATAGACTATGCATTCTTTTTTTTCTTCCTCCTCTTCCGTTACTCTATCTTTTTCAAACTTGAGTCCCATCTGAGGTAAAGGCCGAAACATGAACGGCAGTCCTTCTGTGCCTTTTTCTTTCTTCTTTATGAAAAGAGCGATAGCAACACCTTGCTGAATATCAAAGACATTCTCATCCTTAGAACCGTCAGGACATTTTTCTTTTTTAAGGCTGTTGCCATGAAGGTCAAGAAAATAAATCTCCTCAAAGCTCTGCATCAGAGACTGGCGCATTCCCCGGAATGTCGGGTTATCAAGATAGCTGTGGTTTGTTATAAAGCCTAAGACCCCTTCGCCTGCCTGATCAATTTTCCACTGTGCAAAACGGATAAACTTCACATAATCGTCCTGAAGCCATTTTGGATTCTTTTCGCCAAGTGGTTTGCCGTCAACCTGAAAGTAAGTTTTAATCTCTTTTGATATCCAGTCACCGATATTTGACGAATGCCCTGAATACGGCGGATTGCCGAGGATTACAAGTATAGGCTGTTCTTTTTTGACCTTGCCTGCCAGATGCGACTCCTCTGAAAGGGAAGCCATGCCCGGAAGTTCTGTCTGTGCAAGTTCTTCCATCTCGAGAGTATTTGTAAGATAGAGTTTGAACCTGTCATCCTCATGGAGTTTATATCCAAGCTCTTCAAGCAAAAATGACATCTTTAAGTGTCCGACTGCATAAGGCGCCATCATAAGTTCAAAGGCATAGAAATTCGGGAGGATATACTCTTTGATAGCCATTTCCGCAACTCTTTCTCCATATTTCGAAGCTTCCGCCACCACCAGCTTTGCGGCTTCTGCCAAAAATGTAAGCGTTCCCGCTGCCGGGTCTAAAACCGTCACAGACTGGCTTGCAAAACCATCCTTCTTATCAAAATATTCTTTGAGGATATGATGCAAAGAGCGGACAATATAAGAAACAACCGGCTCAGGCGTGTAATATACGCCTCTTTTCTCTCGCATTTTCGGGTCATATTCTGAGAGGAAAGTCTCATAAAAATGGACAATGGGATCTTTGCCCTTGTGCTTGTTAAAGTACTCATCGAGTATCTTATAAACATCGGTTGTAGCCAGAACATCCGAGATATCGTCAATAATCCACTCCATCGGCTTAGGTAGGTCGCCAAGTGAAATAAATCTGAAAACATCCCTTAAAATGCCGATTGTCTTTGGAATTTTGTCATAAGCAAGTTTTCTGTTAAAACCGTTTTCTGCCCGCGTCCTTGCAGCAAATAATCCGTATGTGATGGTCTGCGAATAAAGGTCTGCAAAGTCTTCTTTAGTAAGCCCGCTTATGAGGTGCTCTTTAAAGACTCTATAAAAGCCGAGGATATTACCCTTTCCTTTTCTCTCCTCTTCTTCCAGCTCCTGCGCAATTACCTCATCCTTCAGAAAGCGTGTACGCTTGGCAAGTTCTATTGCCAACCCCTTTGCGTCATAAACCTTCGGCAAGGAGAAGGAGAAGAATTTCTCAATGAGTTTGAGAAAATCGGCTTCTTTCTCAACTGGCGGTACAGTCTTAAGCTTGTGCACAACATACGGTCTGCCGATAAGAACTTTATCAATCAAAACACCGTTGCGGTAAAGCCTGAATTCAAAGAAATTGGTCAGTATCAGATTCGGGAATGTGTGAAGATACCGCTTTAACTGGGCGCTTGTCTCTATGTTGTCTAAATTATCAACCCCCCTATGCCCCCCCTTATCAAGGGGGGAATTAAAGGGGGGTGTCTTGGCTTCGATGTAGCCGACAATCTGCTGCTTTCCATCCCAGACCCTGAAATCCGGATTACCTGCATCAGTCTTTTTGGGAAG
>CAMTVV010000127.1:0-4993 GCA_947085305.1 uncultured Nitrospiraceae bacterium
CAAGGGGAGGGGATTTGTAAGGAAATTCAATTTTCTATTTCTA
Source organism: uncultured Nitrospiraceae bacterium (assembly GCA_947085305.1). Lineage (GTDB taxonomy): Bacteria > Nitrospirota > Thermodesulfovibrionia > Thermodesulfovibrionales > UBA9159 > JAMCQB01. Next base: position 44 of record CAMTVV010000127.1, read on the forward strand.
TTATTAGGTAAGGGTTTACCGTTGTCCATTTAAGGGGTAGCACTGTTATGATGGAAGACCGGAGTTTCCTGTATCAACGATTGTGAATCTTTATGTTCAGGAAGTGGGTGGAGCATGAGATGCAGGGATCATAGGCGCGCACCAGCATCTCAAGGGCGAGGGCGATCTCTTCATCGCTCTTATCCCGGGCAAGGACTTCGGGAACGAGCTTTTCCATGTCGCGTTCGATATTGTTGAGGTTCTGGTTGGTGGGGATGATGCAGTCGGCATTTACGATAGTCCCCTTTTCATCGACCTCATAGCTGTGGAAAAGAACTCCCCGGGGCGCCTCAACCGCTCCCACGCCGTTTCCCGCCTTCACCGGTATCCTGGACCGTTCATTCAGCGCCACAAGGAGCGCCTCATCGTGGTTGATGCCGTTCTTTTTGAGCTCTTCCACAATGGCGCCGGCGTCTTCAAGGCAATGCACGGATTCGATGAGCTGCGCTGCAGTATTGAGATAGGGATTGATGCACTTCGGCTTCATTCCCAAAAGCAAAGCCACGTCTTTGGCCACAGGATGGAGCTTATCGTAGTTGAGGTTGAATCTCGCGAGGGAGCCTACTGCAAAGGACTCCCGGCTGAGTTTTGTATGTTTTGCTGAAGAGTGAGGCGTCACGAACTCGTTGGCGAGCCGTTTATACTCTTTCTTATGCATTCTGACACCGTCGGTGGAACCTAAATCTCCGGCAAGCAGGGGGTATTCCCCGTCATCACTCACCAGGGCAACGTACTCAGTGTCACGCTCGAATTCAGGAAACCTCAGGGACGAGATCAATTCCACTGTGGCGTCCATATCCGGCCTCATCCCCTTCAGCATGTTGAGCATGATATCAAGGTCCCTTTCCCCCGGGAGTTTCGTAAACCCGCCCACTGTGGCAGATATGGGGTGGACGTGACGCCCGACGAGCGCCTCGCAGATCCCATTGCAGGTTTTCTTCATTCTCAAGGCCCTTCGCACAACCTTGTTATGGGTATCGAGCAGGGGCAGAAAACTCCTGACGCCCAGCAGGTCAGGCGCCGCCAAAAGATAGATATGCAGAATATGGCTGTCAAGGAGCTCCATGTGGAGGAGGAGTTTCCTGAGTTTTACGGTCTGTTCCGAAGGGGTGATGCCGAGGGCGTCTTCAGCAGCCTGAATGGATGCAAGGGAATGGCTGCATGCGCAGATGCCGCAGATTCTGCTTGCGATATGCTGGGCCTCGAATATCGAGCGGCCCCTTAAAATCCCCTCAAAGAAACGCGGGGATTCTACAATATCAAGGCGGCATTCCTCAAGCCTTCCTTCCCTGACATTGACGACGATATTCCCGTGTCCTTCGACACGGGTTAAATACTCTACATTTATTTTCAGGGTTCTCTTACTCATCTTCTTCCTCTCGCACAAGCTCCCTGCATTTGTTATACATATCCATCTTGTTGACAATCAGGTCCATCGGGATGTTATATCTCGCAATAATGTCCTTAGCGCTTTTCTCATTCGGATTGCTGACCATCCCCCTGCATCCATAACAGATATTCCCGTTATTTATGCACCATGAATTACAGCCTGCCCTTGTGACAGGGCCGAGGCATGTTACCCCCCTGTCATACATACAGACATTTTCATTAAGCTTGCACTCGACGCACACGGCGTAATCAGGCGCATAATAAGGAATTCCCTGTATTGCATTTTTCAAAACCCTCTCGAACTCAGGCTGGTATATTGGACAACCGTGCACAAAATAATCTACCTTCACCACCTGATAAACCGCCTTTGTTACGCTTGCAGGGAAAAACTTATAGCCGCTCCCATAGACATATTTCCGTATCTCCGTGAGGTCAAAGCTGTTTTTCATTCCGTTCACGCCGCCTATTGTCGCGCATGACCCGTAAGCAATCAGAATCTTTGCCCGCTCCCTTATCTGCCTTATGCGTTCGGCTGCATGCTCATCCGTTACGCTGCCTTCAACGATCGCAATATCAATATCCCTGTCCCACTTCTCCGACATAACCTCCCGGAATTCGACTAAGTCAATAAGATCGAGAATATCCAGGAGGGCTTCTCCGAAATTGACGAGCTGAAGCTGGCAGCCCTCGCAGCACGAGAGGTCGAAAAAAGCGGTCCTGGGTCTTCTCATTGCAATGCCTCTTTCATGTTTTTGATCTCGGCGTAGTTAAATACAGGACCGTCCTGACAGCAGTATAAACTCTGTATCTGGCATCTGCCGCATTTCCCCATCCCGCATTTCATATGCCTTTCGAGAGATACGAATATCTGACGCTCCCGTATATTCTTGTCAACAAGTTCCTTTATCACAAACCGGTACATAATAGGGGGGCCGACAACAACCGCAAATGTCCTTTCGGGTTCGAGGTGGACGCCCGGGATAAGGGTGGTTATCTGCCCGACATGTCCGGCCCAGTCGGGAGCTGCGCGGTCAACCGTGCATTCATAGTAAACATCCATCCGCTTAAACCACTGGCCGAGCTCATCCGAGAAAAGCATATCCCCGGAAGTCTTGCAGCCTAAGAGGATATGGACTTTCCCGAAGTCGCGGCGGTTGTCGAAGGTATACTTGATAAGAGAGCGAAGCGGCGCCATACCCAAACCTCCGGCAATAAAAAGCAGGTCGTTCCCCTCAAGTATCCTTATGGGGAAGCCTTTGCCGTAAGGCCCTCTTATGCCTAACTCATCTCCTGCCTCCAGCCTGTGCAGGGCAATGGTAACGCGCCCGGCAGCCCTTACACACAGCTCGAACGACTCCGGCTTTGTGGGGGAAGAGCAGATAGATACAGGCGCCTCGCCGATCCCGTAAAGAGATGTCATAATAAACTGTCCGGGCTCGTAATCAAGGGTTTCTCCTCCATCAAGCGCTATCTCGAAAAGCTTCTCGTGAGCCGTTAATTGCTTTGTTCTGAGGATCTTCGCCTTCCTGATCCTGTAGTTCGACTCCTTTATAACTACTTTTTCCATTCGGACCCGTCCATTGCAAGGGCGTTCAGCGTTTCCTTGAGATTTATTTCAGCCATGCACGTCCTGCTGCACCTGCCGCATCCGGTGCAGAAAAACCGCGCAAACTTGATTACCGGATAACTGAACTTTCTGTAATAGCGATGCCGCTGCCGCGCAGAGCGCTCTTTCCGGAAATTCTCCCCCCCTGCCACCTTTGCAAAAGGCTCAAGCTGGCATGAATCCCATTGCCGGTAACGCCTTCCTGTCTTCATATCCAGCTCCATTTCGTCCAGGATATCAAAGCAATAACACGTAGGACATACATTTGTGCAGTTGCCGCATGCGAGACACCGCTCTTCCAATTCCTTCCAGACCTTGCTGTCGAATGACCTGTCGAACATCTCCGGTATAAATCCGGGATCAATGGGCGCCTCGTTCTTAAATGCAGTCCTCTTTTTCTCTCTCATATCTTTCAACGCTTCGAGGTGAAACGATTCGGCCTGAGTGAAATACTTTGTCGACTCTACAATGTTTTCACCGACCTGAGTATTGACATGGACTATGAAATAATCTCCGAGATCGGTAAAGAATAAATCATATCCGCCGTTCGGCAGGTGCGAGCTCACAAGGCAGCAGGATGCATACTCATCGCAGTATTCATTGCACTCAAGGCCGATTATGTCTATCTTTCTTTTTCTGATGAGGTAATTATGATCCCTTGGACGGACGGAAAAGACCATGTTGAGACACTGGATTCCCGCGAGGTCACAGGTATGGACACCGAAGAGCGCCATCTTTTCGTACTCCAAAACGGGGCGCACTTCCAGTCCTTTGCCGAGGTTGTACTCCAGGAGGGTTTCCCTCTGCGGCAGGAAGTACTTCTTGGGCGGAAGGACCGTGGGGATATATTTCACCGCAATCTGATCACCGGAGGTCACCTCTTCAAAGGCATAATTGTTGTATCCCTTTGCAACAGGCGCCGCCAGCTTCTGAAGTTTCGAGAGTCTCGAGATAAAGGCGTCGAAGTTATCCTTCGGCAATATCATGTATTGAATATCTTTCATTCCCTATTTATACATAACGACATTAATTGTATGTCATTCCCGCAAGACCCCACAGTTTCTGCTGAGGGGTTCCCTTATGTTTCCCTCCCCCTTGGGGGGGGGAGGGCGGGGGTGATTCAGTTGTTTCACCCTCCCCTTCATCCCCTCCCCTCAAGGGAGGGGAGATTTTATGATACCCCGCCATCTCTGCGGCAGGGGGATCAGTCCCTTATGCCGCTGTGTATAGTTAAAAGTTTACAGTAAAACCTAGAAAAAGCAAGGGGGAGACGTTGTATCAGGAGAAACAGAGGTAGAAATGGGGTTGAGGTGAAAGGCTGATTTCTGTGATATACTGTAGAAAAAGAGAGATTGCTTCTTATAAAGAAAGGAGGATTTAACCAATATCTTGCACTTGGAGTGACAGAGTCAGGAAGGTATCTGTCAGTATACTTTATCTATAAAAAAGACAAGAAAGCGTTGCTTGTAACTGCAAGAGATATGACTGAGAAAGAAAAGGAGAAGGTATGCAAAAAAGTAAGAAAAAAAACAGAACCAATTCCTGCAGAGTTTGAGACCCTTATAGAAGCATCTGATTTCTGGGATGCTCATGATGTTTCTGAATACTGGGATAAGACAAAGGAGGCAAGATTTAAAGTAAGCCTGAAAAAAGAGCCCAAATATATTGCCCTTGAAAATGAACTTGCAAGAAAGGTTTTTAATATAGCAAAGAAAAAACATATTTCGACAGAGACGCTTGTTAATCTCTGGCTTAAGGAAAAACTATCTCCTGTGAAATAAATATGGCACACAACTTGCAATCAATCAATCAATCAATCAATCAATCAATCAATCAATCAATCAATCAATCAATTTTATTACTACTCAGGAGACTTTAAAAAATGTCACCGAACTCATTTTACAGTTCACGGTTCA
>CAMTVV010000128.1:0-20116 GCA_947085305.1 uncultured Nitrospiraceae bacterium
TACCCTCCATTTCAATAGATTTTGAAAATAGAGAATAGCCAAAATGTGACATTTTAAAATAGTAATAACCTGTGACATTTCAAAATGGTAACATCAGCTTTGGGCCAACTATTGACTTTTCAACGGATTTTCTATTATGCTATTAAACTTTTTATAACTACGAAGGATGGTGTTTGATGAGAACCCGGTTTGCAAAGAAAAACGAAGTAGAACGGAAATGGTATGTCTTTGATGCCAGGGATAGGGTATTGGGGAGGCTTGCCACAAGGATAGCGATTTATCTCCGGGGGAAAAACAAGCCGGTATTTACCCCGAACGTGGATACAGGGGACTTTGTGGTTGTGGTGAATGCCGGGAAGATCAAGCTCACCGGGAAAAAACTGGACGATAAAGTCTATTACCACCACTCAGGGTATATCGGCGGGATAAAGGCAGCCACTGCGAGGGAGCGTCTGAACAGCGCTCCTGAAGAGGTTATAATGGATGCAGTCTGGGGTATGCTCCCCAAGAACAGGCTCGGCAGGGCTATGCTGAAGAAACTCAAGGTGTACCGGGGCTCTGAACACCCCCATTCCGCGCAAAAACCCGAAATAATACAGTAAAGGAGTTCAAATGGTAGAAATCACTTACAACGCCACCGGCAGAAGAAAGACATCCATCGCCAGAGTGCTGGTCTCGTCGGGCAATGGCCAGATCACGGTCAATGAAAAACCGGTAGACTCCTATTTTCCTCGGGAAACCCTCAGGATGATGATACGTCAACCCCTTGAGCTCACCGGGATGATCGGGAAGCTCAACATCTCCGCAAAGGTGGAAGGCGGGGGGCTCACCGGGCAGGCAGGGGCGCTGAAACACGGCATCGCAAGGGCATTGACACAGTTGGACAGTGACATGAGGTCAAAGCTCAAGAAGGAAGGATTCCTCACGAGAGACCCGAGAGAAAAGGAAAGAAAGAAATACGGCCAGAAAGGCGCGAGAAAGAGATTCCAGTTCTCCAAGAGATAATTCCGGGATGTTAAGAGTAGCCATATGCGGCGGCAGCGGTTATGCCGGGGCAGAGCTTCTGCGGATACTGGCTTCACACCCCCAAGTAAAGATCACTGTTGTTACCTCCGAAAAATCCGCAGGGAAAAGGGTTAGCGACCTTTTCCCCCATCTCCACAGGTATGAGAACCTCATCTATGAACCCCTGGACAGGGAGAAAATCATTTCCGGGGCGGACCTCTTCTTCATGGCCCTTCCCCATGCTGCATCGCAGGTTGCGGTCGACTTTTTTGTCTCACAGGGGAAAAAGGTTATCGATCTGTCAGCCGACTTTCGGCTAAAGGATGCCAGGATCTATGAGGAATGGTACAAGGTTCCACATATGTTCCCGGGAACCTTAAAAAAAGCGGTTTACGGACTTCCGGAACTTTACAGGAAAAAAATTGCAAAGGCGAGCCTTGTGGCAAATCCCGGGTGCTATCCCACCGGGGCGATCATCGGCCTTACCCCGGCCATAAAAAAAGGACTCATTAAACCGGACTCCATTGTGATCGATTCCAAATCAGGCGCTTCGGGTGCCGGGAGACAGTCTGAAGTCTCCTTCTCCTACTGCGAGGTGAACGAAGGATTCAAGGCGTACAGCGTGGCCTCCCACCGGCACACCCCCGAGATTGAGCAGGAACTTTCCGCTGTGGCAGGAAAGGGTATCAGAGTAAACTTTACGCCCCATCTAGTGCCTATGGACAGGGGCTTACTGACCACCATCTATGCGAAGCTCGCAAAAGGCATGGAAGGAAAAGATGTTCATGCAATTTACAGGGCCGCATACGGGAAAGAGCCGTTCACAAAGGTGCTCGAAATAGGCAAGTTCCCCAATGTGAAGAATGTCAGGTGCACGAACCTGTGCGAATTAGGGGTTACGGTGAACAAAAGGACCGGCGCCCTCATCGTGGTTGCTGCCATCGATAACCTTGTGAAGGGCGCAGCCGGCCAGGCAGTGCACAACATGAATATCATGATGGGCTTTGATGAGACGGAGGCCCTCAATGCCATTGCCCTCTTCCCCTGATAAAAAAAGATTCACCAATCCACTGGCTGAGGAAATGCGCCTGAGAGCGCTCTATCGGGACTATGTTCTCAAAGGAAAGTTCAGACTCCCCGCAGAGGCCGTGAAAGCTTTGATAGGCCCTGACTGCGCCTATCACCTCTACGGGTTATCTCCTGAAAGAAAACAAAAATCCTAGACAGACTCCACAGAGGCTATTTCAGGCAGTCTCTGTTTCAGCGTTGCTTCGATACCTCTTTTCAGCGTCAATATAGACATGGGGCATGTGCCGCAAGCGCCGAGGAGCTTGACCTTCACCACTCCTTCCGGTGTCACATCCACAAGTCCCACATTCCCGCCGTCACGCGGCAGCGCCCTTTGTCTTGACTTTTCCTCCTCGTATGCCAGATAATTATAAATCTTATGATGCGCAGACCGTTCATAGCAGCCAACTGGAAGATGAACAAGACCGTGCCGGAGGCCATGGATTTTATCTATTCGTTCCTGCCCTCTGTCGAGGGGGTGAAGGATGCTGATATTATAATTGCGCCTCCCTTTACAGCGCTTTTCGGGATAGCCGAGAGGCTGGTAGGGACGAATGTGAAGCTCTCTGCTCAAAATGTCTTTTATGAGGAAAAGGGGGCTTTTACCGGAGAGATCTCTCCCCCCATGCTGGTGGACGTGGGCTGTGAATATGTGATCATAGGTCATTCAGAGCGGAGACAGTATTTCGGAGAGACCGATGATATCGTGAACAGGAAGATGCGGATTTCCCAGAAAAACGGACTGAACGTCATTTTCTGCATCGGTGAGACCCTGAAGGAAAGAGAAGCCGGCAAGACATATGACGTATTGCGCACACAGACGGTCAACGGGCTCAGGGATGCTGATGTGAAGAGCCTCGTGGTGGCATATGAGCCGGTCTGGGCCATCGGAACAGGGAAGACAGCAACCTCTGAACAGGCGCAGGATGCCCACAAGTATATAAGAAACACCTTGAGAGAGAGTTATCACGAAGACGCTGATTCCATCAGGATACTCTACGGCGGAAGCGTGACGCCTGAAAACGTCGACAGCCTTATGGCGCGTCCCGATGTTGACGGCGCTCTGGTGGGAGGCGCAAGCCTTAAACCTGACAGTTTTGAGAAGATTGTGAAATTTACAAGGGGGAACTAATGGTTACATTGCTCACTATACTGCATGTGCTTGTCTGTTTCTTTCTGATACTCATCGTTCTCATACAGAGCAGCAAGGGCGCAGAGATGGGGGCTGCTTTTGGAGGTTCAAGCCAGACGATCTTCGGAAGCCGTGGAGCAGCTACGGTCTTCAGCAAGCTCACCACCATAGCTGCAGTTGTTTTCATGATGACGTCACTTCTCCTCGCCATTGCCTCGGTGAGGAGCGGCTCTGTTGTGAAGAAGACATTGCCCCTGGAGCAGAAGACAGGCATTCCTTCCCAGCAGGGACCGGTTCAGGCTCCCCAGCAGGCGCCCGTACCCCAGCAACAGCCAGCAAAGTAGAATCGTAACTCGTGACACGTAATGCGTGATGAGTGACCAGTGATACGTATGAGGAAAGCACGCATTACGCGTTACGCATTACGTATCACGGTCGTTTTAATTGTCGTCATCGCTCTCCTTTCCTGTTCCAGGGAGCCGGACATAAAGAGACCATCTGATATCACGGTCGGCCTTGGCGCCGACGCAAAACGGCTTCTTCCCCTCCTTGCATCCGACAGCGCGTCAGGTCAAATCAGCGGCCTTATCTTCAACGGCCTCACCAAATATGACAAAGACATAAAGATTACCGGCGACCTTGCCGGGTCATGGGAGGTGAGCAGGGACGGACTCCAGATAATCTTCCACCTCAGAAAGGGCGTCAGATGGCATGACGGCGTGGAATTCACCTCTGACGACGTGGTCTTTACCTTTAACACCGTAACCGACCCGAAAGTCCCTACCCCCTACGGGAGCAACTTCGGTCCTGTGGAAAAGGTAGAGGCCATTGACAGATATACAGTGAAGGTGAAGTATAAAGAGCCGTACGCCCCTGCGCTGGAGTCATGGGGTATGGGTATCATCCCGAAACACATCCTTGAAGGGAAAGACATCTCCGCAGTGGAGTATAACAGGAATCCTGTGGGAACCGGCCCGTACAAGCTCAAGGAGTGGGTCACGGGACAGAAGATCGTGGTTGAGGCATTTGACGGGTATTTTGAGGGCAGGCCGAAGATAAACAGGTACCTTGCCCGGATCATCCCTGATACCGCAACCATGTTCCTTGAACTAAAATTCGGCGGAGTTGATTTCATGGGGCTGACGCCGCCCCAGTATAAACTCCAGTCCGGCTCGGAACATTTCACCCGGTATTTTCAGAAGTTCCAATATCCTTCATTCGGATATACCTATCTCGGATACAACCTTCAGGACCCCCGCTTTGGGGACAGGCGGGTGAGAAGAGCCATCACTCACGCCATAAACAAGCAGGATATCATTCACGGCGTCCTGCTGGGATTTGGAACGCCGTGCACCGGACCATTCCCTCCGGAGTCATGGGCGTTTAATGCCGGGGTGAAGGACCTTGAATATAACCCGGAAAAGGCGAAGATACTCCTCCTGGAAGCCGGATGGACTATGGGGAATGACAATCTCCTCTATAAGGACGGAAAACCATTCAGGTTCACGGTTCTGATCAACCAGGGCAATGACGCGAGGAGAAAGACCGCGGAGATAATCAGGGAGAATCTCAAAAAGGTCGGCATAGAGATGGAGATAAAGGTGCTGGAGTGGCAGGCCATGCTCCATGAATTCATCAACAAGAGAAGGTTTGAGGCGATTATCATGGGATGGAGCCTTTCGAGGGACCCGGACATTTACGACATCTGGCATTCGTCAAAGACAAAGGAGGGGGAGTTCAATTTCATTTCATACAAGAACGATGACGTTGACCGGCTGCTTCTGGAGGGCAGAAGGACCTTTGACTTTGAAAAGAGGAAAAGCATTTACCACCGAATCCACGGAATTCTTGCCGAGGATCAGCCCGTGGCCTTTCTGTTTGTGCCTGACGCCTTGCCGGTCCTTCACAAGAGGTTCAAGGGAGTCGAAAAAGCGCCTTTGGGCATCTGGCACGATTTCATCCACTGGTATGTCCCAAAGAACAGGGCGGAGTGGTATTAGGGAATGTCGCCTTTCCAGCCGTACTCCCCCACAAGGGGCACAAAGACGCATGGTGTATGATACTCCTTTGACAACTTCCCTTTCTGTTTTGTCACTCTGACAAGCTGCTGGGAGTACCTGTCGCCCACCGGCGCTAAAATCATTCCCCCTTCTGCAAGCTGTTCGATAAGGGGTTCCGGGATTTCCGGTGCGCCTGCGGTAATAAGTATCCTGTCAAAGGGCGCGGCCTCGGGCCATCCCAGCGTCCCGTCCCCGACCATCATATGGATATTCACATAACCGAGGTCCCTGAAGGTCTCTCCGGCCTTTTGAGATAATGACTGAATTCTTTCAATGGTGTAAAGCTCCCCGGCCAGTTCTGCCAGTATGGCTGCCTGATACCCTGAACCGGTCCCTATCTCAAGAACCTTCTCATCACCTTTCAAGTTAAGAAGTTCGGTCATGATCGCCACCATATAGGGCTGCGATATGGTCTGGCCTTCCCCCACCGGAAGGGCCATGTCATCATAGGCATTATACTGCATGGCCTCATCCATGAAGAGATGTCTCGGAACCTTTCTCATGGCCTCAAGCACACGGGGGTCCTTGATCCCACGGGGAATAAGCTGGGTATCCACCATCAGATTTCTGAGCCTTTGAAAATCTGCCTTATCCATGACGTGTAAAATGAACTTTACTGCCCTGTAAATCTGCCTGAAAAGAAAACCCGCACAATGGGTCCTGAATAAGTTTAACAGCATCTGTAGCTAAATTCTATCACTTTTGGAATGAATGGGGAAGGAAGAAGCTCAATGCTGCTACCGCCTGAACCTGAGTATGTGGCTTGAGACTTTATCCATGGGATTATCAAGAGGTTGAAAAACAGCCTTGGACGGAAGGATGTAAACATCTGCTGAATTTTGTAGTCGGCTGCCGTCCCCGAACCTTTTTTGCCTATTGACAAGTATCAATTAATAGCGTTCTAATATAGTTAAAATAATGAGTGTTTCCGGTAACGAGGATACTATGACAAAAGAAAACCTAAAAGAAGCCGCTCTCTTCACGAATATCGTCTATCGTCTTGATTATCCTGGAGATAAAATCTCACAAATCAGGAATAAATTCTATTGGGTTTCCGGAATTTTACTTGGCATCGTATTTCTTATGTCAATAGGGAGCCAGATTCTCAGTCATCATAATATCTTCTGGATCGATACCTCTGTGCACTCTTTGCTTGAATCTTACTGCGGCATCATCTCTATTATTATCGCATATATTATATATCGGGAATACAAATCCTCCGGAAAAAGGAGTAATCTTTTCCTTTTTCTCGGGTTCTTTTCGATGGGAATATTCGATTTTTTCCATGCTTATTCTAATTACTGCGTTACTCTTTTTGTCTGGTTCCATTCACTCAGCGCCTTCAGTGGTGGTGCATTTTTCCTATGGAGCGCAATTTCTGTAAAAAGCAGCACAAAGGATCCGCCATGGTTGCGACACGTATTTATTCTCTCCGGGATAACCATAACTATGGTTTCTGCAGTGGCAATTTCGAGCTTCCCTTCTTTTCTTCCCGGCGCTGTCATGATAGATCTCTCACACCATACCCCTGTCACATTCCCTATCAGGGGGGAATTTACTGGTTATCTGGTTGTAGTTAATATTCTCTCGTCCATTTTTTTCTTATTTTCAGGACTCAAGTTCTTAAGATATTTTAAGGTCACAAACGATGTGTTATTTCATATATTCTCGACTTCAGCTTTTCTTTTTTTTACGAGTGAGTTTCTGTTTGCTTTTTCAATACTTTGGGACGCCAGCTGGTGGTACTGGCATATAATAAAACTCATTATATTTGTGGGATTAATTTTCGGGCTTGCTCATGGGCTTACAAGAACCTTTAATGAGTTGCACGAAGCACGAAGAAAATTGATCGGAACTGTGGAAGAACTGAGGCATGCATATGAAAACCTCAAGGATACACAAGAGGGACTTCTTGAGGCGGAGAAACTTGCTTCAATCGGGAAAATGGCCGCCACGATTGCTCATGAGATTAGAAACCCTCTCGGTGCAATAAGCAATTCCATCGGCATTTTTAAGCGTCATAAGGAGCTTGTTGATGAAGACAGGGAACTCATGGATATTGTTGAAAATGAGATTGGAAGACTGAACGGAATTATTACTGATTTTCTGAATTATGCCAAGCCTCCTCCTATAAACAAATCTCTGACGGATATTAACATACTGCTTGATGAGACACTTCTTTTCTTTAGCAATAATGGCAATGTCTCTTCAATCAGAATTCATAAACACCTTGACAGCGCCTTGCCCCTTGTGTTCATCGACCGGAATGCAGTCAAGCAATGCCTGTGGAATATATTCATCAACGCGATACAGGCCATGCCGTCCGGTGGGACTTTGACGGTGCGGACGCAGTGTCCGACAAGAACTGAGGGGAATGCGCATTGTGATGATGTAAGCATTATCATTCGTGACAGTGGCACGGGAATGACCGAAGAAACATTACCCAGGGCGTTCCATCCCTTTTACTCTACAAAGGCGAAAGGCACAGGTCTCGGGCTTGCAATAGTTGAGAGGATCATCAGGCAGCACGGAGGACATGTTTCGCTATCGAGCAAAGAGGGCGAGGGGACGGAAGTGGAAATAACCATTCCTGTAAATCACGGGAGAAACGTAGTCGGTGAGGGAGCTGAGGATGTCGTCAATATTGATAGTCGATGATGAAGAGGGAATGAGAAAGAGCCTTGCGATACTCTTCAAAAAGGAAGGGTACCAGGTATATCAGGCTGAGAGTGGAGAGGCCGCCATCGGGCAGATAGCGGAAAAGAACATTGACCTCATAATCTCGGATATGCGCATGGACGGGATGAGCGGAACTGATTTGCTGGAGCATGTTAATCGCAAAGGGCTAAGAGTACCTGTGATCATAATGACCGCGTACGGCACAATTGATTCTGCTGTTTCGGCAATGAAAATGGGGGCGTATGACTATGTAACAAAACCTTTTGAATATGAAGAGATAGTTCACAGAGCCAGAAAAGCGATCAATATGGTCAAGACTGACCGCGAAATAGGGACGATGCTCCAGGTAAGGTCCAAAACGAAGGAAGATGACTTTTCTATGATTATAGGAAGAAGTCGTGTAATAGACGACATAAAGACACAGTTGAAAAAGGTTGCGAATACCGACCTCCCTGTTCTTATCACAGGAGAGACCGGAACCGGGAAGAACCTTATAGCAAAAGCGATACATCTCAACAGTTCAAGATATGCAAGACCTTTCACGTCGGTAAACTGCACCTCCATTCCCGAGTACCTTTTCGAGAGTGAACTTTTTGGCCACACAAAAGGGGCGTTTACCGGAGCCGTTATGGAAAGAAAGGGCCTTTTTGAAGCTGCAAACAGTGGGACTATCCTCTTGGATGAGATTGGCGCTCTACCAAGAACAGTGCAGGTCAAATTGTTGGGGGTCCTTCAGGACAGCGTGATCAGGAAGGTCGGCAGCGATCAGGAAATCCCTATCGATGTGAGGGTGATAGCAGCAACAAATGCCGATCTTCTTGCTGCAACCAAGAAAGGGGAGTTTCGCGAGGACCTCTATTATCGGTTGAATGTGTTGAACGTACACATACCTCCCTTGCGAGCACACAAAGACGATATATTCAACCTTTCCGAACACTTTCTCTCCATCTGCAAATCCAGGCAAAACAAGCAGAATATTATTGGCTTCGAACCTGAGGTTATGGAAAACCTCTATAACTATGACTTTCCGGGAAACGTAAGAGAACTCTATAATATTGTCTGCCGCGCTGTGGCGCTCGCTGATTCTCATATTATCTCCTGTAAAGATCTTCCGATCACGTCATTAGACGCTTCACTGCCGGCTGTTGAAACTGCCGGGATAATGGATATGAAGGAGTGGAAGGAGTGGGAGAAGAAGATCATCATTGAAAGTATTAAAAGACACCCGAATAACCTTGCCGAGGTATGTAAAGACCTCAAGATAGGAAGAACCACTCTCTGGAGAAAGATGAAGAAATATCAAATAAGTTTTGAGCGCAGGAACGAATATTGATATGCATTCTACATGTTCAAGAATGTCCTTGTGGCGTTTCTCGTCCTTGTTATTCTCTGTTCAATGCTCGTTCTCAGTCCCGGAAATAGAGAATGGAAAATGAGAGCTAATGCGTGTGGAGGATGTCATAATAAATCAGTCTCCTGCCATATAAATCCTGATGTGCTTAAATTGGAGACAATGAAAACCATAAAAAACTTATGGGAAAATACTATTTTTCATGGTATGGAAATGAAAGAGCCTTTTGACCACGGAGCCTATTTCTCAGGCGGCTGTCTCTCTTGCCATCCGGACTTATGAAAGCAAAACTTACCTGACTTCATCATTGTAATCAAAACTACCGTTGTCTCATGGTGTTTCATTTGTTTCATTATGAACACGGAAAGCCTTTCCATAATGAAACGTCTGAATTCCAGCCCTTCAGGATTTCACGCAAAAAACGAGATTTGACAATCCTTCTTCACCAGGCTGCTTGCTGGCACATGGCTTGCTTTCTATTCATGTGTGAAACAACCCCTTTAGACAACTTAAAGAGCAAGGAGGTGAACTGTATGTAAAGATAGTACGAAAGTGGGTGGTCTATTTGCTGAACAAAAATTGAGAGGAGGTAGCAAATGCGCTTCAAATCGAAAACATTAGTTCTTGTTTTGTTAGGGTTGTTAGTTGTAAGTCTTGCGGTGACTGCCCATGCATTCACTTTTGGAAAAACCAAACTCGGGAGTTTTTACGAAAGTATCGGAAAGTATATATTCCTCACGCCGGGGAAATTTGCCGGGACTGTCGCGGCTCATGATATGTCCACAGGAAAGACGCTTGCATGGACGTCCTTTGTTAATTATGGTGATACAAACCCGATAATTCACCATATGGCCGCATTCCCTTCAGAAGACCCTTATAAAGAATTTGAGTTTATCGTAAATTCACAGGGTGGGAAGAACCTCTTTATTTACGGCATACCGACGAAGGTAAAAGATCCTGGGGAAGGGTTCCACATCTACAGGATGAAATACGATGGGGTAAAGTTGAATCTGGTAGAAGACGTGGCCGAGACTACCGGACTGGGGCTCGGAGTCCATGTGACAATTTCGCAGGACGCGAAGAAGTTTGCTATTGGAGATGGTCAAAAGGACATATTCGGCATATTCGACAGGGCAACCTCCAAGGTTGATGCAGCGGTTTTCTTTGATTGGATACCGAATATCAATACCCTGAAGGAGGCCTGGAGCGGCGGCGGCAAACTTATTGTCAAGAAGCTGCATCCTGACCCGAAAACCGGCAAGTTTGACTACCAGGGTACAAAGGGCAACAAAATAGACTGGGAACTTGTACCGGGCGGAGAGAATTTCCTGGTGGAGGGCAAGGTATCAGGCTCGAGGCCAACAAATGTTGTAGGTCTCGATGCTGTTCTCTTTGACCCAAGGGGCAAGTGGGCAGTAGCGGCTCTCAGAGTCACCGGCACGTCTATTGTATTTGATCAAAGCAACTGGGAACCTGCTGGCGCAGTGTTTTTCTCTACAAAAAACAAGCCGGCGCAGAAACTGACAAAGGTGGACAAGGACACCTGGGAGATAGTAATTCCCAAGGTAGAAAATTACGGCCATCAGGCAGGTTTTTCACCGGATGGAAAGCATTTTCTCTTCATGGGCGCGATCATGGAGAACGCCATATACGTATACGACTCATCTGATCACGCGAACCCTATGAACTGGAAGCCGAAGGCTTTTGTAACAAAGCCGGAGTGGAGAGGCGCTTTCCCCCAGACCTTCCATATGGCTTTCACTCCTGATGCGAAGAAGGTCTATGTGGTCCTCTGGTGGCCATCTCCGACACCAAATGGCGTTGCGGTAATTGATGCGGTTAACTGGAAAGTTAAAAAAGAGATAGAGATCGGGCCGGACGTTCATACAGTCGCTGTAACAGGCGACGGCAAACACCTTCTTGGGGTCTTTGGCGGTTATCAGAAGACAGCTTCCGGGATATTCGTCATAGACGCTAAGAAAGATGAGCTTCTGGGCTTTCTCCCCAACGCTCAGGGACCCCACGACTGCGTCATTGTCCCGAGGAACCTGAAAGAACTGGCGATAAGCCGGAGTCCGTCCACATAACGACCGACCAAACAACTTAACAAGCACTCTGCCTCCTGATCGTTCACACAGGAGGCAGAGTAAACCCTAACAATGAAAGAAAGAAAGACCAGCAATAAACTCTCTCTTATTTTTTTGGCATTCCAGAACCTGATGCGCAGAACCTTCAGAACTTCTGCGCTCCTGATTGCTATCGCTATTGTCAGCGGCGCTGTATTTTCAACATCTACGCTGATGTGGGGAGTTAACGACAGCCTGAAGAAGGGTTTGTCAAAATTCGGGGCAGATCTTCTCGTTGTTCCAAAGGGCTCGATGATAAGCATGAAGTCTGCGCTTCTTTCAGGTGAACCGTCTGTTTTTTATATGGAGAGGGACATACTCAGGACAATAGCTTCATTAAAGGGCGTGAAAAAAATATCCCCTCAGCTGTTCCTGACGAGCATAGATGGAGAATGTTGTGTCATAGGCAATGCCTTTATAATCGGTTTTGACCCTACAAGTGACTTCACCGTTCTTCCATGGATTGAGGAAAAAATTGAAGGCCCTTTCCAGATCAGTGACGCGATAATCGGGGGATTGAATACACAGAATGTGGGAGACACCATTGTCTTCTATGGACAGACGCTGAGGGTTTACGGCAAACTCGGAAGGACCGGCGTGGGGCTTTACGACAATGCTATATTTATAGACATAGAGCACGCCTATTCGATGGCAGAAAAATCGTATACAATCCCCAATGTAGCGCCGTTAAAACTAGTAAGGGGTCATATCTCTGCGGTCCTTATACAGCTGGAAGTCGGCGCAAAACTGCCGTATATTTCTTTTACGATCAGCAAAGATCCGAACGTAAAGGTAATAACAGCAGGCAATATCATAACCTCTGTCAGGCAGAATCTTGTCGCGCTTTTCAGCAGCACCATTGTATTGAGTATAGTCCTTATCATTGCGAACGCACTGATGATCAGCGCCATCTTCTCCACCATCATCAATGAACGGAGAAGAGAATTGGGGCTTTTGAGAGCCATAGGCGCACGAAAGAGCTCGATATTCAGACTGATTTTGTACGAGGCAGCCTTGTTGACAAGTATCGGAGGACTGTCAGGTGTAATCGTTGGGATTATTATTATGAGGGTTTATCAGAGAACAATAATCTTTAATCTCAAAGCGCTCAATATGCCCTATATATGGCCTTCTGTTACTGATATTGTAATGCTGGCTCTGGGCGCCATCGCTGTCTCAGTTCTGGTTGGTGTTGCAGGCACCTTTTACCCGGCGCTTAGGGGCAGTAAAATGCATCCCTATGATGCTATACGCGCGGGTGAATAAATGGACAGCATGCTTGTGATAAAAGACATCTGGAAAATATACGATATCGGAGGTGAAAAGTTAGAAGCCCTCAGATCCGTAAACCTGGAGATAGAGAAGGGGAGTTTTATCTCGATCGTGGGGCATTCCGGTTCCGGCAAGACCACTCTTCTCAGTGTGATAGGGGGATTGACAGAACCAACAAGGGGGAATGTCTCCATAGAGGGAACCGACGTCTGGAGCTTAAATGATGCCGGGCTGTCAGCATTGAGGAATGAAAAGATCGGCTTCATTTTTCAATTTGCGAGTCTCATTCCCACTCTGCGAGTTGTCGACAACGTCGCACTCCCGGTAATTTTTCATAAGGATAATCATGGAGATGTCTATGGACGCGCTGAAAAAATCCTTTCTGCATTAGGGCTTTCAAAGAAATTGAATTCCTTCCCCTCTGAACTTTCAGGGGGGCAGCAGAGGAGGGTTGCCATTGCAAGGGCCTTTATAAATAAACCTGCGATAATCTTGGCTGATGAGCCAACCGGGGACCTCGATGCACAGAGTGAATCAGAAGTGATGGACTTTTTTTCTGAAATAAACGAAAAAGAACAGACTACGTTTTTACTTGTCACCCATAATATGGACCTGGCGGGTATGACAGACAGGATATATCATATGAGAGACGGCGCTTTATTGGACTGACAGGGATAAAGGGAGGGGATATATGAGGATATACCACGTCGCCTTAAAGGAGGTTAGCAAGAGAAAGATACGGACCATATACACCGCCATAGGGATAGCTATTGCAGTATCAATGCTCATCTCAGTCATAATTACGGCTTCCTCAGGCGAGGTAGAAATCTTCCGGGTGATTGCACGGTATGGTCACAGCCTCACTATAATGCCGGCCGAGACCAAGTCCCAGCAAAGCTTGAAGACATTCGGGATTGGCACAGGGTCATATATACCTGAGGATGCAATGCCGAACATAGAGAAAACATACCAGAAGGCAATAGTAGCCGGCTGGGAAAAGATGGGTCAACTCACATTCCAGGAAGGCACTATTGGAGGCGCTGCCTTCCCGCCTCCTACCTTTGCACCGCGGCTTTATGAAGAGGCGACTGTCAAGGGAAGCGATGTTATTGTTGGAGGCGTAATGCTGGAGAAGGAACTTATTTCACGGTTTTGGTGGGAGATATCGGAAGGGAAATTCATGGCAAATGACGATGAAGTAATACTCGGCAAACTGTTCGCTGTTATTACCGAAACAAAGGTAGGGGATATCCTGGAAATAGGACAAAGTAAAATGAAAGTGAGCGGAATCCTGAATGAGACAGATTCTCCTGACGATTATATGGTTTTTATGTCCCTTAAAACATGCCAGAAGATCTTTGGAAAACATAATAAGATCTCGATGATTAATGTCAGGGCAATGTGCCCGAAGTGCCCTCTGGGAGATGCGGCTATAGCGATCAATAAAGAGATTCTCGGGGTCAGGGCTACGTCTCAGAGCGAAATAGCCACGGCACAGTCCCAGATATTCCAGAAGACTGCGGCTTTACTCCTGAGTTTCGTGGTTGCTTCACTCATTATAAGCGCTATAGGGGTATTTAATATCATACTCGGTTCTATTCACAGCAGGCTGAGGGACATAGGGCTCCTTAAAGCAATGGGGGCATCAAGGAGCCAGCTTATAAGATTATTCCTTTACGAGGCAGCCTTGATCGGGATTACCGGAGGGATTATCGGTTTTGCCATAGGTACCGGCCTGTCCTATGTCATTGGTCCTATACTCTTCAAGGATATAGTGATAAGGGTGAACCCCCTCTTCTTCCTCATGGCTATAATACTGGGGACATTAACAACCATCGCGGCAAGCATATATCCTGCAATATATGCCTCGAAGATCAAGGTTGCAGAGGCATTCAAATCACTATAGGAGAAAGGTTATGACTAACAATACTATTGCACTTTTTAGGAACGTATCAAAGGCTTACAAGATGGGAGAGTCTCCTGTTTTTGCGCTGAGCAAAGTCAATATCGAGATAAAGAAAGGCGAATATATTGCTGTTATGGGACCGAGCGGTTCCGGCAAGTCTACGCTGTTGAATATTCTGGGAGGTATAGACACTCCATCCGATGGAGAGGTGTACATCGGTGATGATCGGATTGATAATCTGTCGGAGAATAAACTCCTCAAAATTAGGCAAAAAAAAATCGCCTATATATTCCAGGAGGCGCGATTATTATCATCCCTGACTGCAATAGAGAATGTGATGCTTCCCTTTGCATTCAGGCAGATCAAGGGAAACCTGAAGGATAAAGAGTATGCTGTTAAAATGCTTGATAAAGTCGGGCTGGGGAAAAGGGCAAAACACCTGCCTCACCAGCTTAGCGGCGGAGAAGCTCAGAGAGTTTCTATAGCGAGGGCTCTTATGAACGACCCGGCTATTATACTTGCCGATGAGCCGACCGGCAACCTCGATTCTAAGACAGGTGAGGAAATTATGGAATTATTTGGAAGCCTCAACAGCGAGGGGTTGACGCTCGTGATGGTCACTCACGACCCGCAGAAGGCAAGCCATGCGAAACGGGTGATTAGACTCAAGGATGGCGAGGTTGTTGAGGACACCTATAATCACAAATTCAAGATTTGCGAGGTTTGATATTTTATGGAAACTTCTAAGGAAATGAACGTGCTCCATAAAGTAGCTGTTTGCTTTATCATTAATGTCTTAACCCTGATGATTTATGTAAATAATACCCATACTTTTGAAAAACGACAGCTTTCAGACCATATAACTATATGGGTTGAATCAATATCTCATTTTGGCGCCGATGAATACAAGGTAGAGATCGGCCTTATGAATAGTTCAACAAAGCTTATCTCTGTCAGGGAATTTGAGAGGAAATTCTACATTCAGACAGACAGGGGCTGGAACATGTTAGCGTTAGATGCGGTTGTGCTATACGATTCATTGAATGCCGACCCCTCTCTAAATGCTAAGGGGAAGAAGATGATCATCACTGTCTTAAAGATACCAATGCATACTGCTGACCTCTTCAGAACCTATGAAGGCGATGTCAATCTCATGTTTAAGTACCGGCTAAAATTCTCCGCTAAACGCAAGGGAGACATTTTTTCAAAGTCCGATGAAGAGTATTACTGGATAAGCCCTGGTACCGACAGATGGGTGCACAGGGAATGCATGTAGATAAGTCAATATGCGGTACAGAGTTTTTATTTATCTCGGCCTGATTATTGTAGTTTTAATTGCAGTGGATTTTACAGTTGGGTACAGACAAAACAGGATATTGGAAGAGAAAATGGCGCATAAAAAAAAGGTTGAAAGGCTGGCCTACTATCTCGAGCGGACCAATATCAAGGAAATCTTCTATGAGCCTGAAGACCGTAAATATATTATGAAGCTTGGATATGAAAATGTCCGTCCTGAGGAAGATATGTGGCTTATGATTTTTGCCGTAAAAGTCTTTGTGCAAGTGGGAACTCTGTGGCATGAGGTTTCTGTTATAGATATGAGAGAGAAGCGTGGTGACTATACTGTCGAGAAACTGAATGCCCCGTATGTCATGAAAGTGAGTTTTAATGTCCCCTACAAGAACTATGAAGAACTCATGCAGGGGTACATGCACATGAAAGTAAAAAGTATCTCTTATATAGCAGCAGATGCAATAGCCCGGGAGGATATTATTGAAAAAGACGAGGATATGTTTATCTATGTGGGCACGAAGAAAAAAAGAGGAAGGGTCCCTACACTGTTGCGTTAGATATGGAAATATTTGTCATAAGATATGATAAAGAAACGTTATAAGACACTCATCGCCGCGCTTCTAATCATAGTTTCTGTTGTTGCAGTTGACTACTTTGTCGGTTACAGGCAGAACACCTTTCTTAGAGAGAAAGCGGCGCTGCAGAAGAAACTTCAACGGATGGCATACTATGTCCTGCAGTCTAACATCAAGGACATGACATACTCGGGCGAGAGATATAAAATGACGCTTAGTTATGAAAAAGCCCCCTTCCAGAAAGAGGATATTTATGTCATGACTCCCGCGATACGGGTCTTTGTCCAGGTCGGAACATTATGGAAAGAGGTCCCGCTGCACGATGTGACAGCCAAGTCTGATGCTGAAGTAATCAGGCTCGATAAACCTCTGGTGATTGAGAAATTAATTGAGGTGCCCTTCAAGAATTACGAAGAGGTTTTGCCGGGCTTCATGCATGTCAGGATAAACAGTGTTTCCTATGTGGCTTCGGATACCATATCCACTGAGGATATCGCCGAGAAAAATGAAGACTTCTTCATATACCTAAAGCCGTACTATGCCGATGACAAGGCGATGGCAAATAAATTTAAGTTTGAGAATAATGTTATCCCTGTATGGATACCGATGCCACCCCATTAAAATCTTTTGAAAGGAGGTTGAGAGATGAGGAAAAGTATTATTGCTTTAACCATTTTGTTGTTGTTCTGTGGAGAGATAGCTATGGCAGAAAATGCCGAGATACGATCAGAAGGTGGTTTTTTTATCGTCAAGGTTCAGATAGAGCCATCCTCCCCAGTGGTAGGAACCAATGTAGTCACATTAACAGTTCTTGGTGGCCGCTCTAAAACCGCAGTAGACGGCGCAAAGATCGAGGTTGTTCCGTGGATGACAGTGCACGGTCACGGCTCATCAAAAAAGACCCGTATTAAAGAAAAGGGGAAAGGGATATATGTAGTTGAAAACGTGTATTTCACAATGACAGGGGAATGGGATCTGTTGATCAAAATTCAAAAGGACGGGATCGAAGACAAGGTAATAGTCACGTTTAAGAATGTAAAGAATTGATCTACTACAGGTAAGCAACTTTATGAAATTGAGTTCAATACTCGTCTTGATTTGTCTTTCTCTTTCGCTAATACCGTTGGTAAATGTCCACGCGGATAGAGGGACTTCCGAGCTATCCCTCATTACACTCGATGTCTGTCATGCTTCAGGTGCCGGTATCCACATGAGCAATACAGCCTTCATCCATGAATGCCAGTGCAAATCTGCAAATTTACAGCCTTCTTGCCCTCATGAAAGAGCAAGGTCTGCCTTTAAACCTTTCTTAATTGCCTTCCAGGAAGAGCATCCTCCGGAATTGTAGACAAGCAGTCCTGAGACTCCGGATCCATGATTTTCGGAATCTCAGAAGCCGCAATAGTCTGCCGAGTACGAATACGATAAAGGAGGACAGATTTATGAAAAAAATTCTCATGATGATTTTGTTTGTCCACATAGTTTTTATGCTTCCGTATTTTGCCTTTGCCGCTGGCGCAGTGGGCGGATTTGAGGGTCCTAAAACCTGTAAGCAATGCGGGATGGACAGGACCGTTTTTTCTCGGAGCCGGATGCTCATTACATATGCCGACGGGACTGCCGTGGGGGTCTGCAGTCTCCACTGTGCAGCTTCAGAGCTGAGACAAAACAGGGACAAACAGGTCAAGTCGCTCAGGGTTGCCGATTATGCAACCCAAGAGCTGATAGACGCTGGGACCGCGATCTGGGTGGTCGGCGGCAAGAAGGAGGGTGTCATGACCTCTCTGCCGAAATGGGCGTTTGCCAGGGTAGAGGACGCACAGAAATTCGTGAAGGAAAACGGCGGGGAGGCGGCCCCCTTCGATAAGGTGATGAAATCCGCCGAGGCGGAAGTGGGTGGAGACACTACAATGACCCACAAGCAGCATACACATGCGGGCCACGATATGGGCCTGGGCGCCCAAATGGAGTTCAATCCCGCTTTCGGCGACGATATATACCATACCCACCCTGCCGGCATGTGGATGGTCAATTACAAGTTCATGCATATGGACATGAGCGGGCTGCGCGACGGCATCACGGATGTGGATCAGAGCAGCGTCGGATTTAAGAGAAACAAACCGTATAACTACATGATGATCCCCACAAGCATGACGATGGACATGCATATGTTCATGGTCATGTACGGAATCACCGACCGGCTCACACTGATGGCCATGGTGAATTATCTGCATAACGAGATGAAAATGCTGATGGATATGGGACCAGGTAAAATGATCAAGGGCGAGCCTCCCATGCGTACGAGCGGCTTCGGCGACACCGAGCTGAGAGGGATCTACAAGATCAACAAGTACCTGGTCGGCAGTCTCGGTCTCAGCCTTCCGACCGGAAGCATCGAGGAGGAGTTCGAAACGATGCGCATGACATTTCGCGCCCCCTATGACATGCAACTCGGTTCCGGCACATACGATCTCAAACCTGCGCTAACATACAGCAGCCTCAGTGAGGACAGGAGATGGAACTGGGGGGTGCAGGCGATGTACACGATTCATCTGGGCAAGAACGAGAATAACTGGAGCTTCGGCGACAACTTTAGGGTCACGAGTTGGCTTCAGCGGGCCATGGGGCCTTTCACCTCATGGATGCGGCTGGCTTACAACGATACTGGCCGTATCAGGGGGAAGGACTCAGAAATCGAGAAACTCATCCATCCCTCTACGGGTATGGGAGCGCCTATGCCTGACGCCGATCCGAACAACTATGGCGGGCAGCGGCTTGATGGTCTGATAGGGTTGAGCTACTCGAAAGGCCCTTTCAGTTTCGGAGTTGAAGGCGGCATTCCCTTTTATCAGAACCTGAACGGCCTTCAGCTGAAGACCAAATGGGTGCTCAATGCCGGCATTCAGGTAATGTTTTAAGCTTCGATTGGACCGCGAGGTCACCTGTTCACGTGACCTCGCGGATTTCGGCTATGGATGAGCAAGAGTTTTGTTATTATATCAAATGAAGATGTTCGCCGTTGTCTTGTTCATTTTTCTGTCTCTATATGCCTGTGCGAAACAGCCTGCCTATCCGGAGCCTCCCCGTATGGGAAATGACGTGACGGTGGATAGTGGGACGCTGAGGTCCGAAATCCCGGTATTCTTCACCTACCATTATCAGGGGAAGAAGATAAACTTTTTTGTGGTGAAGGTAGATGACAAGATCCTCTCATTCGTTGATGCGTGCGCGCGCTGTTATCCTGCAAAAAAAGGCTATCGCTTTGAGGCCGGCACCCTCATCTGCAGGGACTGTAATGTGGGCTATGCAGTCACCGGCATCGAGAAAGGAGTGGGAAGCTGTGTCCCCATGAGAATAGCAGGCCTTCTCCAGGACGGGAAATACCGTATACCGGTTTCGACACTGGAAGGGATGGCTGATAAGTTCTGAAACCTGAGTGGTAAATAACTTAAGTTCGAAAGAAAAAAAATCTAAATCTAATTCTTTTATCAGGGTACCTATCTTTTAATATTAAACCCAACCCTATTACAAAATCCACTTATTTTACACCTGATGTCAAGCCAATTTAGAAATGTCCTATTTTTAGTCTTCCTGAACAATAATGAAAAGTTAAGTCTTAGAGGCAGTATTAGTTATTACGGCGCATATA
>CAMTVV010000129.1:0-3712 GCA_947085305.1 uncultured Nitrospiraceae bacterium
ATAATGTCATTCCCGCCAGTCGGGAATCCTTCTTCAGGCAAGGAAAGATTCCGGGCAAGCCGGAATGACAGCAAAAGCAAACGACAGATGAAAAGCTTTGAACAATTATGTCTACTCCTCTTCAATGGTGATCGCCTCTACAGGGCAGTTCTCTTCCGCGGCCTCGCAACAGCCCACATATTCACACGCATCCGCGTCGATCACCTCTGCCTTGCCGATCACCTCATCGAGGTGAAATACCGCCGGACATATCTCCTGACAGGAGCCGCAGCCGACACACTTGTCCACATCCACGATCACCTTCATTCTGCCTCCTCAATGATCGCTGCGGCAAGAAGAGGGAACATGATCTCGTGATGTCCGGTGAGGGCATATGACCTGCCCTTCATCATGGTGGGTCTGCAGAGCACATTCTCCTGCGGCCGGTAATGCTGGATGAAATCCATGTTCACCGTTGTGATGCCTTCCACCTTGTTGCCCAGATTCCTTGCTACGGTCAATGCCTTGAGGAAGACCTCAGGCATAATAACAGCAGAGCCGAGATTGATATAGACCCCTCCTTCAAGGTCTGCGATGACCGATGCCAGCAGCCTGAAATCCCTGAGGCTCCCCCGGCCTATCATTGCCCCGTCTGCCTGGGGATGCATATGGATTATGTCGGTTCCCAATGCAATATGGGTGGTCACAGGGAGCCCGAGTCTGAAACCTTCGGAGAATATGCTCTTGTCCCTGAGCCGGTTCTTGCTTTTGAATATATATTCGCCCACGGACCTCCCGATACCGTATCCCTTTCTCACCCCGGCATTGATTGCCGCATTCAGTTCCCTTCCCGTCTCTCTTGCCATGCCGAATTTTCCGGTGCAGAGCTCAGCGGCAACATCCTCTGAAGTCCTGCCCGAAAGGGAGATCTCGAAGTCGTGGATTATGCAGGCCCCATTGGTCGCAACAGCAGTGATCATTCCCCTCTCCATCAGGTCTATGAGCACCGGGGAGATACCCACCTTTATGGGATGCGCTCCCATGCCCAGAACGACAGGCCTGTCATTTTTTCGGGCCTTAACTACCGCTCCGGCTACAGCCTTCAGGTCGGAGGCAGCAAGAAATGACGGAAGATTGCTCAGAAATTTCCTGAATGGAGCGCCCCGCTCGTGGGGCAGAGCCGCTCGCCCAACCTCCACTTTGCTTTTCCTCGAAGAGAGCGGATAGGTCTTTATTCTTTTGAGGGAGATCGGTTTGTACTGTTTCATACCGGTGATTTTACCATACTGACGCCGAAAATGTTGATGTCCTAAAATGTCCGGAGGCGCTCATAATCGGAGGCAGTGATTGATTTTCCCTGTGCGGTTATGCTATTTTATTTATCTCAAAGCGCGAGACTCATTATTGAAAACATTTACAGGAGGACACCTTGGCAGGTAAAGCAGCACCCAAAAAGAATCTTTCAGCCATCAAAAGAGCCCGGCAGGAAGAAAAACACAGGCTCCGTAACAGGGCGGTAAAAACAGCGATCAAGACGGTCACAAAGAAAGTTGAGACTGCAGTGAGCCTGAAGAACAGGGAAGAAGCCCGGAAGGCGTTTATGGAAGCCGCTGAGGTCATCAGCAAGGCTGCTTCAAAGGGCGTGATACACAGAAACACTGCTTCCCGTAAAATATCCCGCCTCTCAAAACTTGCGAATACCGTTCTCAGAGCCGAAGCAGCCTAATGAGCCGGCATCCCGGCGGGAAGGCTCCCCAGGATGAAAGCATTCTTAAGTGAGTTTTCGCGTGGGATGCCGTCGTCAGCATATGTTATCTACGCTGAAAATCCCGATTTTGATTTTCTTGTAAGGGAAGCCTATAAAAAAATCAAAAACCAGTTCGGCGGAGACGAGGGATTTAGATTCACCTCTTATGATTTCGGCAATATTGAGAACCCCGAAAACCCTCCGACTATTCACGCAGTTCTGGATGATGCAAATGCCCTGTCTTTCTTGAGCAAGAGAAAAGCCGTAATTGTCGAGAATTTTCAGCTGCTTCTTAAAGAGAGAAAGGGCGACAAAAAAAGTATTGATGAAGAGGCTATCGATAATGCGAATGAAATTATCGCTACATCAGGCAAGTCGAGGAAAAAAGAAATTCTGTCTCTCATAAACAAGTACGTCGAAAACCCTTCCCCTTCTACGCTCCTTGTTTTCCTGTGGCACGGCAAAATACCTTCGCAATTTATCAATAAAGTCAAACTGCTAGATGTGTCTATGAGAAGGAGCGAAGTGAAAGAATGGTGTAAGCGATTGGCCAGGGATAGAGGTTTTGATTTAACTGAAGACGCCCTGGAATTCATCTTTTGGGCATGTGGCGGCGATGATCGAACAGCCGGTGACGTCGGGATAATTTATACAGAGATCGATAAACTCTCCCTCTTGCTTGATCCCGAAAAAAAAGGAAAAACCTTCGATATAAATGACCTTAAGGACATTGTATCCATCGATGCTGATGCTAATGCGTTCAGGCTTGGAGAAGCTATGTTGAAAGGCAATAAAGGAGAGGCCTTTTCAATTTTATATACACTCGACACAAAGGGAGAGGTCGCGCAAAAAACAATTGGCGGCCTTAACTATATATTCGGCAAGAGAACCCCAAATATTGATGTTGCAGAAATATTGCATAAGGCCGATATCGGAGTAAAAACAGGGAACCCGGATGCGTTATATCAACTTGTCACTGACTATTTTCAGCAAATGGATAGGCGCCTCAAGCTGAAGGAAGAATAGGAGTCATAGGAAAACAGTTTAGTTTAAGAAAGAGAACTAAAAACCGACGCTTTCACGTTCAACATCCTCATAAATTGCATCAATTGCCTTTTGTATCTTTATCGTCTTCTGTATTGCCGTGACAATCCTGCAATAGGTCTGCATCTCATCAAGTGAAAGTATTCGTTCCTTTCTGTCCTTTAGCCACTTATCGCAGACCCGATAACCGCCGATCTGATAAGTCCATACCTCTGGTGAAATGCCTTCAAAATATTGCTCTTTGTTGATATATACACAGCCACCCCTCACCCAACCCTCTCCCCCAAGGGGCGAGGGACAGAAGGGTTCCTCACCCTGAGGAGATTTAGTTTTACTGGTTTCCCTCCCTTGAGGGGAGGGATTAAGGGAGGGTGTGTATTTCGGCTTCTCCACCCTGTTATCCCCTTTCCCTTGAAATCTCGCAATCGGTGAATCAAGTTCAGGAGATTTAAGCAGGTGCAAGTCAACAAGCCTGTTTCCGTATTCAGACATTTTCTTGAACAGTTTATGGTCCTTTGTAAACGGCACTCTCGGAAAATCTATCTTCAGGAACTCTGCATATTTTGTCCTGTATGTCTCTGAGTAAAGGACAGCATAAATGTAATAGAAGATTTCTTCAGGGGAAGGGGTCTTTTTAAATTCCTTTGTTAATCGCTCAAGCAATGACGGAGAAATATTAGGCCTTCTCACAAAATAATCCGCCTCCGGCTCGAAGAGCATCATAATGTTTTTCATTGAACTTTTCTTTGTCTTTTCTTTTCTTTGGTATAGATAAAGAGGAAAGCAGTAACAGTTGTCTCTTGAAGACAACAAGGTTTTGTCAGTTACAAAATGCGTAGCGAAGACATGTTTCCAGTTCTGGTCTCTCAATCGCCTTGTCAGAGATAGGGCAAGATTATCCTTATCTAAAAGATGCTGCATTATTTCAAGCCTATCCCTTTC
>CAMTVV010000130.1:0-5241 GCA_947085305.1 uncultured Nitrospiraceae bacterium
AATTAGCCAGACTGGCGAGAAAGGTTGAGTCAATTGTCAAGACCTGACACCTTTTACTTGACATTAAAAGGCAGTTTCAGAGGGATTCCCGACAAGCGGGAATTGACATGAGCCTTTGGCTCACAAAGGGGCATGAAAATTCACCCTCCCCTCCCCCCCGGGGTAGTAGCAGTGCCCTCTCCCCTTGCGGGAGAGGGATAGGGTGAGGGGTATTTTCGGGTCAATGACATAAGACGTCTACAGGGCGATTAAAGGGACTTTGATGTTACCCTGATGTGAGGGCGATGTAAAAGGCGGAATGCTGATATATTAAGTTGATATTTTAAGGAGAGTTGCGGAATATACTTAAAGTCCTACTTTAGTTATAACGCCATGGAGCTTTTTGTATGGGAACTTATAGAATTGGATAAAGGTTGGGGTGACCCTCTTAATCAGGGAAAATACCTTCCAGATAAGATTCTCCGAGGTGATGTCTTCGAGTCCGTAAAACACGGTCCTCTCTTCTATGCCGGCCTCCCTGAGGATTTCCTCAACATCAATAACCTCCATATAGCCCATCTGTACCTCAAACACCCTAAGTCCGGTTGCAATATCTTCCCTGAAGAAGCCTGTAACACCATAAGGATCATCCCTCTTGATGATAGACACGAAGATGTTGTCCTCATAGACAATGCCGTGGTAGAACATCGTCTGGGTGATGTAAAAAGGGATCTCTTTGAAATCCTTGATGAGAAACAAGGCAGTGCCTTTGATCTTCCCGGCAGTCGAATACACCCGGGTGAACTTATGGAGAAACTCCTCCAGAGGCATGAAATTCATCCTCCGGTAAAGCCTCTTTTGCCCTCTTGTATAGAGGACTATCATGCCCAGGGGCACTGAAGCGAGGATCAGTGACCAGTAGCCGCCGTGAGGGATCTTAAAGATGTTGGCGCCGAGATACGCCGCATCCATAAGCGCGATAAAAAGACAGATGAGCGCGAGCGTCCACTTTTTCTTAAGATAGAATATCCAGGTCATCATGATTGCCGTGAGGGTCATGGTCGCGATGACCGCAAGGCCGTAGGCCGAGGCGAGACGGCTCGATTCCTTGAATTCGAGCATGATGAAGATGACAGCGATGAGCAAGGCCCAGTTAACGGAACTTATATATATTTGGGATCTCCTCTCGGTGGAAGTGTAATCCACCTTGAACATCGGCATGATTCTCGTATTTATCCCCTGATACACCAGTGAAAACACGGCACTTATCATTGCCTGGGATGCAATAATGGTTGCAGAAATGCTCAATAGAAGGAAAGGTATATAAAGGTCTTTTGCATAATGAAAGACCATCTCAAAGAGTATATTTTTCGCATCGGGGTGATTCATCAAGAAAGCCCCCTGGCCTAAATAGTTGATTACAAGCACGATGAAGACCCCGATCCATGCCCGTCGTATCGGTTTGGCGCCGAGGTGTCCCATGTCGGCATAGAGGGCTTCACCGCCTGTGGCACATAGCATGATTTCGCCGAGGGAGATGAATCCGATGATTCCATTATTGGCCAGAAATTTTATTCCCCAGTAGGGATTGAGCGCCGTGAGCACTTCGGGCGCTTCAGAGATCGATACTATACCCACAAGCGCAAGTGATAAGAACCAGACGCACGTGATAGGACCAAAGGCCCCCGCAACCTTCTCTGTCCCCTTCTTCTGGAAAGAAAAGAGGACGATGGCGATCAATGCCGCGATCAGAACGATCGTGGTCCTCGACATATTCTCAAACCCCGGTATCAAGACTGCGCCCTCCACGGCGCTCAAGATACTGATCGCAGGCGTAAGAACTCCGTCCCCTATGAGGAGAGAAACCCCCACAAAGGTTATTATTGTCACAAAGACGGTCTCCTTCTTGCCGGGAAGAAGCGAAACGAGAATCTCCTTGAGAACGATTTTTCCGCCTTCGCCTCTTCTGCTCAGGCTCATGGCGAGCCAGTCGAATTGGATGAAAACAAGGAATACCAAAGTCCAGACTATCAAGGAGAGGACGCCCAGGATGTTGTCATTCGTGGGTTTAAGGAGCAGGAATACCACAGTGAGGGTGTATATCGGACTCGTCCCGATATCCCCGAATACAAGGCCGAGCGCTTTTACGACGCCGGATATTTTGTTTCCCCCGGAAGCAGGTTTCACTGATTCACCATTTCAAAAGGATGTAAGACACTCAAAAAAGTTTATCAGATATATCATATGTTCTGGACAAATAGCAAGAGCAATCTACCGGGGCGCGGGCGCTAGGCGGCCGTATGTTCACCTCTTGTTGCATAACCTCTTCTATCGTGATAGAATTAATATCAACGCATTAAGTAAGTTGACATAACCCTTTGTATTGTCATTCCCGCTTGTCGGGAATCCTTCCTGCCTGTCAGGAATCGTAAGAAAGATTCTGGACAAGCCAGAATGACAGAAAATATAACATTACTAATTTCGTTTGCTATAGTATCAGGGCGCGTGAGAGTGAGGTGCATTTTTTTTTCAGGAGGTGTGTATGAACAAATTGTTTGAAGAGATCGCAAGAGTGGCGTATGAGCTCTACGAAAAGAGGGGGAGAGGCGAGGGGTGTCACTTTGACGACTGGCTGGAGGCGGAAAAGATTGTGATGGCGAGGCATGCGAAGGAAGCTGGAAAAGAAGAGAAGCCGGTGAAAACGGTGAAGAAAAGGGCGGCTGCCAGGGCGCCTAAGGAGAAAGAGACCGCAATTGAGGCTAAGGCAGCGCCAAAGAAGAGGACCACCACCAGGAAGACAACAGCAACAAAAAAGACAAAGTGAGAGAGGCCCGGTTTTATGAAAGGATCGGTGACGGCAAGGTAAAGTGTTTCCTCTGCGCCCAGTGTTGCGCCATATCGCCGGGGAAGAGGGGCATCTGTGCAGTGAGAGAAAACAGGGAGGGAACCCTTTACAGTTTGGTGTACGGCAAGGTCATCGCCCGGCACATAGACCCCATCGAGAAGAAGCCGTTGTTTCATTTCGATCCCGGATCAACATCGTATTCTATTGCCACTGTGGGATGCAACTTCAAATGCTTGCACTGCCAGAACTATGATATTTCGCAGTATCCGAAGAAGCATCCCGACATCCCGGGCGAGGATATGACTCCGGAAGAGGTGGTGAGGGAAGCGGAGCTGGCGGGCTGCAAGAGCATATCCTATACCTATACCGAGCCTACGATATTCATGGAATTTGCCTATGACTGTGCGCGTCTTGCCCACCAGAGGGGGATTAAGAACGTCTTTGTGAGCAACGGATACACGGGGCCTGAAGCCACAAGGCTTATTGCGCCCTACCTTGACGGGAACAACATTGACCTGAAGGGCGACGATAATTTTTACAAAAGGGTAGTGGGGGCCAAACTCCAGCCGGTGCTTGATACGATTAAGCTTATGAAGGAACTGGGAGTCTGGGTCGAGGTCACCACCCTTATTATTCCGGACTATAATGACTCGGATGAATTCCTGCAATGGGCGGCGGATTTCATCAAATCCGTTGACCCGGTCACGCCGTGGCATGTTACACAGTTTTATCCCACATATGAACTGCAGGACAAACCGAGGACGCCGGTGAGCACATTGAGAAAGGCGAGGGAGATCGGACTCAAGGCCGGACTCAAGTACGTGTATGAAGGGAATGTTCCGGGTGAGGGGGGAGAGAATACTTACTGTCCCTCATGCGGCGAACTGCTGATCGAGAGACTCGGTTTTACACTGACTAAAATCAAAATGAAAGATTCAAAGTGTCCAAAGTGCGGCGGTCATATTGACGGCATCGGCATGCCGTAAAGGTCGGGAATCGCCTTATTCAGGCCGCCTATCAGTCTGCATCGAATAAAGGGCTGTCCTGAGCGCCCTGATCTCCCCCCTCAAGGCTGTAATAGGCGAGATATACATTTCTGACGCCGTCTATATCCTTGAGAGAATCCAGCGACTTTTTTACCTCGGAGGCTGTTTCCCTCTCGACAAGAAATACGATTTTTTCATCCTTTATTTCGTTAACTTCAACTCCCCTTGTCTTTAACTCGCTCACAACCACTTCCACGTCTTCTATCTCGTTGGTCTCTATAAATCCGCTTGCAACAATCATTGTTACCTCCAATAAATTAAATCCGAAATCCGAATATCTAAATTCTAAACAAATCCGAAACCAAAATGACCAAAGATTCAAAATAGTTTAGAGCATTTGAATTTAGAATTTTGAATTTGTTTAGGATTTCGAATTTAGAGTTTTATCTTTATTAATCTTCCTTTAGTTTCACACCCCTCTACACACCTTCCGCAATAGATACAGTTCGTATCTCTGAGACCGGACTCGCCTATGTTACGCGCGATATTGACCCGCATGTAACACTTCTGGTCACAGAGGCTGCATTCTCCGCATTCTCCCTCAATAAATACCAGCCTGAGGAGGCTTATTTTGTTAAAGATCCCGTAGGTCTTGCCCACGGGACAGAGGACCCTGCACCAGAGCCGCGGAAAGAAATACTCAAGTCCGAGAAGCATAATTATTATACTGCCTGAATATGCAAGCACTGTTGGTTCAAAAGGAAGATTAAGGGCAAAAAAGACGCTCCCCGTCAAAAGCCTGAAAAAATTTGTGAGATGGGAAATATAATTTGTAAAAAATGGGATGCTCAACAGTCCCGAGACGATAAGCAATGCCCCTGCAATCCCATATCCGATTTTCGGTGAAATCATCTTTACCCTATCGCCTATTGCCCATTGCCTATTGCCTCTTATTTTATCCACCATCTCATAAAGAAAATCCATAGGACATACCCATCCGCAAAATGACCTGCCGAAAATAAGATAAACGGCTGCGACCGGAACAACTGCCAGTAGAGCAGTTGTTGTAAAGTCCTTCGACGCAATGAGGCTTTCAAAATATGCAAAGACATCTATGAGCTTTACAAACCATACTGCCAGAGAACCTGTTAACCCACCAACGAGGACCTTGACCTTCAAAAACTGAAGGAGGAATAAAATTATTATTCCAAGCAAGACAAAGCGTCTAACCTTTGATAACCTCCTTATCATCCCTTTTGGCGCAGTAGTGCAGCAGTTCAGTAGAGCAGTGGTTTTTAAGTCTTTCCTGCTGCTCTGCTGCTCTGTTGCTCTATCTGTATTCACGCTCTACCAACCTCCCCCTCGCCATAATCTCTGGGAGATTCTGACCATAAACAATATTGTATCTATCTTCAGTTGACATGGTTAAAA
>CAMTVV010000131.1:0-10619 GCA_947085305.1 uncultured Nitrospiraceae bacterium
CTATTACATCAAGCGCTTCATCGGCGCTAAGAGATTGTTCCAGGATGAACTTGACAAGCAGCTCGACCTCAAGGAGAAGGGCTGATCCCCGCATAAAAGGGGTGTTTTGTAAATAGTATTCGTGGCGCTTCTTCGTTCAGCGCGAAGAATAAAGCCTATCATTGTACGAGTATTAAGACGGGAAATGCCAGGGGTTTCATCCTTTGTACATCACCCTGCCCATGTCGCTGGTATCGTACCCTCCCAGTTCCGACACTGTGTTTCTGAACTCCTGGTCTTCCCTGATGATCTGCAAAAGCGCGGTCATCAACTCCGACTCTGCGAACTCCCCGGGAACGGCAATGTCATAGCGCTCTTTTGCCACGGGGATAAAATCGAGCTCCAATGCATTCGCAGCCGCAAGGATGGCAAGCCCTGTATCCGCAATGCCGGTCAGAACTGCAGAGGCAACACCCATATGGGTATATTCCTCTCTCTCATATCCCCGGATTTGAGAAGAGTCTGCGCCCATTTCCCGGAGATGCTTATCCGTAAGGAGCCTTGTGCCGGAGCCTGATTGCCTGTTGATAAAGACCACTTCATCCCTCAACAGGTCTTTAAAGCCCCTGATGCCTTTGGGATTCCCTTTTTTCACTACAAGTCCCTGCTCCCGGTACACAAGATTTATCAGGACAATCCTTTTCTCCGGAAGGAGCCTCTGAATAAATGGAACATTGTACAACCCCGATTCTTCATCCAGAAGGTGAGTCCCTGCCATGTGAGCCTCGCCTTTTTTCAATGCGATTAATCCCCCCATGGAGCCCACATGGGCCGAGGACAGAGAGAGACGGGGATGTCTCTTTTTAAGAATGTTCGCGAGGATGTCCAGGGTATTGTCATGACTGCCAATGCAGACAATGGTGTTCCTGATATCGTCCCTGTGTCTGAGAAGTTCCACCTCCACCTCAGAGCCTGCGCCGATTCCTTCGGACAGGGCGGGAATTCGCACAATGCCGTCAGCCCTCACCAGAGACATGATCACGCCGGCCCCTCGGGTCATAGGAGTGGCGATGGTCTTGTCTCCCACCTGACCGACCTTCACCCTCACAAATTCCTCCTGTCCCAGGGACGAGGACAACTGCCGGGAGAGTTTGGCGTTTACGGTTTCCGGCCGTGTCATTTCGATGCCCTGCCAGATGTGGAGAAGAGGTTTTGCAAAAAGAGTAAAGGCAATAAATGCCGATACAGGATATCCCGGTATTCCGAGCACAGGTTTTCCCTTCACTATTCCGAGAATTACCGGCTTACCCGGTTTTATCCCCACGCCATGGATGACCACTTCCCCCAGCTCACTAATGGCCCGGCCGGTGAAATCCTCTGAACCGGCTGACGAACCGGCATTCACCACCACCATATCGGCAAGATCGCGGGCTTCGCCAATCGCCTTTTTGATCTCTTCGATATCATCAGGGATGATGTCAGACTTTAGGGGTTCACCTCCCCACTCCTTCACAAGGCCTCCCAGTACCCTTGAATTGTACTCGATGATGGAACCCGCCTTCAAGTCGGTTCCCGGCTCCACTATTTCATCACCGGTGGGAAGGATGAAAACCCTCGGTCTTTTCCTGACCATGACCTCCGTATGCCCGCCTGCAAGCAACGCGCCGAGATCTACGGGCCTTATCCTGTGATTTTCAGGAATGATAAGTTCCGTGGCGACAATATCTTCACCAATGACTCTCACATGCTGCCACGGCGTTGCAGGCTCGATTATCTCGATGCATTCGAGTGACGAGTCGCCCCCTCTCACCTGCCCTCCTCCCTCAAGGGGGAACGTGTGGGAGGGGGTGTCCTGACTTCTGACTTCTGGCTTCTGGCTTCTGACTATGTTGACATCCTCTATCATGATCACTGCATTGAACCCTTCGGGCATGGGATCTCCCGTGTCCACAGGCATGGCCTGCGCTCCCACCTGAAGCCGCAAGGGGGTTGTCTCAGAAGCGCCTAAGGTTTCTGCAAACTTCACCGCATAACCATCCATTGCTGCCGAGTGATAAAAGGGGGACGATATCTTTGCGGAGACTGCTGCTGCAGACACTCTGCCGAGGGCGTTGATGACAGCTATTTTTTCACCGCAGAGAGGCTGCAGAAGCCCTTCCCCGCGAAGCCTATCGAACCACACTTTCAAGGCATCGGGCAAAGGGGTGCTCTCAAGATAAATCTTTTGCTTCATATCTGCTCTTTTTTTTCATCTCCCACGGAGCCGACCATAGGTCAGGCATCCTGCCTGACAATACCTCAGCGCCTTCAAAGACTGCTGGCAACAATGCGCTTTGCGTCCTCAGACGTGAGATGACAGTGAATACGCGCCTCTTTATTTTTGATATGTTTTCCCACATTCGCCCTGGCAGCGAAACATATCTTCCTCAGCACATCGAACCTCTTGCTGTAGTAAAGCCACGGGAAAAGGTCGGCAATTTCAGCCTCTCTGAAGGGGAGCAGCTCTTCAGGCGTAATCCCGAGGCTTCTGAGAAGGAAAAACAGGTCCCCCACCCCCGGTTCGGACTTCCATACGGCGAGTTTTATGATATCCAGCCAGCCTGAGGCCACATGGAGTTTATTAAGGTCCCCCCTGAATGCAGTAACCGTCTGAAGAAGGTCACCCGTGACAATGATATAGGACTGTTCCCTGAAGTGGTAAAGCTCCCGATGCGCATTCCTTGACGCCTCATTGGAGACGAACACGATTTCACTCATGCTGCGACTCTCCGGCGAAGAAATACCAGCGCCTCTATATGGTAGGTGTTGGGAAAGAAATCCACCAGGCGAATCGACTCTATTTCATATTTCTCCCTCATCTTCTTTACATCCCTCGCAAGGGTCGCGGGATTACAGGAGATATACACGATCCTCTCACTGCCCGCTTCCACAACCTTCCTTAAACACTCAGAGGTAAGTCCTGCCCGCGGAGGGTCGAGGACAATGATATCGTAATAGGCTTCTCCAAAGAGCTTTGCCGCCTGCTGTTTCTTCCTGCTGTCAAGGATTTTCTCTACAGACAGATGGACAAAAGCACAGTTTTTTGCGCTGTTGAGCATGACATTCCTGCGGCCGTCCTCAACAGCATAGGAATTCTCTTCAACCGCGGTTACTTCCAGCGCCTGCAATGACAGGGGAAGGGAAAAGTTCCCGGCTCCCGCATAGAGCTCGAGGATCTTCTTATTCTCAAGGGGAGAAAGTTCCCGCACAACGGTTTCGACCACGGTGCGGTTGAGGGACCAGTGGCTCTGGAAAAAACTCCAGGGAGTAACCGAATACTTCAGCCCATTGAGTTCGAGGGTGATATAATCTTTTCCAAGGGAATCACCGTTTTCAAAGGCAATCCCGGAAAGCCCGCTGTCAAGGAGGGATTGGGCAGCCTCATCCTGCATTGCGCCTTTCACCAGTATTGCCGCCGTGTCTCCCGACGCCATGAATATTTCCTTCACACCCTTCAGGTCTGCGCTTCTCAATTTCTGCAGCAGCCAGTTTATCTCGGGCGCCATGACAGGGCAATGTTCAACGGGGATTACCTCCCTTGTCCCCTCTCTGTAAAAGCCGATAACGCCTTCCGGGGACACCTTGAACTGTCCTCTGTGGCGGTATCCGAATTCTTTTCCGGCCAGAGAGGGCATGAGGGCAACCTCCACATCCCCGATCCTCCTCATGGCATCAAAGAGTATCTCTTCCTTCACAGAGACCTGCTTATCATATTCCATGAACTGCAACTGACAGCCGCCGCATATTCCGAAAATGCGGCAGGGCGGCTCCCTCCTCGAGGGAGAAGGCTCAATGACATTCCGGACAGAGGCTATGGAATAGTCCCTCTTCTTCTCTTCAATGGAGACGTCCACCAGCTCTCCCGGGATGGCGCCCCGTATGAAGATGATCTTTCCGTCCCTCCCCATCACATAGCCGCCGTAGACAGGTGTCTCTGCCTTCAGAATAAGCGAAGCGGCTTCATTCCTGGGGGATTCCTTGTCCGGCATATTCTCGTGAGGCGTCATTGTTTGCTGAGAAGTTTTTTTATCGCTTCCTTGAGATCGCCCAGCTCTGCTGACTTTACGATATATGCCTCAGACGCCCAGACCGCGAAATCATCCCGATAATCGTATGCCGTGGACATGATGATCGGAATCCTGGGTCTCTTTTCCTTCATCTGCCTCAGGAGTTTTATGCCGTCTATGTCAGGCATGAGGATATCCAGGGTTACCAGATCCGGGCTCTCTCTCTCGAATAATTCCAGCGCCTCCGTGCCTGTTGCTGCAACAACCACCTCATATCCCTCTTCCTCAAGCTCCTCCTTGTAAAGGCGCCGGATATGCTGGTCGTCATCTACGATTAATATCTTCATCGCTCCTCCTTTCCAATGGATAAAAAAATCTTGATCGTTGTCCCCTCTCCGGGCTTGCTCTTCACTTCTAACCTCCCTTTATGTTCTTCGAAGATCCTGCGGGTAATGGCGAGTCCGAGTCCCGTACCGGTGGGTTTCGTGGTGTAAAAAGGATCAAAGATGAACGGCAGATCCTTTTCCGCAATGCCTGTTCCCGTGTCGGACACCTCCACCACAACATTCCCATTCCGGGGATATGTCTTGATCATAATCTTCCCGTGGGCGCCCACCGCCTGGATCGAATTGTTCACAATATTCAGGAGGGCCTCCTTGAGCCTGTCACTGTCCGCCGGGACTTCAGGCACGTCACCGAAAGCGCTCTCGACCTCTATCCCAAACTCGGTGAGCTCAGACTCCACAAGGGAGATCACATTCCTGATAAGGTCGTTGATATTAACCGGGGTTATGGACAGCCTCACCTCTCTCACAAAACCGAGGATATCCCTGAGGATGTCTTCCAGCCTCTTCACTTCCCGCGCTATGATCGTCGCGTACTCCTTAAGGTTTCCCTCCAGTTTGTTTTCGAGTCTCTGGGCGAACCCCCCTATCGAGACAAGGGGGTTGCGTATCTCGTGGGCAACCTTTGCAGCCACCTCGCCCAGCGCAGCCATCCGCTCCGCTGTCACCAGCCTCTCCCTGATATGTTTCAGTTCGGTGATGTCCCTGACGATATGCACCGCCCCGATAAAATTGCCTGCGATATCGAAAATGGGGGATGTGGAGGTGAGAAAAGTCTCCCCGGTCCTCGGGTCTTCCACCTCTTCAATATATGACTTCTTTGTCTGCACGGTCTTATGATGGGGACACGCCTTCCACGACTCGTTCATTGAGTGAAAGACTTCATAGCATTTCCTGCCGACAATCTCCTCCTCACGTAACCCCAGCCTTTCAGGTACAGCCTTGTTGACACTCCGTATAGTGTAATCCATGTCCGTAAAATAGACCATGTCCGATATGGATCGGAAGATGTTCTCAAGCTCCGCCTCCGCAAAAGAGACCTGTTCAAAGAGCTTTGCGCTTTCGATAGCAGCAGCCATCTGGTTCGAAAATGCGGTGAGGAATCTCATGTCTTCCTCGGTAATGGGCTTTTTGTTGAATAAATTATCCACAAACAATACGCCCATCACCCTGTCCCTTGAGATAAGGGGGACAACCGCATACGCCTCGGTTCCGAGCTGCTGTATGACCAGAGGTTCGGAGAGAGGTTCATTCCTCGCGTCCGGCACATTAAAGGGCCTCTTCTCCTTCACCGACATGGCAAAAACAGAATTGCCGTCAAGGGAGATCTCTATGCCGAGGCTCAACCGGTCGAGGAAGGTGTCCGGCTTCTTGGGGCCCGACTCAATTTCCTGCATTATGTCATGAAGGGTCTTCTTCTCCATGGACAGCCTCTCCCATACCATGCCTGCCTCTTCGTAGCTGGAAGGTCCGACGCCCATGGCGCCCTTTAACACATTCCTCTCCTCGTCTATAAGGAACAGCACCGCGCGGTTAAATCCGAGTCCATCACCCATGGTCACCGCGGTTAATATCATTCTCAGGAGCCGGTCGAGGTCCAGCGTGCTTCTCATGGCAGAACTGATGAAAAAAAGCCTTGAAAGTTCCTGGTTTCTCTTGATTAGCTCCTTCTCCACCGCCTTTTTCTCCGATATATCCCGGGATATCCCGCTCACTCCGATAATCCCGCCCGATGCATCCTTAATGGGCGAAAGGGTGAGGCTTACCTCGATAATTTTCCCGTCGCTTCGCCGGCGAACAGTCTCGATGTCTTTCAGCACTTCGCCGTTCCTGACCCTCTCCGAGAACCCCTTCTCTATCTCCTTCAAAAAATCCGGCACAAAGGGAAGAAACTTGCCCACGGCTTCTGCCTCCGCATAACCGTAAATCCTCTCCGCCCCCTGGTTCCATGAGGTTACGATCCCGTTAAGATCCGAAGTGACAATGGCATCCGCAGAGTTGTCGATCAGGCTCTCCAGGTATTCCTTTGTCTGGGTAACTTCCCGGTAGAGGGCGAGCATCTCTTCCTGATAAAGCACCCGGTCGGTGATGTCGAGGATAAATACCACGCATTCTTCAACATTTCCGTTTTCATCCTTTATGGGATAGGAGGTCAGCTCCGCGTAGTTCAATCCGCTCACCTGGGTTATAACATTGATCTCCCCTGTCTCACAGGTGGCCTGCGCCACGCAGTGGGGACAGATCCCTTTGCCGCCGTGAAAGAGCTCAAGGCAGCTCTTCCCGATGATTTCCTCAGCAGACATCCTCAGCCATGTCTCCACATATTTGTTCGCAGAGAGGATCGTGTATCCTCTCCCGAGGGTGAGTATCCCCCCTTCCACGCTGTCAAAGAGAACATCGAGCC
Organism: uncultured Nitrospiraceae bacterium; assembly: GCA_947085305.1. GTDB lineage: Bacteria > Nitrospirota > Thermodesulfovibrionia > Thermodesulfovibrionales > UBA9159 > JAMCQB01. The sequence goes on from CAMTVV010000131.1 coordinate 6,774, forward strand.
TCTTTCTTGCCTCAACCGCCTCCTTTTCCCTCTGGAGCTCCAGCTCGAACATCTTCGCCTTCTCAATGGCAATGGCAGAGAGCGATGCGAACCCTTCAGTAGTGCTGAGGTCATCACCTGAAAAAGGGATGATCACGTCATTTTGGGTCTTCTTGTCATAGAGCCCGAGGGTTCCGATAACTTTTTCACCCACCATTAACGGCACGTTGATCACGGACCTCGCATCCAGATGCGGTATCTGCCAGTCAGGGGGCATCTTGGAAAGATCCTCCACAAGGATCGGTCTACCCTCTCTTGCCACCTTTCCAGGAAGCCCTTCACCAACCGGAATGGTCATCATCTTCTCGATCTCTTTCTGAAGGCCGTAAGATGCCTTGATCACCAGTTTATCGTCCTCAAGCAGGCGGATGATACATCCCCGGGCGTTAAGGAGGCGGGTCGCTTCTTCAGCCATTTTTCTGAGGAGCTCGTCAAGATCCAGGGTCGAGGTGATCGCCTTTGCAAGCTCATGCATCGTCCTCAGTTTCTGGAGCTGGCTCTTCGTAGAAAGATAGAGTTCGATGTTCTTCTCGTTAGCCCTCTGGAGCTCCTCCACCATCCCGTCGAACCGGTGCGCGATGATACCGAACTCATCCTTTCGCCTTGAGCCTATCCGGTAGTCGAGGGCCCCGGAGATAATCCTGTCCGTGGCCGTTAAAATGTCGTTGAACGGCACCGCGATCATCCTCCTCATAAAAAGCGCGAGAAGGAGAAAGGACATGGAGCTCGACGCAAAGAGGCCTGCAAGATAGTACGCCATCTCACGCTTGATCTTCTCTCCCCGGTTAATGGCGCCGGCCAATTCCTGCGCCGACTTGCTATAGAGGTCATCCAGTTTTGCGCGGATCTCTCCATCCTTTTCCTCAAGCCTGCGCAGGCGGGAGAAAATATTCCTGGTCTCAGCAGGATGTTCCGTGGACATCACGGCATCGGCAAGGTTTTTCAGATCCCCAAAATCCTTTCCAATGGCCCTGAGTCCTTTGTCGTCGGCAGCCAGCTTCGTAAGGCTGCCGAAATTCTTATATACATTCCCGAGCCGTTCTTTATATAGCCTTTTGAATTTGCTATTGCCCGTAATCGCCCACCCCTCAGCGGCGCTCACAAAATCAACGATGGATAGCTTCAATTCCTCATGGAGATTATGCACCTCTGAAGATCTCCTCAGTACCTCGAAATTGTCGCTCATGCTTTCAAAGATCAGGAAACTGCCCGCGATGAATGCGGCAATGAGGATGAGAAAGGCGATGATAAAAATGTTCAACTTTGACTTGATGGTCATAAAGTCCCCGGCATCCACTTTCTCTTTTCCCTTGCCTTGTGATAAAGGGTGATATACTTCATGGCAGAGGTTCTCCAGGAGAAATCCATCCCCATTGCGCTTGACATCACTTTTTTCCATCTTCTGCTGTCGGCATAGACACAGAAGGCGCGTCGGAGACAATCTGCAAGGGAAGAGGCAGTATAATCCTTAAACAGGAACCCTGTGCCGTATCCCTTCAACGGCTCATAGTCGGTGACGGTATCTGCAAGCCCTCCCGTTCTTCTTGCCACAGGCACTGTGCCGTATCTCATTGCAATGAGCTGGCTCAGCCCGCATGGCTCGTACTGCGACGGCATGAGGAGCATGTCGCTCCCCGCATAGATACGGTGGGCAAATGAGTCGTCATAGCCTATCTTCACAAACACCGAACCCTCATACCGTTCCCCGATGCCGAGCACACGCTTTTGATAGTGTTCATCGCCCTTGCCGAGGATGATAAGTCTGGCGCCCATGGAGACGATCTCGTCAGCCGCCTCACTGAAGATATCTATACCTTTCTGGGCAGACAGCCTCCCGACTATCGAAACAAGGGGCGTATTTTTCCCCCCTGCATCCAATGAACACTCGCTGATAAGGCGCTTCCTGCATGCCGCTTTACCTGCGAGGCGAGATGCGTCATAGTGCGCCGGGATGAAAGGATCATTCTGCGGGTCCCACTCTTCTATATCAATGCCGTTAATCACGCCGCAGAGGTCGGAAGACCGTTTTCTCAGAACACCGTCCAACCCGAACCCGTATTCAGAGGTAAGTATTTCCTTCGCATAGGTGTCGCTTACCGTGGTTATGATATCGGACGCAACAAGCCCTGCCTTGAGAAAGTTTACCTTCCCGTAAAATTCCACCCCCTCTGGATTGAACCAATCCCCTGAAAGCCCGGTGAGAGGGAAACGCGAGACATCGAAAAGGCCCTGATACCCAAGGTTATGGATGGTCATGAGCGTCGCAGTATTTCTGAAAAACCCGGTATTATAAATCGTTTTGAGATAGAGAGGGATGAGCCCGGTCTGCCAGTCGTTGCAATGAATGACGTCGGGCTGAAGGCCTAGCACCATGCATCCTTCAAGGACCGAACGGCAAAAAAAGGTGAACCGCTCCGCGTTGTCGGGATAATCCCCTTCCGGCGTTCCGTAGAGCTCGTCTCTCTGAAAAAACTCGTCGCATTCCAGAAAAAAAGAAGCCTGACCATGGGAGAATATCCGGCCCTCGAACCATTTCGCGCCGATCGGGACCCTTATCTTCAGCCCGGTATCCTTCAGCTCAAACCGTTCCCTTACGGTTTTGTACAGGGGAAGCATCAGATAAGCTTCAAGCTTCATCCCTCTATACTCCTGAAGGAGTGCGCCGCTCACATCCGCAAGACCTCCTGTCTTGACGTACGGCATGGCCTCTGATGCCGCAAGAAGCGCCTTCATTGCGGCCATTAAATCTTCGCCTCTCTCATAAACCGCGCAGCCTCTTCCGGAGGTGTGGGGTTTATATAGAATCCCGACCCCCACTCAAACCCTGCGATATTGGTGAGCTTCGGCATCAGCTCTATGTGCCAGTGGTAGTACTCATTGAGCTCCTCGGTGAACGGCGACGTATGGATGATGAAATTATAGGGCGGCGTATCCAGTATCCTGTCCGTCTGTTTCAGCGCCCTCTGCAGGGCATCGGCAAGGGCGGAGAAACTCTTGTCGGGGGGATTGAACATGGACTCGTGCTTTTTCGGAAGGATCCAGGTCTCGAAGGGCGACCGGGGAGCGTACGGGGCAATGGCGATGTATCCGGAGTTTTCGTAGATCACCCTCTTGCCGTCCTCCAGCTCCTGGTTTATCACATCGCAGAAGATACAGCGCTCTTTGAACTCGAAATAGTGGCGGCAGGAATCCACCTCCTCCCTGACCAGTTTCGGAACTATGGGAAGGGCGATGAGCTGCGAATGGGAATGCTCGAGGGATGCGCCTGCTGCATCGCCTTCGTTCTTGAATATGAGGACATACTTGAAGCGTGAGTCCTTCTTTAGATCGCTGAGCCTCTGATAATATGCCCAGAGCACATCCTCCACAGCCTTCGGCGGCATGGTGGCCAGGGAGAGGAGATGGTCCGGGGTCTCGATAATAACCTCATGCGCGCCTATCCCGTTCATCTTGTCGAACATACCCTCCCCAGACCTGTTAAGGTCTCCATATATCTGGAGAGCTGGAAATTTATTGGGCATCACCCGAAGCGTCCAGCCGGCGGTGTTCGGCTGGGTGGACGAAGGCCTGAAGGCCATGATCTCCGGGGGGGTCGTATATTCATTGCCGGGGCAGAAGGGACAGAATCCGCCTTTTCTCCTCTGCACGGGCGGGGAGGCAAAGTCTGTGGGCCTCTTCCCCCTCTCCACTGCGATAATGACCCAGCCCCCGGAAATGGGGTCTTTTCTCAGTTCCGGCATATATTCTCCATCCTTATCGAACTACTATGCAGAGTAAAGCATTAAAATACTAATAAGACCATAAGTA
>CAMTVV010000132.1:0-36909 GCA_947085305.1 uncultured Nitrospiraceae bacterium
ATTTGAAGAAGGGAGCCTCAGGAAGAAAAAGAGGGTCAGCGCCCTATTTCTATTAAAATAGCCAGCACCGGCAGATAACAGTACATTGACGCGCTGACCTTTCGAGAAACCGCAGGGCTTTATGCGGGCCATTATCTACTTGGACATACTATTCGGAGTATCCAGGCATAGGAATTTACACCGGCAATCCCTCCCGTCTCTCAAGGCCTGAAGAAATGGAACTGCTCAAAAGGGAAATGGGACAATGATCGGGAGGAATCTGTAGGACAAGAACTTACAAAAATATCAGCATTTTTCTGATATTTCACTTTTCGTATTTGCATATAGTATAGTGATAGTATGATTAATATCCTCATTGCTGATGATCACGCCATTGTGCGCAAGGGCTTGAAGCAGATTCTGGCCGAGACCCAGGATATGGTCGTAGCAGGCGAAGCGTGCAACGGCTTTGAAGTGATGGAAAAGGTGAGAAATAACCATTATGATGTGCTGCTGCTGGATATCTCCATGCCCGGCAAAAGCGGTCTTGATATCCTGAAAGAGCTGAAAATGGAAAACCCGAAACTCCCTGTTCTTGTCTTGAGCATGTACCCGGAGGAGCAATATGCGGTCCGGGTCTTGAGGGCCGGGGCCTCAGGCTATTTGACGAAGGAGAGCGCGCCGGAGGAGCTGGTGGTGGCAATGCGCAAGGTTGCCAGGGGAAAGAAATATGTCAGTCCTTCACTGGCCGAGAAACTGGCGGTTGACCTTGAAGTTGATGCCTCAAAGCCGCCCCACGAGACGCTTTCCGACCGTGAGTATCAGGTATTGTGCATGATCGCTTCAGGGAAAACCGTGGGAGAGATCGCAGAGAAGCTGTCGCTGAGCGCCAAGACCATCAGCACCTACAGGGCGCGCATCCTTGAAAAGATGAACATGAAAAATAGCGCCGAATTGACTCATTATGCTATTCAGAACAAATTGGTGGATTAAATGGACAGCGAGCGTATTCCCCGTGGTCTTGCCGCGGGGTTAGAGAGCGAATATGATAATAAAAATTCCTTACATTAAGATTCCCTGCGGTCTTGCCTCAGGGAATCTTCAATCCTCGAGAGTCGGTCTCGCAAGATTTCGTTAAGCCCTCCATAGTAATCTTGTAGGACAAACACTTACATAGAACAAAATAAATTCTTACAAAAAAATCAGTCTTACACTGATTTTCCTTTTCCTTCAGATGGTCTAAAGTTAATTTATTCAGCTTTTCCTGTGAAATATATTCATCGCGTACAAAGGCATTGAGAAACTATTCTCTCCTTAGGAAAGGGGCGCAGCAATATGGACGTCTTTGATGCGGTGAGCCGAAAGATAGAAAATCCGGAGTATCTCGATGAGTATGCCGACAGCGATCACCCCCGGCCTTTCAGTGAGGGCATCGCGGAGGATGCCGGGATTCGCTGGGACGAAGGCGACGGCCTCGCTGAAGAGGGTCAGGGAGAAAGCGAAAAACCCTCTTTTGTCAGCGATGAGTATGATCCCGTAAAAATGTATCTCAAGGAGATTGGCAGCTTCCCCCTGCTGAAAAAAGAGGACGAGGTACAACTGGCGAAGCGGATCGAGAAGGGCAGAGAAAAAGTTACGAGGGCTCTTTTTGCTCTCCCCTTTGCACTGGAGGAACTGATCAGTTACGGCGATCTGATCAAATCAGGAGGGGCGTCACTTTCCGAGTTTACGCAGACCGAGAGCGACTCTGAAGAAACCCCGGAAGAAGAGCGGAAGAGATTCTTTTCCTGTATCGGGCGTATCAGATCTCTTTATCGTCGGGGAATCGCGCACCTGAACAGCGGCTCTACACTTAAGTCCTCAGTCCCACGGGCGGTAAGGCGCCTCGAAGAAAACATAGAGAAGATTCTGGAAAGGGTGAAAGCGCTGCGGCTGAAGGAAGATGTCCTCTGCGCGTTTTCCGACGAGCTGGGTAAAACCGTGCATCGGATTGAAGAGGTTCAGCGGAATATGAGCGCCCTGGAGAAAAGGCTCAGTGATCTTGGCCGGGACGTCAGCGGGCGCAGGCATAACTCCATAAAACCGTCTCCAAAGAGCGCTAAAGAGAAGGCCGCGGCAAAGGCCCTGGGAAAATCGAGAGTTCCGGATACTAACCGGGCTGCAATGATAAAGACATACCGCGGCTTCATGAGTGAAATAGAGAACTATGAACGTTCTATAGGCGTTCGCTATGCCGAAATGAAGGAAGTTATGGGCATCCTTTCAGAGGCATGGGCAGAGATATCTGCTGCGAAGAGCGCCATGATCGAGGCCAATCTCAGGCTTGTGATCAGCATCGCAAAGCGGTATATAGGGAAAGGGCTTAGTTTCCCTGACCTCATTCAGGAGGGGAACATCGGATTGATGAGGGCGGTGAATAAGTTTGAGTACCGGAGAGGATACAAGTTCAGCACTTATGCCACGTGGTGGATCAGGCAGTCTATCACCAGGGCCCTCGCGGATCAGTCACGGACCATCCGGATACCGGTGCATTTAATTGATCTGAGAACTCGTATAATCAAAGCCTCACGTGAGCTTTTGCAGGAACTGGGATACGAGCCTTGCCCGGAAGAGATCGCTGTCCGGCTGAATATCCCCGAGGAGAAGGTCAGCGCGATCCTGAGGATATCAAAGGAACCGTTGTCTCTGGAAGCTCCGGCAGGCGAGGATGAGGAAATCCATCTCCAGGACTTTATCGAGGACAAAACAACCCTTTCCCCCATCGATATCGTCATGAACGACGAACTGAAACATCACATTGAGCGGATTCTCTGTAGTCTCAGTCCCAAGGAGCAGAGAATTATACGCATGAGGTACGGGATAGGAGAAAACGCTTCTCATACCCTTGAAGAGATCGGAAAAGAGTTTGACGTCACACGGGAAAGGATCAGACAGATTGAGGTCAAGGCTGTCAAGAAGCTGAAATACCCCGCAAAGTGCATGTGGTTGAACAGGTTCATCACTACATGAACCGGCGCTCAGTGGAGCGAAGGGTTTATTAACAGTTTCTCCCCCGGCACAGGCCGGTTCAACAACACCAGAATTGACAAGTAACGCCCATTTATTTCTTAATATAACATGGACCGAAGGGAGTTTTTGAAATTTACTGCAATCGCCGGTCTCGGGCTTTCTGTAACTGGAACTGACCGGTTTTTTTCTTCCGCTGAAGCATCAGACAAGATCGACCTCGCTGTAGCTCATGGCGCTTCTCCCTCAATGATCACCAGGGCTGCTATTGATGCCGTGGGCGGGATGAAAAAGTTTGTATCAAAAGGCGATATTGTTGTTGTAAAGCCTAATATTGCCTTTGACAGACTCCCTGAGCATGCAGCTACAACTAACCCTGAAGTTGTTACAGTTGTAGTGCAGATGTGTTATGAGGCAGGCGCTAAAAAGGTAAAGGTATTTGACAGGACAGTGAATGATGCGCGAAGGTGTTATGTACAGAGCGGAATTGCTGATGCTGCAAAGGCAGCAGGCGCGGATGTGAGCTATATTGACGAAAGAAAATTCAAGGAGATAAATATAAATGGCGGGGCTTTGAAGTCATGGCCTCTTTATACCGAGGTATTGGAGGCGGACAAAGTGATCAATATCCCCATTGCAAAACATCACAGCCTTGCCGGACTCACCATGGCTATGAAAAACTGGATGGGGGTGATGGGAGGGAGAAGGAACAGCGTCCACCAGCGGCTCGATGAAAGCCTCGTTGATCTTGCCCTGGTCATCAAGCCCGCTCTTACCGTCCTTGATGCAGTCCGGATCCTCACTGCCAATGGTCCTCAGGGCGGAGACCTGAAGGACGTAAAGAAGTTAGATACCGTGATCGCCGGGATTGATCAGGTGGCGGTGGACTCTTACGGGGCCACCCTCTTCGGGATGAAGGGAAGCGACCTTGGATATGTGAGGCTCGGGGATAAAATGGGTCTCGGCGTCATGGACCTCTCGAAGCTGAAGATCAAGAAGATTAACGTTTAAACGGTTCAATGCAGAACCTCAGAAGGCTTTCGCAGGGGATATTCCTGCTCATATTCCTTTTTCTATTTGTGCAGACAGAGTCGAAGGGGAATGATGCGCTGGGCTATCCGGTAAAGATATTCCTGGACTTCGATCCTCTCATCTTAACCACAACTCTTCTGTCTGCCCATGCCGCTGCAAAGGCATTTTATCTCTCCATCGCCCTCATCGTCGTTACGTTGCTTCTGGGAAGGGTATTCTGCGGCTGGGCATGTCCCCTCGGCACACTCAATAATCTTATGGGCGCTTTGAAAAAGGCGCGGCCCGGGGAGAAAACTCGTAACTGGCGCAGGGCAAAGTATTATGTCCTGATATTTGTTCTCGTGTCTTCCTCTTTTACGCTGCAGCTTGTGGGGATAATGGACCCCCTGTCCCTCCTCATCAGGTCGCTCTCTCTAAGCATCTATCCCCTCTTTAATTATGGCGTCAGGGCTTTCTTTGATGCGCTTTACGACCTCAATATCCAGGGGCTGGTGGACATGTCGGAATCTCTTTATTCTCTTCTGAAGAAGAGTGTTCTCTCCTTTCAGCAGCCCCTTTACAAACAGAGCGTTTTCATCGGGTTTCTCTTCTTCGGTATCATGGCGCTAAACCTTTTGGAAAGGCGTTTCTGGTGCAGATACCTTTGTCCCCTGGGGGCCCTTCTCGGAATTCTTTCGCGATATTCCCTTCTTAAAAGGACAGTGAGCGAAGGGTGCAACTCATGCGGCGCATGCGCTCCGGTCTGCCAGGGAAACGCATCCCCTGACCGGAAAGAGGAATGGAGAGACGCGGAATGTTTCTATTGCTGGAATTGTGATGATGTCTGTCCCCAGAATGCGGTGAGCTTCGGATTTACCCAAAGAAAAGTAACCGCTGCAATGGATCTCGGAAGAAGAAGGGTGATCACGTCCGCCCTCTCAGGGCTCGTTGCGGTTCCGCTGCTGAAATCAATCCCCCTTTCAAAATCAGGATTTTCGGACCCGGCATTAATCAGGCCGCCGGGCTCCCTTGAAGAAAAAGAGTTCCTGAAGAGATGCGTTAAATGCGGCGAGTGCATGAAGGTATGCATCACCAACGGTCTCCAGCCGACCCTCCTTGAAGCGGGCCTTGAAGGGATATGGTCGCCGGTGCTCGTTCCGAGGATGGGATACTGTGAATACCGCTGCACCCTCTGCGGCCAGGTCTGCCCCACAGGCGCCATTAAGAAGCTTGATCTGAAAGAAAAGATGAAGGTGAAGATAGGATTGGCCATGATCGACAAGGGAAGATGCCTGCCTTATGCCCATGCAACGCCGTGCATCGTATGCGAAGAGGTCTGTCCCACCCCGAAGAAGGCTATATGGTTTGAGGAGGCGAGGGTCAAAGACAGGGAAGGAAAAGAAAAGGTCATGAAACAGCCGAGGGTTGATCTCGAACTCTGCATAGGCTGCGGCATATGCGAGACAGATTGTCCTGTGGTCGGCCAGCCTGCCATCTACGTGATCAGCGTGGGCGAGTCGAGGTCCAAAGAAAACCAGATCCTGCTGCAATGAGCAATAGTCCGGTCAACTTTACTGCTACAATCTAATATTTTCTGATACACTTTAATTAATTATGATTCCCATTGCCATTTGGCTTACCGGCATGCCCGGAAGCGGAAAGAGCGCCATTGCGGAAGAGATAAAAAAACGCCATCCGGATTTTATCATCCTCCGCATGGACGATCTCAGGAAGATCGTTACTCCCGAACCGACCTACTCTGAGAAAGAAAGGGACATGGTATACCGGTGCCTTGTGTATGCCGCCTCTGCTCTCGTAGAAAACGGCCACAACGTGATTATCGACGCTACAGGGAACCTCAGGAAATGGAGGGACCTGGCAAGGCAGCTTATCCCAAGATATGGAGAGGTCTATCTGAAGTGCCCTGTGGAAATCTGTATGCTGAGAGAAAGAGAACGCCTCGAGACCCATGGGGCGCCCAGGGACATCTACACGAAGGGCGAGGCCGGATGGCCTGTTCCCGGCATCTCTGCGCCTTACGAAGAGCCCTTAAATCCGGAACTCCTCATAGCGGCTGACAGGACAGTTGTTCCTGATGCAGCGCAGAAGGTAGAGGACCTTATCAGCGAGCTTCAGTCGGACTCATAGCTTTATCGTACCCAGTCCGAGTAGATCAAAAAGTACGGATATGCTGTAGTCCTTTTCCCTCTTGGTGAAAATCGTGCTCACGCCCCAGCACTGTTTCTGGTACTTCACTTTCGCGACAATGTCTTTAAAGCTGCCGTTCTTTCCGTCATACCAGAAATCTGTTGCCGCTGATAGTGTTTTTGAGAATGCGTAATTCATTCCCACAGAATAAAAGAGTATATTTCCGGTCCTGTTGTATCGCTCCCCTATGCTGAGTGTCATTGTGGAAGGCAGAATGAAATGGATGTCGGAATTTATCGTCTCAACCCTCCCCGTGTTTACATCGTAGGACACCTCTCCCCTGAAGGCCACAGGCCTGTGGATGGCTGCCTCAAGTTTAAGGGGAAGAAAGGGTCGATCGCCCCTGTAAGCATCAAAGGGCTGGGTGATCCTCACGGTCAAAAACTCCCCGCTGCTGTCCACAAACCGGTTGAGAAGGGAGAGTTCGATCCTCGATGTCTTTGTGTAAAGCTCAGTGGAATCGAAGAGAGGAAGGTTCGATTCAGCGGATGGGATGAACGCATACCCTAAGGACGGTTCAAGGATATGGGTGAAGGAGGAGTATCGCTTCATAAGTCTTGTCTGCGCGGTGGCCGTATAGTCAAGACTTTCCCGGTGCGGTGATCTGCCGAAGTCACCGCCATCCGATAGGGAATATGCCGTTTCCCTAAGTCCAAGGGACTGATTGATGATAAAGTCGCTCCCGAAGGAATAGGAAAACCGCGGGTAGAGCTCGATCCTCTGGCCTGAAACACCGCTCTCCCTCCGGAAGTTCGAGAGGGTTGAAGAGAAGGAAAAAACCATCGGGCCGATATTCCGGGGGTTCATGAAAAAACCCACCTCAGGGAGCCTATGCGCAATGGTAGATTGGTCTACCCCTTCCTTTAGGTCCACAAGGTACCTGGATGTGAGAAAAAGTCTTGAGTTGTCAAACCTGAAAGAAGCCTCTCCTGTGGATTCAAAGAATCTCCCGGTGGTGACAGTAAGGTATGATGACGGGTCCATAAACCTCTTGCCCCTGCTCATAAGAAAGGGGTCGTATTCCCTGTAGAATTCACTTGTGTTAATGTAATTGATGTTAAGATAACCGGTAATTTTGGCGTCACGGTCCCTGTCATAAAACCCCCTGACGTCCCAGAAATCCTTTTCCAGTTCGTCATCCCTCAAATGATACGCCCAGAGGTTGCCCCTGGAGCCGTCAGGCTCAAGAAAACGGTATTCAAGCCCCTGACCCACCCCCCTTTGGGAATATACATCAAGGACAAGGGTGGCATCCCTGTTGTCCGAGATGGCCCAGAAAAAGGGCTGCTCATAATGAACGCCCTTCCCTTTTACATACCCCACGGTGGGCATCAGAAAACCTGTCTTCCTCTCATTGCTCAGGCCTGCCGAGATGTAAGGAGAGTACAAGACAGGCTGCCCTTTTATGTCGAAGGTGACATTCCTTGCTTTGAGTGCATCGCCAATAATGAGATGAACTTCAGAGCCTCTGAAGCACCATGCAGGCAATGGAGCATCGCAGGTGGTGAATGACGCCTTTTTCAGGTTGTATTCCTTTTCGCCGGTCTTCTCGATTTCATGGCCTGTGATATGGTAATTGTCCTTCTTCGAAAAGATCTCTGCTTCGTAAAGGACGCCGGTTTTGTCTTCAAGGTTCAGATCAGCCTTCTTCGCCTTAATCCTCACCTCAGGGTCTTCGTAGACAACACTGCCCTCTGCAGTGAGGTCAGAAGACCTGTTGTTATATCTAATCTCATCGGCCTGGACAGTAGCCGAACCCTTCCTGATTATTACGTTGCCCTTTGCGGTGTAGGTGAATGTCCCTGCATCATAGTCAAGAGAATCTGAATCGATCGTGGCGCTCTCCTCGGCAAAAGAGGGAGCAGCCCCGAAACAAAGGCAGAGAGCAGAGAGCAAAGAGCAAAGAAGCAAGATAAAGACCCCTTGCGCCGTGCCCCGCGCCCTTCGATCTATTAATTCCTGCATAACTAATGACCTATTCGCTCGCCCCGTTATCTGTCACTCCCGCTCGTCGGGAGTCCTTCCGAAGAAAGATTCCGGACAAGCCGGAATGACAAAAATAGGACTTTACTTTTGCATTTTTCAGTAATAGTGTCATCTCAATCCCGATAGTGACGGTGAACTGCATTCCTGACCGAGATGCATTTTTGCCTCGCCGATGGTGTAAAAGGAGCCTGTGATTACGATAAGTGTCTTCCCGGCGCCTTCGCCTGCCCTTTCCTTTGCAAGATCGATGGCAACTTTCACCGAATCCGTGACCCTCGATCGAAACCCGAGGCTTCCTGCATATTCAGCGAGCTTCACAGGTGGCGCTGCCCTTTCGTAATCAGGCGCGGTAAAGATAGTCTCTGATGCAAGGGGCAGGAGAGGCTTCATTATCCCTTCCACATCCTTGTCAGCCATTATTCCCAGTATCAGAATAATCTTTTCATAATGGGAGATAAAATACCCTTTCAGGGAATCGGCAAGCGCCCTTGATGCATCCGGGTTGTGAGCGCCGTCGATCAGGAAGTCGTAATTGCATCCCTTGTTCTTGATCAGCTCCAGCCTTCCCTGCCATTTCGTAAGGGCAAGACCTTCTCTCACAGAGTCATATGAAATGAATTCCTTTTCCATGAGAACCTCAAGAGCCTTTATTGCAACGGATGCGTTCTCCATCTGGTGCATTCCACAGAGAGGTATATAAAGGTCTTCCAGCCTTTCCTTTCCCTTGTAGTCAAAGGTAATACCATACATATCCATATTCTTTGAGCGGGGGAAAAAGTCCTTTCCATGGGTAAAGAGACTGCTCCCCTTCTCCGCGGCCTTCCTGCTGATAACTTCCATTGCCTCGGGCTCCTGGGCTGAACAGACCACAGGAATTCCCCTTTTTATTATCCCTGCCTTTTCTCCGGCAATCTCCTTCAACGTCTCGCCAAGGAATTCCCTGTGATCGTAGCTGATGTTCGTAATCACTGACACCACAGGGATTAGGACATTGGTTGCATCCAGCCTTCCACCCATTCCTGTCTCGACTACTGCCCATTCAACCCCTTTTCTCTTGAAATAGAGGAATCCCATGGCAGTCACGAATTCAAAGAAAGTCGGCAGAAACGATTGCTGATTGCTGATTGCTGATTGCTGATCGCTTCGTATAACCTCCCTTATCTCCTCCGTGATCTCGACAACTTCTCTTTCCTCTATCTCGATGTTGTCCACCTTGATTCTCTCTGTGAAACTCAGAAGATGGGGAGATGTGAAAAGCCCGACCTTGAAGCCGGCAGTCTTCAACACAGAGGCTATCATAGCTGATGTGGAACCTTTCCCGTTGGTGCCGGCAATGTGGACCGATTTGAACGAATTCTGGGGATTGCCGAGGAGGGACAAGAGTTTTATAGTATTTTCGAGACCAAGCTTTATGCCGTGCTTCTGCAAGGCATAGAGATATTCGATAGCGCTCGTATAATTCATAATTGACTAATAATTTGCCACAGAGTTCACAGAGCTTTCAGCGTCATAAAGAAAATCTCTTGACCCCGTCAATGAGTCTGCCCTCGCCAAAATTGATTAATAGGGCACGCTTAAACCCCGTACTTTTCAGATATGATAAAACCTGTGCTTTAAAAACATCTTGTATTTTGGACACCGATTTTATTTCAACTATGACCTCTCCGTTCACCACAAGATCAATCCTTTGGCCCTTAATAACGTAGTCCTTATAAAAAACATCAACCTCTTTTTGTCTCTCAAAAGAAATGCTTCTCAGTGACAACTCATGACATAGTGCCCCTTCATAAACAGATTCAAGCAAACCCGGCCCGAGAATGCGATGAACTTCTATGGCTGAAGCTATAATCTGCTCCGTTAATTTGTCAGGCATTTTTTCTGTGACTCTGTGTCCTCTGTGGCTATGGAATATTTGCTTTGTTCTCAAAGACAAACACGCACTGAAAGTTTACCAGAGACCTGCAAAAAAGTCATGGAGAAAGGGGAATTTCCTTGCAGCGGCGGTCATTTTTATTATAAAATGCCGCTGACTCTGCGTTTGAGGGAGGGATAAAGGGGGATTAGCTTTCCGGCACACTTTCCTATTGTCTGAAAGCCCTTTCTTCCTGTATATTCTATGCAAAGCAGGGGCAAGGCAATTGCTGAGATTGCCCGTGTCGGGACAATTCCAGTCAATCAGCCGCTTTGGATCAATGAATCCTCGCACTTCTCGGAAGTGCGGGATGAACCTGTAGCCCTATTTTACGGACAAAGACAGGAGGGATGGGATTGAAACTCCATAGGCTGTACGCAGCGGCTTCGTTCAACTTGCTTCTTTCAGAAATCTCCGCTCTCATGAATACGCCCACCTCTTCTGATCTTATGCCTTCAGAAAGAAGCTTAAATGTTAGCCGCTCATTTTTAGAAATGATGCCATGCATATCGCAGTAGCTACTGTTGCAGGTGCGGATTTGTTAGTCAGCTGGAACTTTAAGCATATCGTCCATTTTGAAAAAATCCAAAAATTCAATGCTGTAAACATTGAATTTGGATACAAGCCAATTCTTATTTACTCACCAAGATCCTCTCCATACTATCCGGTTCAAAGGTACTGTTGGGAATTTCATCTCCTATCTATAGTGTTTTACAGTGGCTGGTTATTTATAATGTTTCATTAGGGGTGGTTTCCGTTATCACAGGAGCAGGGCTATGGAACCTTCGTTCGTGGGCCATTTCTCTTGGCGGTCTGATCGCTGCCTCCCACGGTTTTGTTCTCGCTTCACTTATTGTGTTCCTTATGTCCGGTAAAACCGTGGCATACCAGAGCATTTTGGCAATGCTCTTTCGGACAACGGTATGGATGGGGATTTTCCTTATCGCACGAAAATTCAGGAGAAGTCAATGCGGTTATTAGAAACTCATTACTGCTGCGCGGGCCAGCTCGATGACGCCGGAAGGAAGCACACCGATGATGAGAACAGCCAGGACCGTCACCGCCAGCGCCAGATTGGTTGAGGCTGAAGTGGAGAGAGCAATCTCTGTCCTCGGCTCCCTCATGTACATATACATCACGATCCTGAGGTAGAAGTAGGCTGATATGGCGCTGAAAATCACTGCCACAAGGGCGAGCCATGTATACCCCGCGTCCACCGCTGCCATGAAGAGATAGAATTTCCCCACAAAACCCGCGGTGGGCGGTATCCCGGTGAGGGAGAACATGAATACGAGCATGAGGGCCGATGTCAGGGGCTGGGATTTAGCCAGTCCTTCATAGTCGGAGATGGCCTCCCCTTTGAACCCCTCGGTCCTGAGCATAATCACCACGGCAAAGGCCCCGAGGTTCATAAAGGCGTAGATAAAGAGATAGCTCATCATGCTTGCGATGCCGTTTTCTCCGCCGGCAATGATACCGATGAGGGCATAACCGGCATGGGCAATGGATGAATAGGCGAGCATTCTTTTGATGTTTGTCTGTGCGATGGCAAGGATATTGCCCACAGCCATGGTGAGGATGGCGATGGGGATCACTATTGCCGCCCAGTCCATCTGGAAATTACCGAAGGCGGTGAAGAACACCCTTCCGAAGACCGCAAAACCCGCTGCCTTTGGCCCCACGGACATGAAGGCTGTGACGGAGGTGGGCGCGCCTTCATAAACGTCGGGCGCCCACATATGAAAAGGCGCTGCCGCTATCTTGAAACCGAAGGCCACCACAAAGAGGACCACCGAAAGCATCAGCGCTGTATTGTTTGTGATGCCCTGCGCCGCAAGATACTGCGCAATGGCCTTGAGGTTCGTGGCGCCGGTAAGTCCGTATATCATAGCCATACCGTAGAGGAGAAAGGCCGAAGCAAAGGCGCCAAGGAGGAAATACTTCAGCGAGGCCTCATTGGACCTTGTGTCGTGTCTGAAAAACCCTGCAAGCACATACAGGCTTAATGCCATCAGTTCCAGACCAAGGTAGAGAACGATGATATCCCCCGCCGATGCCATGATCATCATACCCAGGGTAGCAAAAAGCATGAGACTGTAATATTCGCCGAAGTTGACCTTCTCGATCTTTATATACTTGATGGAGATGAGTATCGTAAGCGCCAGGCTGATAAGGAAGATGAGCTTGAAAAAGCTGCTGTAGCCGTCCGCAATGTACATGCCTGAAAATACGGTCCCCGATGAATCCAGTAACGTGAACCCAACAACGCCGGCAGTGATGATACTGAGCAGGGCAGTAATCCCCTTCCTCCTGATGAAGAGATCCAGCATCAGGACCACAAGGGCAAGGCTCGCCATAACGAGCTCAGGTATCATCGGCGTTATATCAGGCATCTGCATCACAACCTCCAAATGAAAGCAAGCTCTAAATCCTAATCGATTTCAAAAAAGGTTTTTCTCTGTGCTTTCATTCTTCTTTTCTCTGTGACCTCTGTGGCAGAGACTTCTTGCAAGAGCCTCTTTAGCATTTCGATATTAGGGTTTGTTCTCATTTCAGGATTCCCATGATCTTTCCGGCAACAGCCACCTCCTGCCCTCCTGCGTTCAGCCGTTTCAGGAGATTCTCCACCGAGGGGTGCATGAAACTGAGGAACGTATCGGGATAGATGCCGATCCAGAAGACAAGGATCACCATGGGGAGAAGCGTGATGATCTCCCTCAGGTCCATCTCCTTGAGGCCGACAATCTTCTGATTCGTCTCCATAAAGAAAACCCTCTGGTACAGCCAGAGCATGTATGCCGCGCCTATTATAATTCCTGTGGCGGCAAGAACGCCTGCCCACTTGCTTGCAGCAAAGCCGCCCAGAATGATGAGAAACTCACCGATAAATCCGTTGGTGCCCGGCAGTCCGATAGATGCAAGGGTGAATACCATAAAGAACGCTGCATAGACCGGAAGGACAGCAGCGAGTCCTCCGTAGTCGCTTATCTGCCGCGAGTGAGTACGGTCATAAATGATCCCGACGGAGAGGAACAGTGCCCCTGTTACGATTCCATGATTGATCATCTGGAGGATGCTGCCCTCAAGCCCCTGTGTATTCAGCGCAAAGATGCCCAGGGTCACAAACCCCATATGGCTTACCGAGCTGTAGGCGATGAGGCGCTTGAGGTCCGACTGCGCAAGGCATACCACCGCGCCATAGATGATAGCGATGACCGAGAGGGTCAGCATCGGAATTGCCATTGCCTTTGCCGCATCAGGGAACAGGGGGATGCTGAATCTCAGGAAACCATAGGCGCCCATCTTGATCAGCACCGCGGCAAGGATCACGCTGCCTGCGGTGGGGGCCTCGGTATGCGCGTCAGGGAGCCATGTGTGCACCGGAAACATGGGCACCTTCACGGCAAAGGCCGCAAAGAACGCCCAGAAGAGCCAGAACTGCATCTGATAGGGATAGTTCATGTTCATCAGTTCAAGGATATTAAATGTCTTGCCTGCATAGAAATACAGCACGATAATGCCAACAAGCATGAGCACGCTTCCCACAAGGGTAAAGAGGAAAAACTTTATGGCAGCATATATCCTGTTGGGACCGCCCCAGACCCCGATGAGGAGATACATGGGGATGAGCATCGCCTCCCAGAAGAGATAGAAGAGGAAAAAATCAAGGGATGAGAAGACGCCGATCATGGCGCCTTCCATTATCAGAATCGCGATGTAGAATTCCTTGAGCTTTGTCTTGATGGAGTTCCATGAGATCAGAACGCAGAGGATCGTGACCAGTGTGCTGAGGAGTATGAAAAGGACGCTTATTCCGTCAACCCCCAGGAAATAGTTTATGTTCCATGCGGGAATCCACTGGTGCCTCTCGGTAAACTGCATAAGATGCGTTGTCTTGTCAAAATCAGTGAACAGGGGAATGGAGAGGATGAAGGCTGCGATGCTCACTGCCAGGGCTACCCATTTTGTCAAAGCCTCCTGACTCCTGCCGATAAGCAGGATAACAGCCGCGCCCATGAAAGGCAGAAATATCAGGGCGCTGAGAATGGGATAGCCGAGCTCGTTCATTAATGGCGCCTCCTGTCGATCACGAAGTTTAAGCCTTCACTAAAAAATCCTTTTACCATAGCAACACCATGGCGATTACCATAAATGCGCCTATGGCCATCACCGCAGCATATTGATGCACCATGCCGGTCTGGAGACTTCTTAACCACGACGAGAACCTGCCGATGAGGCCCGGGACGCCGTTCACAATGCCTTCGATGATCTTTCCGTCCGTAACGCCCACAATAACGTTCTTCGCTATCCAGAACGTGGGCCTCACAATAATAAAGTCATAGAGTTCATCAATATAATATTTATTCCACAAAAGCTGATAGATAAAGCTGAACCGCTGGGAAAGGGTATCGGCTATGGCGCTCTTTCTGAGATATACGAAGGCTGCTGCAGCGATGCCGGTGAAGCCGATGATTACCGAGAGGATAATGACAGCCCATTCTTCGGCATGCGTTCCATGGCCCTTGGCATGTCCGACAACGGGTGCGAGGAACTCTGCAAAATGATCGCCGCCGCCGAGAAGAGGCGGTATGCCTACCCAACCTGAGGCCACTGCGCCGATGCCGAGGATCAGGAGGGGAATGGTCATGATCTTTGGGGATTCGTGAAGATGGCGCTCCTGCTCGTGGGTACCCCTGAATTTTCCATGGAACGCGAGGAAGACGATCCTGAATGAGTAGAATGCCGTCAAAAGGGCGGTTAAAGCGCCCAATGCGAATAAGATATGTCCGAGCGGTCCGGAGGCATATGCCCTCCAGAGGATCTCGTCCTTGCTGAAGAAACCGGCAAGGCCGGGAACGCCCGCAATGCTCAATGAGGCGATAAGGAACGTCCAGTAGGTCAGCGGCATATGCTTCTTAAGTCCGCCCATTTTCTGAATATCCAACCCCCCTGCCATGGCATGCATGACGCTGCCTGCCCCGAGGAACAAAAGGGCCTTGAAAAATGCATGGGTATAGAGAAGGAAAATGCCTGCGCTGTAAGCGCCGACGCCGCAGGCAAGGAACATGTATCCAAGCTGGCTCACTGTTGAGTAAGCGACGATGCGTTTGATGTCGTTCTGCACAAGGGCTATGGTCCCTGCAAAAAGAGCCGTGACCGCACCCACCACCGCAACCGTGTTCATGGCAAAAGGGGAGAGGTCGAATATGGGACTGCACCGGGCCACAAGAAACACGCCTGCGGTAACCATTGTTGCAGCATGTATCAGCGCGCTCACAGGGGTCGGACCTTCCATGGCATCCGGCAGCCAGACATGCAAGGGTATCTGGGCCGATTTCCCCACCGCGCCGCAGAAAAGGAGCAAGGCGATGAGGGTGGGGAGATCCACCTCCATGCCGAGGAAATTCACGGTCTGGCCTGCGATGGTATTCATTGCTCCGAATACCGGGGCATAATGGAGCGTGCCGAAGGTGAGAAACACCATGATCACTCCCAGCCCGAACCCGAAGTCGCCGAACCTGTTGACGATGAACGCCTTCTTCCCAGCGTCGGAGGCGGACTTCTTCTCATACCAGAAGCCGATGAGGAAATAGGAGCAGAGACCCACCGCCTCCCACCCGAAATAGAGCTGGAGAAAATTGTTCGACATGACCAGCATCAGCATCGAGAAGGTGAAGAGGCTCAGGAACGAGAAAAACCGGTAGTATCCCTTGTCGCCGTGCATGTATCCCACGGAATAGATGTGCACAAGGGAACTTACGGTGGTAACCACGATGAGCATCACCGCGGTGAGCTGATCAATGAGAAAACCCACCGAGACCTTGAAGGCGCCGGACGTTATCCAGGTATAGAGGTCCTCATTAATCGTTCTCCCGCCGATAACCTCAAAAAGGGTTATCACCGAGATTACCCACGACACCACCACCGCGGGAATGGCAATCCAGTGAGCCTTATCCTTTATCAGGTTCCTGCCGAAAAGGATATTGATAAAAAATGCGGCCAGTGGGAGAAACGGTATTAAGAGATAGTTATCCATACTCGCTCCATTTCCCCGGTTGTCATTCCCGCTTGTCGGGAATCCTTCCCCAAAGGCTTTCGGAAAATCACAAAAAAAGATTCTGGACAAGCCAGAATGACAGAAACGAATTCGCTAATTTTAAATTTTGCATTTTGCATTCTTGATTTATCCATCATCCCTTCATCTCGTTTGCTTCATCCATATGGGCAGTCGCCTTGTTCCTGAAGAGGGCAATAATGATGCCGAGACCTATGGCTGCCTCTGCTGCAGCCACCGCTATGATAAAGAACACAAATATCTGCCCTCTCATGTCATCCAGGTAACGGCTGAAGGAGACAAGACTTATGTTCACCGCATTGAGCATGAGCTCTATGGACAGGAACATGATGATGATGTTCCTCCGCGTCAGAAATCCTGCCACTCCCACAATAAAAACAATTGCGCTCAGCCATAAATACCACTGTAAAGGAATCATCCTATCTCCTCAGCTTTTTCTTTGCCAGCACTATCGCCCCTATGATCGCCACGAGCAGCACGATTGACACCACCTCAAAGGGGTAAAGATATTCCGTGAAGAGAACCTTTCCCAGCGCCTTTGTGTTCGTCTCTGCCTTAATCACTTCATTGGTGAAGGGGCCCTTCTGCCCGGCAACAAAGGAATCCAGGGAAACAATAATGGCCAGAAATAACCCCGCCGCTGCCATGAGTCCCAGAGGCCACGGTCCCACATATCTCCTCGCTACCGCCTCCTCCCTCAGGTTAAGGAGAAGGATGACGAAGAGAAAGAGGACAAGGATGGCGCCTGCATACACGATGACCTGGACAGCGGCAAGGAATTCCGCGTTCAATGTCACATACAGGCCCGCGATATGAAAAAAGAGAAGCAGCATGGCGATCACGCTGTGCACCGGGTTCCTCCTGGTAATCACAAGGATCGACAGGATCGTGATCGCCGCGGCAAGATAGATGAATATTCCTTCAGCGAGCATTCTGTTTCCCCCTGAAAACCGCCTGGTTCCTGGGAAAACCGAAGTCATCGGCCGTAGGGTGCCAGAACTTCTTGAAGTACTCCATATTCTTATCCCACCCCATATAGTTGTCCCAGTTGGCAAGCAGCTTCTCCTTGGTCATGTAGAACGCCTCCCTGGAATAATCCGAATATTCATAGTGTTCGGTGAGGACGACCGCAGCATACGGGCAGGCCTCCACACAAAGTCCGCAGAAAACACACCTGAGCGCTTCTATTTCATACCGTTCCACGATCTTTTTGTGGTCGAGACTGTCCGCAGTGTAAATATAAATACATTTTGAGGGGCATATGGCCGCGCAGAGGCCGCATCCCACGCATCGCGCCTCTCCGGTCTGCTGATCCCTCACAAGACCGTGGAGCCCCCTGAATCCGGGCATCGCAGGCCTTTTCTCCTTTGGATACTGCCGCGTCACAGGGCGGGTGAACATGGTTTTCAGAGTCAGGGCCATGCCCTGGGCGATCTCTGTGAGGAACACCGTTTTTACAAGATTCTTCAATGTCATGGCAACACCTTCGTAATCTTCAAGATTCCGGTAAGCACTATGTTAAACAATGCGAGGGGGATCAGCACCTTCCATCCCAGGCTCATGAGATGGTCATAGCGGTATCTCGGCAGCGTGGCTCTTACCCAGTAATAGATGAAAATGAGGACATAGAGCTTTAAGAAAAACCAGGCAAAGGGCACATAGGGTATCGTAAACGGACCGTTCCATCCGCCGAGGAAGCATACGGTCCCGATGGAGGCCATGATAATCATTCCGGTGTACTCTGCAACAAAGAAGAGTCCATACCTCATTCCGCTATACTCCACAAAGTACCCCGCCACCAGCTCGCTCTCGGCCTCGGGCAGGTCAAAGGGCGCCCTGTTGGTTTCTGCGATGGCGGCAATAACAAAGACCGAACAGCCGATAATCTGAGGAATCAGAAACATGCCGAAGGGATATCGTTCCTGCGCCCGGACGATATCAGAGAGATTCAGCGAACCCGCAAGCATCATCACTCCCACGAGGCTGAGTCCCAGGGCGATTTCATAGCTTATCACCTGAGCGGCAGACCGCAAGCCGCCGAGGAAAGAATATTTTGAGTTCGACGCCCATCCCGCCAGGATGATTCCGTAGGAACCGAGGGCTGACATGGCAAGGACAAAGAGCAATCCCACGTTTATATCGGCAATGGCGAATCCGTCAAAGAAGGGGATTACTGCAAGGGATGAAAGGGCCCCCACAAGAGAAATCACGGGAGCAACAAAGAATACCGGTTTATCAGACTGGGCAGGGATGATGTCTTCCTTGAAGAACAACTTGATGCCGTCTGCAATGGGCTGGAGAAGCCCGTGGGGTCCGACATTCATGGGGCCGAGCCTCACCTGCATATGCCCTATGGTTTTCCTTTCAAAGTAAGTCGCATAGGCAACGTGCAGCATCACCGCTCCAAACACGATGAGTATCTTCGCCAGTATAATTGCAAGGTATAAAAGGGTATCTATTACGCCCGGCATGCTAACCTCTCAGCCTCGTCTGCTTCGCCGTTAATAAAACAAGAGCGGCAACCGTTTTGTCAAGTGCGCGAGAA
This sequence comes from uncultured Nitrospiraceae bacterium, assembly GCA_947085305.1. Taxonomy (GTDB): domain Bacteria; phylum Nitrospirota; class Thermodesulfovibrionia; order Thermodesulfovibrionales; family UBA9159; genus JAMCQB01. The sequence goes on from CAMTVV010000132.1 coordinate 18,724, forward strand.
CAATCCCGGACCCTCGCTCTCCGGTTCCGTATCATCTGCTCTTCCTGAACATAAGGTGCATAAGGTCTATGTACTGACTGTTCATATTTCTGACAATGGACGCCAGATGTATGGCAAGCCGCCGTAATATCTTGCCCGCGACAAGCGGATTGGACATGAGGAGCCCGTCAAAGTCCGCTTTCCTCAACACCGTCAACCGCGTCTGCTGGTCGGAAACAATAGTCGCATCATGAGCGCTGCCGTCAAGAAAGGACATTATCCCGAATATATCCCCCTCCTTCAGGGTTGCTATGCAGAACTGATCGCCTTCCACCATCATCTTGTTTATCTTCACTTTCCCCTTCCCGATGATATTCAGGCTGTCGCCCCTTTCTCCCTCTTTGTAAATAATCTCATTCGGCTCATAATCCCTGGACTGCAATAGATCATGGATGATGTCCATCTCCGAGCCGTCAAGCTCCCGGAAAATGTGACTTTCCCCGGTCACACCCGCATCCTCACTCTTATTTCCCGGTTTATCTGTCACACTCGCCAAGCACAATGTCGACAGTCCCGATGTTTGCGATGACATCAGCGATAAGGGAGCCCTCGCACAGCCTCGGTATGACCGACGCATGGACAAATGATGGCGCCCTCACCCTCATCCGGTAAGGTCTGCCTGTTCCGTCGCTCACAAAATAAAACCCCAGCTCGCCCTTCGGCGCTTCCACTGCCGAATATATCTCGCCCTCCGGAGCAGCCATGGGACCCTTGGTAATAAGGACAAAGTGATGGATCATGGCTTCCATGCTGCTGAGTACCGTGTTCTTGGGTGGGAGGGTTAGTTTCGGCGCGTCAGGGGCCATGACAGGGCCCGCAGGAAGCCGCTCGATACACTGCCGTATAATCCTGTTGGACTGCCTGAATTCCTCCATCCTGCAACGATACCGGTCGTACACATCCCCGGCCTTCCCCAAAGGAACGTCGAATTCCACTTTATCATATGCGTCATAGGGGGCATGCTTCCTCACATCATACGCTACGCCCGAACCCCTCAGGGTAGGACCCGTGAGTCCCCAGTTCACTGCCTCGTCTGCTTCAATCACGCCGATGCCCTTTGTCCTCTTGAGCCATATCCGGTTCTGGTCTATGAGCGTCTCATACTCCTCAACCCTCCCCGGGAATTCGTCGGTGAATTTATAGAGGCTGTCGATGAATTCCTGTGACACGTCGTTCCTGACCCCTCCGATCCTTGCATAACTTGTGGTAAGTCTCGCCCCGCAGAGCATCTCAAAGAGATCCAGAAGCCATTCCCTCTCCCTGAAGGAGTAAAGAAACACGGTCATTGCCCCGATGTCCAGGGCATGGGTGCCGAGCCACAGGATATGGCTGCTTATCCTCGACATCTCCGAAACCATGGTCCTGATATACTTTGCCCTTTCAGGAGCCTCTATTCCGAACAGCCGCTCCACCGCGAGACAGTACCCCTGGTTGTTCACCATAGCGGAGATATAGTCAAGCCTGTCGGTGAGGGGAAGGGCGGTGAGGTATGTCCTGTTTTCTCCGAGCTTTTCAACGCCCCGGTGAAGATACCCTATATGGGGAGTGCACTTCACCACGGTTTCGCCGTCCAGTGCAAGGACAAGCCTGAGCACCCCGTGGGTCGCCGGATGCTGCGGCCCCATATTTATGGTCAGCTCTTTCGTCTGTAATTCAGCGGCGCCCTTATCCGTTATCATCTTATTTCATACGCCTTGTTTCTCTCCGACAGCTCAAGGATTTCCTTCAGCCCGGGCCATTCCTTCTCACCGAGATCACTCTCCAGCGGATAGTCTTTTCTCAGGGGATACCCTTCCCAGTCCTCGGGCATCAATATCCGCAGGAGATCAGGGTGTCCCTTGAACCGTATCCCGAACATGTCGTAGCACTCCCGTTCATGCCAGTTCGCTCCATCCCAGATGCTCACCACGCTGTCGATCTCGGGGTCATCCTCAGGGACTTCAGCCCTGATCCTTATCGTATGCCTGTGGCTGATGGAATAAAGCTGATACACCACCTCGAACCTCGGCTCCTTCTTTCCGAGGTAATCGACACCGCAAAGGTCTCTCAGATAGCTGAAACAGAGCTCGGGGGTGTCGTGCAGGTATTCCATTATCTCCTTCAGCCTGTCTTTTTGTATAACTACGGATACCTGCCCGCGGAATTCCCTTATCTCTTTCACTTCAGAGGGAAAACGTTCCCGCATTCCCTCTGCGATCGTCTGTGATATCAATGTCGGTTCCATCTCTTCTCCATTTATGATTTCAGATTTATGACTGCTGATTTAAAAATCTGAAATCTGAAATCTACAATCATAAATCCCTTACTATCTCCACATGCTCCACTTGAAATGCTCTTTTTTTATCTTCTCCTGAAGCTTGATGATCCCTTCCATAAGGGCTTCAGGCCTTGGCGGACAGCCGGGAATGTACACGTCCACGGGAAGAAAGGTATCAACGCCCTGGACCGTGCTGTAGGTATTATAGATCCCTCCCGAACATGCGCAGCTTCCCATGGCCATCACATATCTCGGCTCGGGCATCTGGTCGTAGACCCTCCGTATGACCGGAACCATCTTCTTCGACACCGTGCCGGCGATGATCACCACGTCCGACTGTCTCGGCGAGCCCCTGAAGATAATCCCGAACCGGTCAAGGTCATAGTGCGCCGAGCCTGTAGTCATCATTTCTATGGCGCAGCATGCCAGACCAAAGGCCATGGGCCAGAGGGAAGAAACCCTCCCCCAGTTCACGAGCTTGTCAATGCTCGTGATGATAGTGTTGGCTCCGGGGATTATCTTTACCCTTTCTTCCACTTCGACAAGCGCGGTTGTGCTCTCTTTTATCATAATGCCCTCGCTTTCGCTATAGCTCATTGCTCATAGCTGATAGCTCATAGTTTCTTGCCATGAGCGATGAACCATGAACTATGAGCTTTCTTAGTCCCACCGGAATGCTTCCTTTTTCCATGCGTACACATAGCCCACCACAAGAATGGCGATAAAGAGCATCATTGACACAAATGCATAGAGTCCGATCTCATCGAATACAATCGCCCAGGGATACAGGAATACCGCCTCAACGTCAAATATCACAAAGAGCATGGCGACGATATAAAACCTTACGGAAAAACGGTATCGCGGCTCTCCCACGGGGGGATTTCCGGACTCGTAGGGAAGGAGTTTTTCCCGGTATGGTCTCCTCAGCCTGAGGACAATGCCCACTGCAAGCGTGCCGAGACCAAACGCCAGCACAACCACCATAAAGATGACTATCGGCAAATACTCTTCTGGTAAGAATGCAGTCGGCATAAAACGAACTATTTTATACCTAAAATCATAATGAGAGTCAAGCAAAAAATCTAATCCTGCAATTTTAGGCACCCAGGCCGATATTTTTTTTAGATTTTTGATAAAATTGTGCAATGGCCAGAAAATCTTTGAACTCCCTTGCCGGCAAGCTCATCATCGCAGTGGGCGCCCTCATAACCTTCGGCAGTCTCCTCTTCGGCTTCACCTTCATGCGCTATGAGGAGCGTATCATGATGAACAACCTGATAAGTTATGCCGCCTCCACGGCAGACCTTGTGAAAAGAGGGATCTATTACTCCATGATGACCGCCCATCGTGAGGCCATTGAGCAGACCGTGGAGGTCATCGGATCCGGAGCCGACATCAAGGACATTTCGATCTTGGACAAACGAGGCAAGATTGTGTACTCTTCACAGAAATCCGAGATGGGCCGCTCCGTTGACAAAGGCGCACCAATCTGCCAGACCTGCCACAAAGACAACGGGGCGCCCCTTGCGGCCCCGGAACCAAGAAACTGGGCCATCGTATCTGATGCATCTGGAACAAAAACCCTCAAGTTCGTCATCCCGATCTACAACGAGCCTTCGTGTTATACCGCATCCTGCCACTATCATCCAAAGGAAAAAAATATCCTCGGGATCCTCGAAACGGATTTCAGCACCGCGACGGTCGATACCGTCATACGTAAGCACCGTATCGGCACCATCGCGTTCGGCGGCCTCTTTATTATCATGATATCCTTCTCCCTCTTCATCATCCTCTACAAGTTTGTCTCGAAGCCGGTTTCTCTGCTGGATGAGGGGATGCAGAAACTGGCGAAGGGGGAGCTGGATCACGTCATCGAGATCCATTCCCGGGACGAAATGGGACTTCTTGCCGACACCTTCAATGCCATGGCCGGCGATATCAGGCGGTATAAAGACAATATGGAGAACTGGACCAAGGCGCTGGAAGAGGAGATCCAGAAAAAGACCTCGGAGATCATGAAGGCTCATGACCAGATCATCAATGCAGAGAAGCTCGCTTCCCTGGGCAGGATGGCTGCGGGAGTTGCCCACGAATTGAACAGCCCCCTTACAGGAATCGTCACCTTTTCCCACCTCATGCTGAAGCGGATGCCTCCTGAGAACAAACAGGATATCGAGGACCTGGAGGTGATCATAGAACAGACGGAGCGGTGTTCCAAAATCATCAAGGGCCTCCTCGGGTTCTCCCGCAAAACCTCTGCGGAAAAGGTCTTTGTAAACATCAACACATTGACGGAGAACACCATCTCCATGGTGAGAAACCAGGCAAAGTTTCATAATATTAAATTCGCGCTGAATTTTGACAATTCCCTCCCCCAGATATCCATCGACCCCAACCAGCTGCAGCAGGTCTTTATCAACCTTCTCATCAATGCAGCCGATGCCATGAACGAAAGGGGGCAGGTTACTGTCGCGACCCGGGTAAGCCTTGACACGGCAAGCGGAAGAAAATTTGTGGAGATTGAGTTCACCGATACGGGACCGGGCATCCCTGAAGAGCACCTCGGCAGGGTGTTTGAACCGTTTTTTACCACGAAGCCGGTGGGCAAAGGAACAGGGCTGGGGCTTGCGGTGAGTTACGGAATAATCAAGAAACACGGCGGAAATATTTTTGTCAGGAGCGAACTGGGCAGGGGCGCGAGTTTCTTCGTGAGACTGCCGGCGGAAAACACTGTGGTTGCAGAGTCTTAGACCATGTATGTCAATAAAAGGGAAAGAAGGTGAAGACATGACCCTCGGAAAAGTGATAGAGGTGCTGGAGGGAGAGGTGGCGCTGAACACAGGGGACATGGAGATCGAAATCCTCTCTGTCTGCAGCTCTGACCTTATGAGCGATCTTCTGCATTTTTCGAGCAAGCCCAGGTCGCTGCTTATTACCGGGCTGAACAACACCCAGGTGGTGCGAACGGCAGAGATCGCCGACATCAAGGCAGTGGTCTTTGTCCTTGACAAGAGGCCTGACCGGGAGACCGTGGAGATGGCCCGGCAGAAAGGCATCACCCTGATCGTCACAAGACTCTCGCGGTTCACCGCCTGCGGGAGGTTATACGCTGAGGGCCTTGTAAGCTGCACAGGGGAAAACCGGTAATGGCTGATAAGAACATAGAGGGGAGTTTTCATCTCACCGGCGGAGATTTTACCAATGCAGGCGCAGCCTCCAGTGAGCTGAAATCAATCATGACCAAGCTCAACATCAGCCCTCATCTTGTGAGGAGGGCTGCCATCGCAACCTTTGAGGCGGAGATGAACGTGATCATTCATGCCGTTGCCGGGGTGATGTACTACCTGATTACCCCGGACTCCATCAAGGTCGTTCTCAACGACATGGGCCCCGGCATCCCTGATATTCAACAGGCGATGCGTGAAGGGTACTCCACAGCGCCGGACTGGATTCGGGAGATGGGATGGGGCGCGGGGATGGGACTGCCGAACATGAAAAAAAACTCCGATGAGTTCAGGATAGATTCGGTTGTCGGTGAGGGAACAACCGTCGAGATAATCATAAAGATCAAGGAGGACAAAACACCGTGAATATTCGAGAGGTTATGGACTTGTTAGCATCGGACGTAAAAACGACAAAAGGGGATCTCGGGCGTGCCGTCACCGGGTGCTATATCAGCGACCTTCTCTCGGACGTCATAGCGAATGCCAAAGATGGAGAGGTGTGGATTACCCTCCAGACACATCCCAACATCGTTGCAGTGGCTTCCCTTAAGAATCTTGCCGGCATCATCATAACAAATAAAAGGACTCCCGAGGAGGAGACCCTGAAAAAGGCGGAGGACGAACATATCACTGTTGCGGTAAGCCCGCTGACCACCTTTGAGGCTGGAGGTTTGCTTTATAAGCTGCTCCGATGCTGAGACCCTTCCTTGCCGACCTGCATATGCACACGTGCCTTTCTCCTTGCGCTGAAATCGACATGACCCCCAGGGAGATCGTGACCGCATCTCTGGAAAGGAGACTGAACCTCATCGCCATAACAGACCATAACTCCGCAGAGAACGTTGAGGCCGCACAGAAGGCGGCGGAAGGGACAGGTCTTGTAGTCCTGGCGGGGATGGAGGTCGCCTCCTCCGAGGAAGTGCATATCCTCGCGCTCTTTGAGAGCCCTGATGATGCAAAGGCATTACAGGACATTGTCCAGGAGAACCTGCCCTCCGGAGAAAACGATGAACGATTGTACGGGCGACAGATCATTGTAAATGAGAAAAACGAAGTCATGGGATTTAACCGGAGGCTGCTGATCGCAGCGACAAATCTTACCGCGCATACCCTCCTGGATTTCATCAAATCTCTGGGCGGCATCTCCATTGCAAGCCATGTGGACCGTGAAGCCTTCAGTGTTGTCTCTCAGCTTGGTTTCATCCCCGAAGATCTTTGCTTTGATGCCCTCGAGCTCTCTCCGCGTATCAGCAGGAATGAAGCGGAAACCGCCTTTCAGGGGCTGAAGAGTTTTCCCTGGGTTTCTTTTTCCGACGCCCATTACGTGAAAGACATCGGCAGAAGGATCACAACGTTTACCATGAGGGAACCATCCCTGCACGAGATGCGTCAGGCGTTCAAGAATGTGGATGGCCGCACGCTCTCCTGGGATTGACGGAATGGAAGACTTATCCCTGCATATCCTCGATATTGCGGAAAACTCAGTTGCTGCCGGGGCAGACAGGGTTGAGATCACCGTGGATGAAGATACAAAAAACGATCTCCTCACCCTCGAGATAAGGGACAATGGAAGGGGGATGGATAAAGAGACAATACAGAAGGTGACCGATCCTTTTTTCACCACCAGGACTGTAAGAAGGGTTGGCCTTGGCTTGCCGTTCCTCAAGCAGGCAGCGGAAGAATGTGAGGGGCGCTTTTCCATGGCATCGGAAAAGGGAAAGGGCGCCATTGTCTCGGTGAGTTTCAGGAGCAGCCACATAGACAGAAAACCCCTTGGCGACATCGGAGCCACCATTATGGTGCTGCTAGCGGGTAACCCAGGGGTTGATGTTCTCTTCACCTATAAAAAAGATGGCTACACGTACTGGATGGACACCCGGGTGATCAGGAAAGAGCTGGAAGAGGTCCCGATAAATTCACCGGAAGTGTTGAAGCTCATACGGAAAGATATTGACAGGGGGCTGAAAGGATGATTGAGAGCTGCCGGGGGTTCGAGAGTTCAGGGGATCAAGTAAAGGCAGTCGGCTCTTTAAACACTCGGCCACTTGAATCCTTGAACCCTTTTGATTTAATTTAGCAGGGAGGCAACTGCATGAGCAAAACGAAGATCCTTGTGATCGATGACGAAGAGATCGTACGAATTAGTTGCAGGAAATGTTTAGCGCCTGAAGGATATGAGGTGGACGTCGCCGCAAATGGCGCCGACGGGCTGAGGCTGACCCGGGAAAAACATTATGCCCTCATTCTCACGGACCTGAAGATGCCCGATATGGACGGCATGGAATTCCTCATGACCATGAAGGAGATGCAGCCTGAAGCAAAGGTGATCATGATAACCGGGTATAGCACCGTGGAGCATGCTGAAGAGGCGACGCGCCTGGGGGCGTACAACTATATCGAAAAACCCTTCACGCCGGATACCCTCATCGCTGCGGTGAGAGAGGCGCTCCATGACATAAAGAAAACATAAAGGGTTCTCACTTCTGACGCCCGTAATGTTATTTTGTATCGCAACTTTCAGGTCTGTTTCGCGGGCATGGACGGCTTGATAAAGAACAGATTATTTATTTATTATATAAAACAAGGTTTCAAGGAGGGGAAAAAGGAATGGCAGGCAGAATACTCGTTGTGGACGATGAACCTGTTGTTGTCAAGAGCTGTGAACGCATCCTGACTCCGGAAGGGTATGCTGTTGAAAGCGCGTTAAACGGCGTTGAAGCCATTGCCAAACTCGGCGGGGACAGCTTTGATCTTGTGATTACCGACCTGAAGATGCCTGATATCGACGGTCTCGAACTTATCCGGTGGATAAGGAATTCCAGGCCTGACACAGGTATCGTGGTCATCACCGGCTTCCCATCCCAGGAAAGTATCAAAGAAGCCCTCAGCTTAAGGATCCTTGATTATCTTCCCAAGCCTTTTTCCCCTGCCCTCCTTATCGAGATCACCCAGAGAGCCCTGGAATACAAAAAAGCGGGACGGGCCGCCGAGACTCCCCCGACCGAAGAGTATACTGAGGAGATGGCGAGAGAACTCGATTCCATTATAAAGAAATACAGGAAAAAGCCGGGCAGTCTCATCCCCGTGCTTCAGGAGGCCCAGGAGATCATCGGCTTCCTGCCTCCTTCCGTGCAGAGACATATAGCGAAGGGACTGAAACTTCCGGTGAGCGAAGTGCATGGGGTTGTGTCGTTCTACTCCTTCTTCACCATGAAGCCGAAGGGAAAACACAATATCCGCGTTTGCCTCGGAACGGCGTGCTATGTAAAGGGTGCTGAGGAGATCGTGAAGAAATTAAGTGAAGGGCTTGCCATCAGTGTGGGGGGAATCACCGAAGACAAGAAGTTCTCCCTCGAAACTGTGCGGTGCCTCGGCGCATGCGGATTGGCGCCGGTGGTTGTTGTGGACAAGGATTATCATGGCTCTCTGAACGCAGTCAACGCGCATGAATTGCTGAAAGACTATGAATAGGAGGCAGATATGGGCAGATTGACCATAGAAGATCTTAAGAGAATCAAGGAGGACCACAAGGCAATGCTCACCCTGAGAGAGGGCGGCTACCGGGCAAAGGTCACGGTCCACATGGGAACCTGCGGCATCGCTGCGGGGGCAAGGAAGGTGATGGAGGCATTGCTTGATGAGATAAACACAAATAAGGTGGTGGATGTGATCGCGACTACTTCGGGATGCGCCGGGCTCTGCAGCAAGGAACCCATGGCCACTGTCGATATTATCAATGAAGCCCCTGTAAAATATGTGGAGCTCAATGAAGAAAAGATTCGGAAAATATTCACAGAACATGTTCTGAACGGCCGGATTGTTCAGGACTCTGCCCTTGTCATGGGCAGTGAAACAGCATATTAAGAATAGGTCATAGCTCATAGCTCGCAGACTTCCGTCGCTAAGAGCAATCAGCCACGAGCCATGAGCTAATAACGGAGGAGAGATGGAACAGTACCGCGCCAGTGTCATGTTGTGTGGAGGCACCGGCTGTATCGCCGGCGGCAGTCTGAAGCTCAAGAACGCTCTTGATGAAGAGCTTAAGAATAGAGGTCTCGACAATGAGATAAACGTAGTTCTCACAGGCTGTAACGGCTTCTGCGCAGAGGGTCCTGTTATGACGGTCTATCCGGAAGATATCTTTTACGAAAAGGTTACAGTCAAAGATGTTCCCCTTATCGTGGAGGAACATTTCATAAAGGGAAGGCCTGTGGAACGGCTTATGTACAAGGAGCCGGTGAAGAAGCAGATCATCCCGTTAATGAAGGATATTCCGTTCTTCAGCCTTCAGGTTCTCAGGGCATTGAGGAACAAAGGACTTGTGGATGCGGAGAAGATAGAGGACTACATTGCCCGGGACGGGTATCAGGCAGCGGCAAAGGCCCTGACCGAGATGACCCCGGAACAGGTGATCGACGAGTTGAAGAGATCCGGGCTCCGGGGAAGGGGAGGCGCAGGCTTCCCTACAGGGTTGAAGTGGGAGTTGTGTGCAAAGGTGAAGGGAGACCAGAAATTTATCCTCTGCAATGGTGATGAAGGAGACCCGGGCGCATTCATGGACAGAAGCATCATGGAGGCGGACCCCCACGTTGTTCTTGAGGGAATGATCATCGGCGCAAAGGCCATCGCAGCGAATAAAGGATATATTTATGTGAGGGCTGAGTATCCCCTTGCCGTTCACCGTCTGCAGCTCGCCATAGACCAGGCAAAAGAATACGGTCTCCTGGGCGACAACATCCTGGGCGCTGGTTTCAATCTCGATATCGAGATCTATCTGGGCGCGGGCGCGTTTGTCTGCGGTGAGGAAACAGCGCTGATGCGGTCCATCGAGGGGAAACGGGGAATGCCGAGACCGAGGCCGCCCTTCCCTGCCCAGAAGGGACTCTGGGACAAGCCTTCAGTCCTGAACAACGTCGAAACCTATGCAAATATCCCCCAAATAATACTGAACGGCGCTGACTGGTACAGAAGCCTCGGAACAGAAAAATCCACCGGCACAAAGGTCTTTGCCCTGAGCGGCGCCATCAACAACATCGGATTGATCGAGGTGCCCATGGGCATCCCTCTCAGAAAGATCATTTATGACATCGGGGGCGGAATCCCTAACAAGAGGAAATTCAAGGCTGTCCAGTTGGGAGGACCTTCCGGAGGCTGCATTCCCGAGCATCTCCTTGATACCCCGGTGACCTATGAAGATATTGTCCAGACAGGCGCAATTGTGGGCTCCGGCGGAATGGTCGTTATGAATGACCTGAACTGCATGGTGAGTGTCGCAAAATTCTTCCTTGAGTTCACTGCCGAGGAATCATGCGGCAAATGCCCTCCCTGCAGGATCGGCACCACGGTGATGCTTGATCTCCTCACGAAGATAACTGAGGGAAAGGGAAACGAGGGCGATATTGAACTCCTCGGGGATATGTCTCTCGACATAATCGCCACTTCCCTCTGCGGCCTTGGGCAGACCGCGCCCAACCCTGTCCTGACAACGATAAAATATTTCAGGGATGAGTATGAGTCCCACATTAATGAAAAATGGTGCAAGACCGGTGTCTGCAAGGACCTCTGCACATTCTATATCGATGAAGAGAAGTGCAAGGCGTGCGGGCAGTGCAAGAAGGTATGTCCCCAGAGTGCGATTTCCGGGGAGAAGAAGGTGCCTCACCGTATCGATCAGCCCCTCTGCATCCAGTGCAGGTCATGCTACGAGGTCTGCAAGTTCGATTCGGTGAAGATCGGTCCCCTGAGCATGCGTGAGACCCTCAGGAACCTCCCTGACCAGGAGGCGCTGAGTAACAAGCAGGTCGAGGCGCTTGCGGGAAAGGAGGAATAAGAAAAATGATAGAACTTAAGATAAATGGAAAAACAGTAAAGGTTGAAGCGGGAAGCACAATCCTCCAGGCTGCCAGGGAAAGCGACATCTATATTCCGAACCTCTGTTATGACAAGAGGCTCAGACCTTATGGCGGCTGCAGGCTTTGCATCGTGGAAGTGGAAGGACAGAAAAGGCTTTTTGCCGCCTGTTCCACCCCTGCCGAGAACGGCATGATAGTGCAAACGGAAACACCGAAACTTCATAAGGCGAGGAAGACCGTTCTCGAATTCCTGCTCATACACCACCCCCTCGACTGTCCGATCTGCGACAAGGCCGGGGAATGTCAGCTCCAGGACCTTGCATTCAAATACGGGCCTTCAGAGTCAAGGTTTGTCGGAGAGAGAAAACACGAGCCTGAAAGCATTGCCGCACCCCTTGTGGAAAGAAACCCTAACAGGTGTATCCTTTGCGGCAAGTGCGTAAGGGTTTGCTACGATCATCAGGGCGTCGGCGCCATAAACCTTCTCGGCAGGGGCTTCAAATCGAAGATAAGTCCCGCCTTTGAGGAAACCCTTGACTGCGAATTCTGCGGCCAGTGCATCGACGCATGCCCCGTGGGCGCTCTGGGAAGCAAACCCTATCGGTTCAGGTCAAGGGTATGGTTCCTCGATGAAAAGGCAATCGCCTGCCCGTACTGCGGCTGCGGCTGCACTACAAACCTCGGCCTTAGGGACGGCAGGATTGTACGGGCAAGAGGGAAACAGGGTATCGGAATAAACGATGGAGACCTCTGCAGCAGGGGCAGGTTCGGGTTCGATTACATCTATTCCGAAAACAGATTGACCACTCCCATGATCAGAAAGAACGGAACTCTGGTTAAGGCAACCTGGGAAGAGGTGCTTGAGTATATCGCAAAGAGCCTCCAGTCCATAAAAGAGAAATACGGCCCCTCGGGCATCGGCGCCATAGGCTCACAGAGGTGCACCATGGAAGACAATTACATGCTGCAGCGCTTCATGAGGGAGGTCATCGGAACAGATAACATCGATTCAGCAGCCCGGTTCGGGTATGCAAAGGCACAAAAGGCAATGGAAATGGCCTTTGGTATTGACTTCCACCCGATCCGGTGGGATGCTCCGCTGAACGCTGACTTTATCCTGGTAGTGGAATCAGATATCACTTCCACCCTGCCTGTGTGGGGGCTTAATTTTATCAAGGCGAGGAACAATGGCGCCCAGCTTGTTGTTGCAGACCCGAAGGAGACAAAGCTTGCGCGGAACAGCTCCTCATGGCTCCAGATTAAACCCGGCTCGGGCATCGCACTTCTCAACGGCATTGCAAAGGTGATCCTTGACGAAAAACTTTACGACCTGGATGAAGAAGTCCTCATGGAGGACAAAGACCTTACCATACCGAATTATGAAGCCCTGGTGAAGAGCCTTGCAGACTTTACGCCCCCGGCTGTTGCCGAACTCACCGGCCTTTCCGAAGAAGAGATCGTTCATCTGGCGAGGTCATATTCAGCTGCAAAGAACAGGCTCTTAACCCTGACGTCAGGGGCCTCTGAAAATACAAAGGGGATGAACACCCTTCTTGCTGCAGCAAATCTTGTCCTGCTCATGGGGGATGCACCTGAGACCCTCCAGATACCTGCCGAGTATTCCAATACCCTCGGCATGTGGAAGGTCGGCGTGAGACCCCTCTCCGGAGGGAAGGACGCCCATGAAATGCTGTACCAGCCCGGCGCGGTAAAGGCCCTTTATATGATGGGAGAAAACCCCCTGGTCACCTTCAAGAATGTCTCGGCCGTAGAAAAGTCGCTGAAGGGACTTGAGTTCCTCGTGGTGCAGGATATAATCCTCACCGATACCGCAAAACTTGCCGATGTGGTCCTCCCGGCCAGCAGCTGGGGAGAAAAAGACGGCATCTTTATGTCTTCCACCGGCAATGTCCTGGAGGTCCCCAAACTCCTGCCGGAAACCGGGCAGTCAGTGCCTGACTGGAAGATATTCAGGAACCTGGCAAGGATGATGAACAGGGACCTGGGAGAAAAAGATCTTTCTGAAATCAGGGAAGCAATTATGGATCTCGTTGCAGCGGGCCCGGCAGGGGAAGAGGTTCTCTCCTTCAATCCTGTGGAGCAAAAGATCTCGGAGAAGCCGGACGAAGAGTATCCTCTTCTTCTCATCACTTCGGACCTGTTGCAGCACTCAGGCGCCCTGTCGGTTCTTTCGAAGAACCTCGGCTCGGTCGTCTCCGATGCGTACCTGCAGATAAACCCTGCTGATGCAAAGAAATACAGGATACATGATGATGGGTACGTGAAGGTAAGGTCCAGAAGGGGAGAAGTATATCTGAAGGCGATGATCTCGGATGAAATGCCTGAAGGCGCGGTATTTGCGCCGGCGCATTTCCCCCACGCCAACGTAAATGCGTTGACGCACCCTTCCCTGAACGGTGAATCGCCTGTAGACGCGGTAAAGGTTGAATTGGCATGAGAGGAGCCTTCCAGGGTAAAGGCGGTTGATCCCCTACAGAGACGATAATCCCACAAATATCTTCCCCTTTGTCACCATCGGGATAATAGTTCTGAATGCCGCCCTCTATCTCTGGGGACTTTTCTCGCCCGCAGGGGAACAGAAAATTGTTTACTATTACGGCGCAATTCCCCACAACCTGTTGACGTTTGAGAAGACCCAGCCTATCCATCCCTTTGCCACAGTCTTTTCCTCAATGTTCCTTCACGGCGGGCTTTTCCATCTCGGCGGCAATATGCTCTATCTCTGGATCTTCGGCAATAACATAGAAGACAGGCTCGGTCATTTCAGGTTCCTTCTTTTTTACCTTGCCGCAGGGATCGTCGCCGCCTATGCGCACGCGCTGACCGAGCCTGCTTCCCGGATTCCGATGATCGGAGCCAGTGGGGCGGTATCAGGCATTCTGGGCGCCTATCTCCTGCTTTTCCCACGGGCCCGTGTCCATACGATCGTGATACTGGGATTTTTCTGGCAGGTGATAAGAGTGCCTGCCTTGATTGTTATCGGTTTTTGGGCTATTATACAGCTTGTCAGTGGTATAATGACAACTGGACTGGCGGGCCATGGCGGTGTTGCCTGGTTTGCCCATGTCGGCGGTTTTCTTTTTGGCCTGATTACCATTAAACTCTGGGCGACGAGAAGGAGGGTGAAGGAGTGGTCGTAATATGTCCAAGATGCAAGGTGAAACTGAAGGTCGCCGATGAGAAGATAGCTCCTGAAGGCACACGCTTTAAGTGCCCGAAATGCAGCACCGTTCTGCTGGTCAGGAGACCCGCGCCCAGGGTGAGACCCCTGGATAAGAACACAGTGCTTGCGGCCCACGAGGATCCTTCGGTCCTGGAGAAGATTAAGACGGTCCTCACCGCTGACGGTTACAAGGTTTTTACTGTTTCGGACGGGATAGCAGCCCTGGTAAATGCCACAAAAGAGTTGCCCTTTCTTGCAGTGCTCGGCGTTTCAATACCAAAGATCTACGGATTTGAGGTATGCCGGAGGTTAAAGAGCAGGCCCGAGACCAGGGATATGAAGGTAATCCTTATCGAATCTATCTATGATGAGAACAAGTACCGCCGGCAACCCCAGTCCCTCCACGGCGCAGACAGTTACATTGAGAAACACCAGGTAGAAGAGATGCTCATCAAGAAAATAAACGCCCTGAAGGGGGTTCCTGAGAAGGCCGCAGCCACTTCCCAGGAGGCCGAAAAACCTATTGAGGAAACAGTAAAGGCCGGGGAAACAAGAACAGCGCCGGTCGAAGAAAAACCCCGGCAGCCCTTTGCTCAGCCACAGCCGTCTGAGACAAGTGAAGTAGTGGAAAAAGCAAAGAGACTGGCCAGGACAATACTTTCTGATATATATCTTTACAGCAAGGCAAAGGTGGACAACGCCATAAAAAATGATACTTTCCACAGCGCATTCGCATCAGAATTAAAAGAAGGTCTCAAACTCTATGAAGCCCGTGTGTCCGCGGAAGTCAGGAGCACAGGAGACTTCTATAATGAGGCCATAAACAACTTCATCGAGAAAAGAAAAGGAGAATTAAACCAATAATCTTTGAAAATCAGAGATAACAGAAGAAATCAGTAGATATTTTCTCTTTTTCTCAAATTCCTGCCGTAATAAGACCTTGCCATAAACAGCTTCAAACCATTATATTAGCACTCGTCCCAGTCGAGTGCTAATAACACTAATATATCTTATTTCAAGAAAGGAGATTTGCTATGAAGTTTAAACCGTTGAGAGACAGAGTGCTGGTAAAATACTCTGAAGAGGCCGAAAAAACTGCGGGGGGTCTCTATATCCCTGACACGGCAAAGGAGAAACCGCAGAAAGGCGAGGTCGTGGCAGTGGGTCCGGGCAGGGTCACTGAGGACGGCAAGCTCCAGCCCATCTCGGTTAAGGTCGGGGATACAGTGCTTTTCGACAAGTATTCCGGCTCAAAGGTGACCATGGATGATGTGGAGTACCTGATTATCAGGGAAGAAGATATCCTGGGAATTGTAGAAAAATAAAGGAGGCGAACATGGCGAAACAACTCTTATTCGATGAAGCAGCACAGAGAGCGATACTCAGCGGCGTTACCATCCTTACCAACGCGGTCAAGGCAACCCTTGGCCCAAAGGGAAGGAACGCGATCCTCGACAAGAAGTACGGCGCGCCCACCATTACCAAAGACGGCGTTACTGTTGCAAAGGAAATAGAGCTGAAGGACCCCTGGGAAAACATGGGCGCCCAGCTCGTGAGGGAGGTAGCATCCAAGACTTCGGATGTGGCCGGCGACGGGACCACAACAGCAACCGTCCTTGCCCATGCCATTTACCGCGAGGGAATCAAGAATGTGGTGGCAGGGGCAAATCCCATGGATCTCAAAAGAGGCATTGAAAAGGCAGTGGAAGTAGTCCTTGAGGAGCTGAAAAAGATCAGCAAGCCGGTAGTGGACAAGAGGGAGATTGCCCAGGTCGGGACCATCTCGGCTAATAACGACCCATCCATCGGTGAACTCATCGCAGAAGCCATGGACAAGGTCGGAAAAGACGGCGTCATTACTGTTGAAGAGGCAAAGAGCATGGCAACCACGCTGGACGTTGTGGAAGGCATGCAGTTTGACCGTGGTTACATCTCCCCTTACTTCATTACCGATCCCGAAAGGATGGAGTGCAACCTCGAAGATGTATTTATCCTCATAAATGAGAAGAAGATTTCGAACATGAAGGACCTTCTCCCCATACTGGAGCAGACCGCAAAGATGGGCAAGCCCCTCCTCATCCTCTCTGAGGACGTAGAAGGCGAAGCCCTTGCGACCCTTGTGGTGAACAAGCTCCGCGGAACAATCCAGGTCTGCGCGGTAAAGGCGCCCGGATTTGGAGACAGAAGAAAGGCAATGCTTGAAGACATCGCGATCCTCACCGGCGGCACTATGATATCCGAGGATCTCGGCATCAAACTGGAGAGCATCAAACTCTCAGACCTCGGAAGAGCAAAGAAGATCTCCATTGATAAGGAAAATACCACTATCGTTGAGGGCGCAGGCGACCCAGCGAAGATCCAGGGCAGGGTTAAACAGATTAAGGCCCAGATAGAGGAAACCACGTCCGATTATGACCGCGAAAAGCTCCAGGAGCGTCTAGCAAAGATTGTGGGCGGCGTTGCGGTGATTAATGTGGGCGCAGCCACAGAAACCGAAATGAAGGAGAAAAAGGCCAGAGTAGAAGATGCCCTCCATGCCACACGGGCTGCGGTGGAAGAGGGAATCGTTCCCGGAGGCGGCGTTGCCTTTCTCAGGTGCCTCTCTGCACTGAAGGGCATGAAACTGGATAACCATGACCAGAAGATGGGGGTAAATATCGTGATGAAAGCCATGGAAGAGCCCATAAGGCAGATTGTGAACAATGCCGGGGTAGAGGGCTCGGTGGTTGTAGAAAAAGTAAAAGAGTCAAAGGAAGTGAATTACGGGTTTGATGCCCAGAATGAAGAGTATGTGGACATGATAAAGGCGGGTATCATCGACCCCACAAAGGTCACCAGAACCGCGCTTCAGAATGCATCCTCCGTCGCTTCTCTTATGCTGACCACATCCGTGATGGTCGCGGACCTTCCGGAAGAGGAAAAAAAGATGCCTTCAATGCCCGGCGGCGGCATGGAAGGGATGTATTAAGAGAAAAGTCGCTTAACAGCGATTCGTTCAGAAAGAGGCGGTCGGGAAAATCCCGACCGCCTCTTTCTTTCTTAGCTTCTCTTCTTTGCGGAGCGGAAAGCGCGTTGTCAGGCATGCCTCTTTTTACTGAAGGCAATTTTCCCTTCGTTAAACTTGTGAATGAGCATCGAAATCAGAAATTGATATGGTATCCCCTCTTCGATTGCTTTAGCCCGAATTTTCTTTAAATCTCGCTCAGTCATTCGGATATTGATCCGCCTTTGTTTGTTCAGGCTATAGCGGGCATATGCCTCATATTTCTTTTTTTCTTTCTTATCAAGGTCGGAAATCCATTCGCCATTCAACCATTGGAAGCATCTTAACGCCCCCTCACAGAACCGTGCTTGCAGATTTCCCACACACGGCTCTTCGGTAATGCTCCCTGCAAACCTTGATAGTGTATAAGTTAGGTGATATACCTTCGGCTCTGGCAATGGATTGTATTGCTTTGTGGCCTGAGAGGGACACGTCCCGGATTTTCTGTATAACGACACCAGCAACTTCGCCATAAGCAGATGATAGGTTGATCGAAGCCCTCTGTTCTCTAAAGAAGTTTTTTGAATTCCTCATCGGTGAGACCGGCATCTTTGATGATTGTCTTGAGGGTGTACGGATTCACCAGG